>NZ_JBFUJV010000015.1:0-184113 GCF_056401175.1 Nocardioides sp. P4_G10 | reverse complement strand
AGCCGGCGCAGCTCCGGCGGGGGCGGTTTCGGTGGCGGCTCCGGCGGGGGCGGTGGCTCCCACGGGGGCGGCGGCGGAGGGTCGCGAAGCTTCGGCGGGGGCGGTGGCTCGCGGGGCGGCGGCGGTGGTGGATCGCGCGGGTTCTGAGGACCGAGCGCGGGTGCCCTACATTCCTCCCGTGAGTGCCCAGGCCCCCTCTGCAGTGATCCTCGTCCGCGCGACCAGCTTCGTCCCCAATCCAGCGACCGCGGCCGACAACGCGTTCCAGGCCGACGCCCCGGCCGGACAGACGGAGGAATCCACGGCGGCCAAGGCGATGGCCGAGATGGACTCGCTGGCCGAGGCCCTGCGCGCCGTCGGCGTACGGGTCCACGTCTTCGACGACGACGACCACACCCGCCCCGACAGCGTGTTCCCCAACAACTGGGTCTCCACCCACGCCGGCGGCACCGTGGCGGTCTACCCGATGTACGCCTCCAACCGCCGCCACGAGCGGCGTGCCGACGTGCTGGAGATGCTCAAGTCGGAGTACCGCGTCCAGGAGATCATCGACTACTCGGGCCTCGAGCCGGACGGCATCTTCCTCGAGGGCACCGGTGCGATGGTGCTCGACCACGTCTCGCGCGTGGCCTACACCGCGCGCAGCCACCGCGCCGACGCCACGGTGCTCGAGCGCTTCTGCACCGACTTCAACTACGAGCCGATGGCCTTCGACGCCGTCGACTCCGACGACGTGCCGGTCTACCACACCAACGTCATCGCCTGCATCGGCACCGACGTCGCGATGATCGCCCTCGACATGATCCCCGACGAGCAGCGCCGCGAGCAGGTGCGCGAGCGGCTCGCGGTGACCGGCCGCACGATCATCGAGCTGACCGAGGAGCAGATCCGCGAGTTCGCCGGCAACGCGGTCGAGCTGTGCGGTCGTACGCCGGAGGGGCGGCGCCGCTACGTGATGGCCATGTCCGCCCGGGCGAAGCGGTCCCTGCGTCCCGAGCAGGTGGCGGCGATCGAGGAGACGTGCGAGATCGTCGCGGTCGACATCCCGACCATCGAGCTCGCCGGCGGGTCCGTGCGCTGCATGATCGCCGGCATCCACCTCGATCGCCGTCCGCCGCTGGCCCAGGCCGAGCTCACCGAGGCCGTCGAGGCCATCAACGAGGACAACCCGGTCACCCCCGACGGTCGCTACGTCGACGGCAACGCCTGACCCGACCCGCACGCTCCGTCCCACGCGCTTCGCGGAACCGTGACCGTCTCGGCGGTGTAGACACGGTGCTGGAGCCCAGTTCTTGGGGTCGAGGGACGGGAGGGACGATCAGCACCGACGACGGCAGCCACGACTTCGTGGACGACGCCGACCTGGTCGGCCGGGTGCGCGCCGGGGACACCGACGCGTACGCCGTCCTCGTGCGCCGGCACGCCCCGGTGGCGATGCGCACAGCCGCCCTCCTGGGGGCGGGGAGCGACGCCGAGGACGTGGTGCAGGAGGCGCTGGTGAAGGCGTACCGGTCGCTGGGCTCGTTCCACGCGGACCGGCCGTTCCGGCCGTGGCTGCTCCGGATCGTCGCCAACGAGACCCGCAACGCCCACCGCTCCGCCGTACGACGTGCCGGTCGTGAGGCGCGGGAGGCCCGCCCACCGCTGACCGACCTGCTCGACCCGTCCGCGGAGGTGGTCGGCCGCGAGGACCGGGAGCGGCTGCTCGCGGCGGTCGGGAGGCTGCCCGACAAGCTCTCCCACGTGGTGGCCTGCCGCTACCTGCTCGAGCTCGACGAGGCGGCCACGGCCGTCGTGCTCGGCGTGCCCCGGGGCACGGTGAAGTCCCGGCTGAGCAGGGGCCTCGCGCGGCTGCGCGACGACCTCGCCACGACGATCGAGGAGGTGGACCATGCCTGACGCACTGGAGGAGCGGCTGTCCGCACTGGCCGCCGACCTGCAGGTGCCGGTCCCGGACGGCCTCGAGCGGGCCGTGATGGACCGCGTCGTCAGGACCCGTCCGCGCCGGCGGTGGCGGCGCTGGCTGGCCGGCCTGGTCGCCGGCCTGCTCGGCGTCGGCGTCGTGGCTTCCCCGGTGGGTGCGGAGATCCGCGGCTGGCTCGGCCTGCCCGGGGTCTCGGTGACGTCCGGTGATCCCGTCACCGAGACGCCGACGGTGCCGCCGGCGCCGGGCACGCCCGACCTCGAGCGCGCGGAGCGGCTCGCCGGCTTCACGCCCGTCGTTCCTGCCGAGCTCGGTGCGCCCGACGGCGTGGAGGTCTCGGCGGACCGGCAGGTGGTGTCGCTCAGCTGGACGGCGGAGGACGGCACGGTCCGGCTCGACGAGCTGCGCGGCGACGTCGAGCCGATCTTCTGGAAGACCGCCGACCAGGCCGAGCGCGTCCTCGTCGCCGGGACCGAGGCGCTCTGGCTGCCGACGGCGCACCGGGTGACCGTGGTCCCCGACGGTGGCTCGGTGCGGGACCTCCCGTCCCGCCTGGCCGGCCCGACCCTGCTGTGGCTCGACGGCGACCTCACCCTGCGGCTGGAGGGCGACCTCGACCTGGCCGAGGCGACGCAGATCGCCGAGTCCGTCGACTGACGGAACCCCGACCGGCGCGGCGGTGTATCCCCGGCAACCCGTCCCGAGGAGGAGCCATGCGCAGGATCCTGGCCGTCGCCGTACTCGCCCTTGCCGCTGCCGTGGGACTGCCGGCTGCGTCCCACGCAGGCGGACCGACGAGCGTGCTCATCACCCAGCCCGGCCAGTCGGCCGGCGCCCTCTACTACGACGATGCGGCGTACGACGCCCTGCTGGGGCTGCTGCCCGCCGACGAGACACGAGGCAAGCCGCTGGCGCCCGGTGGCGCTGGTGACGACTACAACCTCACCTGGATGGTCCACGACGTGATGCCGTGGCGCTTCGACCGCGTCCACGTCGCCCCCGACGGGACAGCGTGGGTCATGACGACCTTCTCGGCCGAGGGCGACGGCGGGTGGGCCGAGGTCGACCAGCCGGAGGAGCTCGCGGCCGTGTTGACCCAGGTGCTGGACGACTCGGTCGCTCCCGAGGTGGTCTCGATCCCGGGCGGTGCCACCCCTGCCCCGGCGCCCGCACCGGCTCCCGCCGAGCCCGGGACGGCGTGGTTCTCGCTCGCCGGCTGGCGCTGGGTGGTGCCCGGCGTGCTGATGGGCCTCGTCGTCGGCGCCGTCGCCGCGCGGCGCTCCCGGGACGAGGAGCCGCGTCAGGTGCTGATCAGCTCCGAGGCGTAGCCCCGGCGACCCGGTGCCTCAGGTGGCGAGCTGCACGAGCAGCACGACGTTGAGGACGATGATCGCCCCCGCGGCCGCGACCCCCGCCACGGTCGTCACCCGCCGGTTGACCAGCGACCCCATCACGTCGCGGCGCGCGGTGAACCACACCAGCGGCACCAGTGCGAAGGGGATTCCGAAGGACAGGACGACCTGCGAGGCCACCAGCGCAGCGGTCGGGTCCACGCCGAGGGCGAGGACGACGACCGCCGGCAGCAACGTCACGAGCCGCCGGACGGTCAGCGGGATCCGTCGTCGCAGGAACCCCTCCATCACGACCTGGCCCGACAGGGTGCCGACGCTGCTGGAGGCGAACCCCGAGGCGAGCAGCCCGAGGGCGAAGAGCAGTGCGGCGCCGGTGCCCAGCGTCTCGCCGAGGCCGGCGTACGCCCCCTCGATGGTGTCGATGCCACGACCCGCCAGCGCGGAGGCGGCGACGAGGAGCAGCGAGAGGTTCATCAACCCGGCGATCGTCATGGCCGTCACCACGTCGATGCGCTGGCCGCGCATGACCGTGCGCCGCGCTTCGTCGGTGCGGGCGTGCAGCCGCTCACTGGTGAGTGCGCTGTGGAGGTAGATCGCGTGGGGCATGACCGTCGCGCCGAGCATGCCGGCGGCGAGCACGACGCTGTCGATCCCGTCGAAGCGCGGGAGGGTGCCGTCGAGCACCGCCATCGCGTCGACGCCGCTGATGGCGATGTCATAGACGAACCCGACGAGGATCACCCCGAGCAGGCCGATGATCACGGTCTCGAAGTGCCGGTGCCCGGCGCCCTTGACCGCCAGCAGGGCGAAGGCCACGACCGCGGTGATGGTGCCGCCCACCAGGAGCGGCAGGTCGAAGAGCAGCTTGAGCGCCAGCGCGCCGCCCACGACCTCGGCGAGGTCGGTGGCGATGGCGACCAGCTCGGCCTGTCCCCAGAGCCCTTTCACGACCGGGCGAGGGAGGTGCTCGCGGCACAGCGCCGGGAGGCTGAGGCCCGTCGCGACGCCGGCCTTGGCGGAGAGGTACTGGATGAGCATCGCCATGATGTTGCTGACCACGACCACCCACACCAGCAGGTAGCCGTAGCCCGACCCGGCCGCGATGTTGGTCGCGAAGTTGCCCGGGTCGACGTAGGCCACGGCGGTCACGAACGCCGGGCCCAGGAGCGGCCAGATGCGTCCGGGACGTGTGGGCGTCACCTCGGCGTCGGCACTCCGGCGACGCGTCGGGGGAGCGGCGTACCTCGTGGTCTGGAACACGTCAGTCCCCGATCCGCACCTGGGCGAGCGCGCGGGCGGCGCGGCGACGGTCGACGGCGCGCGTGATGACCTCCGCGACGAGGAAGAGCACCATCATCGGGACGGCCAGCATGAGCATCGAGAACGGATCGGTGGACGGCGTCGCGACCGCCGCGAAGACCACGGTCGCCATCATGATGATCGACCGGTGCTGCCCGAGCTGCGCGCCGGTCACGACACCGGCGAGGTTGAGCAGCACCAGGAAGAACGGCAGCTCGACGGCGAGGCCGAACACCAGCAGCATCCGGGTGAAGAAGGAGAAGTAGTCGCCGAACTCCACCAGGTTCTCGAGGCCGTCGGGCGTGAAGCCGATCAGCACGCCGAGGCCCTTGGGGAGCACGTAGTAACCCAGGGCCACGCCCCCGATGAACAGGGGACCGGCGACCAGCGCGAAGACGCGCGACCACCGCCGTTCGCGCTCGAGCAGCCCGGGGACGACGAACGCCCAGGCCTGCCACAGCCAGTAGGGGCTGGCGGCCATGAGGGCGGCGACGCCGCAGAGCTTGAGGTGGAGCATCAGCGGCCCCGTGGCCCCGGCGACGTACGCCGAGGTCGTGGTGTCCGCCCCCACCAGGTCGCGAGCCTGGTTGTAGGGGCCGAGGACCAGCGCGAGGAGCGGGTCGAAGAACAGGAGCGAGACGCCGAACGCCACCACCAGGACGAGTGCGGACCGGATCAGCCTGGCCCGCAGCTCACGGAGGTGGCCGGCCAACGACATCGTCCCGGGGGTCGAGCCGGGATGGCTGGGTGCGACACGGAGCATGTCGGTGACACTGGCGATCGACATTGCTGGTCCTCTCAGCCGCGCGAGGCGTCCTGGCCGCGGGACGTCTCGACGATGATCGGGTCGACGGCCACGTCAGCCGGGGCGGCCACGTGCTTCGGCTCGGCGTTCGTGTCCTTCGTGTCCGACTTGTCGTCGTCCATCAGTCCCTTGGTCTCGGACTTGAAGATGCGCAGGGCCTGGCCGGAGCCGCGGGCCAGCTCGGGGAGCTTGGAGGCTCCGAAGAGCAGGAGCAGGACGGCGAGGATGATGAGCAGCTCCGTGCCGCCCAGCCCTCCGATCAGGAGGGGCGTCGTGGTGGAAGTCATGCGGTCTTCCTTTCATCGGGTGTTGCGGGGGTGAGGACCTCGTCGACGATCTCCTCGACGGTCTCGTCGTCGACCTCGTCCTCCTCGTCGCGCTCGGCGAGCGCTTCCTCGACCTGACGACGGATGAGCTCGCGCGGGTTGAGGTCGCGCAGCTCGAGATCGGCGTAGTCGTCGCCGAGCGAGGAGCGCAGGTCGTCACGGACGGAGTCACCCATCCGCTTGGCGGTCTTGATCCCGTGGGCCAGCTGCTTGGCCAGCCCGGGGAGCTTGTCGGGCCCGAGCAGCACCACGCCGAAGAAGGCGATGACGGCGAGCTCAGGAAGTCCGATGCCGAACATGTGGGGTGTCCTCTCAGCTGCCCCGGGGCGGTCCGGACGCCATGCGGCGCCCGGACCGTCCGGGGAGGGGAAACGCTCAGGCCCGGTGCTTCGCCGGCTGGCGGCTCAGCACGCGGTCGACCTCGGCCGACCAGTGGGCGGGCCGCATCGCGGCGTGGTGCACCGACGGGTGCGTGGCCAGCCATGAGGCGCGCAGCACCACGAGGCCGAGCACGAACATGCCGAGCAGCTCGGTCGCCGGCACGACGATCACGCGCTCTTGTTGATCGCGCCGTTGACGCCCTGGGGGAAGAAGCCGCCCTTGGTGACCGACTTCGGGTTGAGGTAGACCACGTTGAGCACCTCGCCGGCGGACCGGCTGAAGGCGATGCCGTTGCGGTCAACGGGCGTGATGTTGGCCGAGGTCGCGGTGCCGATGGGCTGGTCCCGGTTGCCCTTGCCGTCGAGACTGTCGCGGGCGTTGGAGATCGCACGCGCCGCGTCCTGCATGTCCTTCGAGTAGAGCGCCGAGCGGACGAGACCCGCGTGGTAGGCCTCGACGGCGAGGATGCCGGCCGCCGCCTCCAGGTAGGTCTTGTTGGAGATCAGCGGTGCCGCGCCCTTGTAGGCCGTGACGCCGACGTCCTCGAACAGGTAGGCCGCGAGAAGGAAGTTGTTCTCGTTGGCGAACGGGTCGAAGGTCTGGCCGGGCTGGATCAGGCCGGCCGCGGTCGCGGCTGCGGTGAAGCTGTTCTGCAGGTCGATCTGCGGCCGCGCGACCTTGGCGCCGCCGAGCGCCTTGCGGAGGAACTGCACGTGGTGCAGCTCGTCCCAGGCGATCTCCTTGGCGTAGTTGTAGATGGCAGGCGTCTGGAAGTTGACCTTCTTGCCGCCGATCACGCCACCCTTCTTGCCCTTGCCCGACGTCAGCTTGTCGTCGATGCCGTGGCCGTAGAAGGCGTAGGAGTAGAACTCCGCCTCCAGGTACTCCAGGTTGAGGGCGAAGTTGAGCACCGCGCCGTCGCTGATCCCCGCTGCCTGCGCCGGGGCGGCGGTGGTCGCGCCGAGCGCACCCGCACCGACCACGCCGAGACCGGCGATGCCGGCCGACTTCAGGAACAGGCGCCGGTCGGCCTCGTTCTCCGCGCTCCGGTTGATCATGTCTGTGACTACTGCCTTGCCGAACATGCGTACTCCATCCAGGGATGTCGCTGTGCGTTCAAGGACGCCGCGCCTCCGGCGGCCCGCCGGGACCGTGGCCCGGCTGGTGTGACCGTCGACTTCGGTGCAGGTGGAGCGGACGGATTGGCCGGATGTGGCGTGGACCACCCCCGCGGGTGGGCAGGCGCTGCCTACCGGGTCGTGCGCTCGGAGGCGTAGAGCCGGTAGAGCCAGTACGCCGACACGGCGCACAGCAGGTGCCAGGCAGCATGGCCCTGCATCAACGAGTCGGGGTCGCACCACCCGGCGTTGCTGAGCAGCCAGATGGTGAAGGCGACCAGCATCGAGGCCAGTGCGACGACGCCGTGGCGGAAGACCCGGCTGGTCTCGCCGCGGCGCCACAGCGCGGTCTCCAGCACGACGGCCACGACCAGCAGCACACCGAAGGCGAGGTTGCCGGAGTAGTGCACGACGGGGACCGGGTCGGGCCACAGCCCAACGAGCTCGCACGCCGCGACGCAGACGACGTACGCCACCACGAACGACGCGGTGCCGCGCCGGGTCCAGCGCACCCACGCCCAGGCCGCGGCGAAGCCGGCGACGAGGTACATGCTCAGCATGTCGAGGTGGCCGCCCCACTCGCTCTGGGTGGCGTGCATGGCGGCGGAGCCGGGCCCGAGCAGCACGACGACGCACGCGTAGAACGTGGCGACGGTGGTCGACATGACGTGCTCGACACCCGGCTGCGCCGCCGTCCGGCGCTGGGCGTGCAGGGCGATCAGGAGGCCGGCGACGACGAAGCCGAGGTTGGACAGCGTGTTGGCCGGCTGCGCGATCGCGCCGTCGTGCGCCCGTTCGCAGAAGTTGGCGCCGCGACCGACGTCCGGGCCGAGCCAGCCCTGTGCGACCGCCAGGGCGAGCAGCGCCGTCGACCCGACCGCGACCCCGGCGGTGGTGGTGAGGGGCCGCGGCACGGGTCGATCGTAGGGGGACCTAGGCGCGGGTGACCTGCACGACCGTCGGGCGCGGGCCGGCGAACTGCCCGGCGGCGGGTGCCGCGCCGGCGGGCACGTAGTCGGGGAAGCGCGACTGCGGGGCGGCCCACGAGCCGTCCTCGCCCGGGTGCTGGACGGCGACGAACACCGAGTCGTCGCGGTCGCGGACGACCGGACCGCAGGTCTCGGCGCCGGACGGCACGGCCAGGAACTGCTGCACGTGACCGCGCTCGGGACCCTCGACGGGCACCTTGAACAGGCCGTCGCTCACCTTGATCGCGCTCGGCTGGCCGTCCGTGGAGACCCACAGGTTGCCCAGGCTGTCGAAGGCGACGTTGTCGGGGCAGGAGATGGGCGAGACCGGACCCGTCCAGCCGCCGAAGTAGCGCCCGGCCGAGGCCTCGTCGCCACAGATCAGGAACAGGTTCCACCCGAACGTGTCGGCCGTGTGGTCACCGCCGGTCGGGATCATCTCCACGACGTGGCCGTCCTTGTTGGCCGGGCGCGGGTTGGGCTCGGTGGGGCCCTCCTTGCCGACCTTGCCGCGGTCGGTGTTGTTGGTGCAGGCGACGTAGATGCGGCCGTTGTGGAGGTTGGGCTCGACGTCCTCCGGGCGGTCCATCTTGGTGGGCTGGACGGCGTCGGCGGCCAGGCGCGTGTAGACCAGCACCTCCTCCAGCGAGAACCCGGCGACCATCGACTGGCCGCCGCGGGTGAGCGGGATCCACTCGCCGGAGCCGTCGCTGACGCCGTCCTCGAGGCCGTCGCCGGTGAAGCGGGCCACCGACAGGTCGCCCTCGCTCAGCAGCGTGAGGTTGTGGCGTCGGGCCTTCGGGCTGTTGCCGGGGCGCATGGTGTCGCGGGAGACGAAGCGGTAGACGTAGTCGAAGCGCTCGTCGTCACCCATGTAGGCCACCACGTGGCCGCCGCGGTTGACGATCACGTTCGCGCCCTCGTGCTTGAAGCGCCCCATCGCGGTGTGCTTCACCGGCGTCGAGGACGGGTCGCTCGGGTCGACCTCGACGATCCACCCGAAGCGGTTGGGCTCGTTGCGGTAGTCGGCAGTCGTGGCGTCCCAACGCGGGTCGACCGAGCGCCAGTTGCGCGAGTCCTGCGTGGCGGAGAGGCCGTAGCGGGTCTCCTTGGGGTCCGTGCCGGTGGCGCGGAAGTACTGGTTGAAGTTCTCCTCACCCGACAGCACGGTGCCCCACGGCGTCGTACCGCCGGCGCAGTTGTTCATCGTCCCGCGGACCGTGCGACCGGTCGGGTCGGCCGCCGTCTTCAGCAGGTCGGACCCGGCGGCCGGACCGTCCACGGTGAACGGGGTGTCGAGGGTGATCCGGCGGTTCAGGCGTGCGCCCGGGACGTACGTCCAGACGTCGCCGCGCCGGCGGCGCCGGAGCTCGACGACCGACATGCCGTGCGCGGCCCAGGCCGTGCGGATCACGGTCGCCGGGTCGGTGCCGGGCGCGAACATGATGCCCTCGTTGGTGTACTCGTGGTTGCACACGAGCAGCGCCTCGGTGCCGGCGCGGTTGGTCTCGATGATGTCGAGGTAGTCGTTGTTGTAGCCGAACTGTCCGGCCTGCGCCTCGGGCGTCTGGCGGGTGCCGTCGAAGGTGGGCGCCCCGGGGAGGATCGGGTCGCCCCACCGCAGGATCGGGTCCCAGCGGTAGCCGGCCGGGACCGTGACGCTGTCGACCGTGGTGGCGACAGGCGCGATCGGGGTGAACGGCAGGTGGCCGGGCTTGCCGTGACCCCCCTTGCCCGGCTTGGGACCGGCAGGAGTGGCGGCCGCGCGAGCCATCGGGACCGCGGTGAGAGCGGCGACGGAGACCCCGGTGCCGACGACGGAGCGGCGGCTCAGGACCGTGGCGGCGACGTCGCGGAAGTACGACGTCTCGGTGGTGTTGGGCACCGGGGCGGAGCAGGCGTCACCGCAGCGCAGGTGACAGGTCACGGCGCTGCGGTTGCCGTGGGTCTGGCCGACCATCGGCAGCAGCGTGCGGGGCGGGATCGAGGTCTGGATCGGGGTCTGGCTCGGGCTCGTGGGAGGGCGAAGCGGCATGGGGGGAGTCTCCGGATGTCGTCGGGACGGACAGGCCGACTCTCGTCATCCGGGTGGCCCCCCGAGGGGCCTGCAGGTGGACGTCAGGTGAACGTCCGCGGGCCCCTCGGCGAAGCGGCTGCGGGATCAGTGCCCGTGCGCTCGACCGGTGCTGACGTCGAGCCACACCAGGCGGTGGTCGGTCACCGGGAAGGGGAAGACCCCGATCAGGCGGGCGAACAGCGGGTCGGTGGACGGCAGCCAGTAGACGCCGGTGTCGCGGACCGCCAGTCGCTCGCTGGGCAGGACGTAGTCGACCCGGAGGTTGCCGGGCGCGTTGTCGGCGAAGTCGGCGGTGTCGCGCTCCGCCGGGCCCTGGTGCGTGAGGTTGATGCCCTTGTCACGCAGCGTCGCCTCGACCGCGCCCGTCGAGATGGGCGTCGGGTCCTGGATCCGCGGGTGGTCGAGCAGCTGCCGGATCGCATCGTCGTACGAGTCCCCGTCGACCGGATCGGCGTTCTGGTCGCCCGCGATCACGAAGTCCTGGCCGCGGCCCAGGCCACCCGTCCCGCCCTCGTCGTCGTAGATGTACGACGCAGCCCTTCCGCCGCTGACGTAGTCGGCCCAGAAGCGGATCTCGTCGTGGTTGCGCCGACCGTTGCGGTCCTCGGTCCCGTCGAAGCTGGGCGGCGTCGGGTGGGAGACGAGGAAGTGGACGGGCTTGCGGCCGGGCAGCTTGATCGGCACGTCCCAGTGCGACTTCGAGGACAACCGGAAGACGTCCAGCTCGGCGGGGGAGTACCAGTCCGCCGGCGGGGCAGTGGCCGGGTCGTCGGGTAGCACGGCGCCCGGCATGTCCTTCCACAGGAAGTGCTGGAAGGTGCGGACGTCGTCGACGGCGATCGGGTACTTCGAGTAGACGACCAGGCCGTACTGGCCCGGGAACAGGCCGAAGCCGTAGGCGTCGTCGCCGCCACCGATCACGCCGTCGTTGTTGAGGTCGAACCCGCTCGGGATGCCGGTGTTGGACTCCGCGACGTAGTAGTAGGGGTAGTCGAGCGGTGCGGCGCCGTTCTGGCCCACCGCGAGGTAGTTGTCGCGGAACAGCTCGGCTGCCTCGCCGTCCTCGGCGTAGTCGAACTCGTTGACGAGGATGACGTCCGCGTCGGCGCGCTGGATCGTCTCCGCGGCGCCGGCCGCCTGCGCGTTGCCCGGCGCCGACAGGTCCGCGACCAGCTGGCCCGCAGTGCCGCGATTGAGCGAGGCGTTGAAGGTGGCGAAGCGGACCTCGGTCGTCTTGCCGGGCTTGGCGGGCTTGGCCATGGCCGCCTTGCCCGGGCCCGCGGCGGCGGGCGAGGTCAGGGAGGGAGCGCCGAGTCCGGCGACGGCGAGGGCCGCGACGGCGGCGAGGGCGAGGCGGGTGGGCCGTGAGCGCATGGGTGATGCCTTCCGAGAGAGGGTCGCCAACGTACGACGGGGTCGTCCTGGTGCGGAAGGCCGGTGCCGCCGGGTTCGGCGAGGGGTCGCCGGGTGTTCACCGGGACGTCAGGGCCTGCCGAACTGCTGGACGAACCGCCTCTGCCACGGCGTCTCCACGGCTGCCGGGTGGTAGGAGCGGCGCACGAAGGCCACCGCCTCGTGCGCGGGCACGCCATCGATGACCGCGAGGCAGGCGAGGGCCGTCCCGGTGCGACCCCGACCACCGCGGCAGGCGACCTCGACACGTTGCTCGGACGACCGTCGCCAGACGTCGACGAGTGCCTCCCGCGCGTCCTCGGGGTCGGAGGGCGTCCGGAAGTCCCGCCAGCGGATCCAGCGCGACGGCCAGCTGGGCGGAGGAGGAGCCTCGGCTGCCAGGTGGAGCCCGAAGTCCGGTCTGCCGGCGTCGCCCACGTCGACCAGCGGGCACCCGCGGAGCGTGCGCCCGCTGGGCAGCACGAGCAGGCCCGGCGTCATCGGCTCCCATCCCGCTCCCACTGCGCGACCGTAGCGCCCGATGCAGGTGGACTGCCTGAGATGCTGTCGCCCGTGATCCCCAGCCCCCGGCGTACGGCCATGCTCCTCGTCGGATGTGTCGTCCTGGGCATCGGTGTCGCGCTGCTGCTGGCGGCCGACCTGGGGTCGGACGGCTACTCGACCTTCGTCAACGGTCTGGCCATCACGACCGGGGTCGACTTCTGGATCGTCAACCTCGTCGTCGGCGTCGTGCTGGTGGCGCTGGCGGCGCTCCGGAAGGTCTACCCGGGGATCGGCACGGTGGTGCAGGTCGTGCTGGTCGGGGTGACGGTCTCGGTGGTGCTGGACCTGATCACGACGCCCGACGCGCTGGGGTGGCGGGCGGCCCTCCTGACGGCGGCCTTCCCCGTGCTGGCGCTGGGCATCGCGCTCTACCTCGGCAGCCACACCGGCGCCGGGCCGGCCGAGGCGGCCGCGCTGGCGTGGGACCCGCCGGTGCCCTTCAAGTGGAGCTACAGCGTGGTGCAGGGCGGGGGAGCGCTGGGCGGGTGGCTGCTGGGCGCGACGGTGGGCGTCGGCACGCTCGCCGTGATCCTGCTCCTCGGCCCCGCGGTGGACCTCGCGGCCCGGTTGTTGTCGCTCGATCTCCACCAGCAGGCGGATCCTGAGCAGCACGTCGCGACCTAGGTGCGGGCGGGTCGGCCGCGGGACCGCAGCACACTGCGCAAGGGCTGCGACCCCGCGACCAGGGATGGGTGGGTCGGCTGGTCAGACGGTCAGCTGGGCGTGCTCGCCGCGGTCCGAGCCCGACTGCGCGATCTCGATCTTGCGGGGCTTGGCCTTCTCCGCGACCGGGACGACCAGCCGCAGCACCCCGTCGGCGTACGCCGCCTCGATGCGGTCGAGGTCGAGGTTGTCGCCCAGCACGAGCTGACGGCTGAACGCGCCGCGGGGACGCTCGGAGGCCAGCGGCTCCCAGTCCCCGTTGCGGGCCACCCGCTCGGCGCGCACGGTGAGGACGTTGCGCTCGACGTCGAGGTCGATGCTGTCGGTGTTGACGCCGGGCAGGTCGAACTCGATCACGAAGCGGTCGCCCTCGCGCCACGCGTCCATCGGCATGACCGCGGGACGGTTGGTCGTGCCCAGCAGCTGCTGGGTGAGCCGGTCGAGGTCACGGAACGGGTCGGTGGTTCGAAGCAACATCGTCTCCTCCTGGATCTGCCGGGTGGACCTGCAAGCCCTGCGGTCCACGACCTGTATTGATGGATACAGGTTTGTTATACCCACGAGATGAGGCAGGATCAAGCCGTCCGGTGAAGAATTTCGTGGGGTCAGGAGGTGCTCGGTGGCTGCCAGCGACGACGGCGTCTACGCGATCTCCGTGGCCGCCTCGATGGTGTCGATGGAGATCCAGAACCTCCGCGTCTATGAGCGCCGCGGGCTGCTGACGCCCGACCGGACGTCGGGCGGCAGCCGCCTCTACAGCGACGACGACGTGGTCCGGCTCGAGCGCATCCGCGACCTGCTCGCCGAGGGGCTCAACCTCGTCGGCATCGCGCGTGTCCTCGAGCTCGAGGACGAGGTGGACCGGCTGCGGGCGCAGCTGGGTGAGGGCCAGGACGAGCAGTCAGCCTGACGCCGGGCGGCTGGTCAGCACCCGCACCGCGAAGTCGGTGGTGAAGTCGTTGTCGAGGAAGCCGACCACCTGGGTGACCCGGTCGAGGTCGAGCGGCAGCAGCCCGCGCGAGCCGGGGACGTCGGGGGTCAGGCCGAGGTCGAGGTCGTCGCGCCCGGACATCATCTGCACGTTGAACTCGTAGCGCTCGCGGGCACCCGGGGCCGAGAGGCGGCGTACGACGGTGGCGCCGACGCGACGCCCGCCGGTCTCGGCCGACCAGTCGTCGAGCGCGCCGAGGAGGGCGGTGCCGCCGTTGTGGTCGATGTCCGACCACGCGGCGTCCATCGAGCCGGCGACGTCGAGCAGGATCGCGGCGGTCTTCTCGCCGATGCCCTGCACGCCGGGCAGGTTGTCGCTGCTGTCGCCGCGCAGCGCGGCGAAGGCCAGGTAGTTGGCCGGGCGCACGCCGTACATGTTGAACAGGCTCGCCGGGTTGAGCGTGGGCGAGCCGTGGATCCCGCCGTCGATGAGCCGCAGCACCCGCGTGTGGTGGCTGATGTGGGCGAAGGCGTCGCGGTCGGAGGTGATGATCACGCAGTCCCAGCCGTTGGCCGTCGCCCAGGTGGCACCCGAGGCGTTGACGTCGTCGGCCTCCAGGCCCGGCGGGGTCAGGGTGGCCAGCCCCAGCGCGTCGAGCAGGGCGGCCGCGCGGTCGAGCTGGTCGATCAGCTCGGGGTCCTTCTCCGCCCGGCCGGCCTTGTAGTCGGGGTAGAGGTCGCGGCGCATCGACCCGGACCGGTCGTCGAGGCCGAAGACGACGGCGTCGGGGGCGAAGGAGTCGATCGACTCGAGGATCTGGCGCAGCATCCCGTGCAGGGCCCAGATCGGGCGACCCTGCCGGTCGCGCAGCCCGGTGTGCGACCGCGCGTGGTGGTTGCGGTGCAGCAGCGACGGGGCGTCGACGACGAGCAGCAGCCGGCGGGTGCGGGTGTTCGGTGTCATGGCGATCGGCGACAGCCTAGGCGAGGCTCGTAGGGTCGGGGGAAGTGAGCCGAGCCCGACGCACCGAGGAGACGCCTTGATCTTCATCACCGCCAAGTTCCCGATCAAGCCCGAGCACGCCGACGACTGGCCCCGGCTGTCGCGGGCCTTCACCGAGGCCACCCGCGCCGAGGACGGCTGCCTGTGGTTCGAGTGGTCGCGCAGCCTCGAGGACCCGAACGAGTACGTCCTCGTCGAGGCCTTCCGTGACGGCGACGCCGGCGGGGCGCACGTCGGCTCCGACCACTTCAAGGCCGCCCAGGCCGAGCTCCCGCAGTACCTCACCCGCACGCCCGAGATCGTCAGCACCGAGGTCGACCAGGACGGCTGGAACGAGCTGGGGGAGATGACGGTCGGCTGAGCCTCAGGCGCCGAGACCGTCGAGGTAGTGCGCGAAGCCGTCGGGGGCACGGCCGGTCCGGCGTCCCGAGGTGACGACCGGCACGGCGCCGGTCGCCAGGGACGGCACTCCGGCCTCGCGCATCGCCGTCACCAGCCCGACGTCCTCGTGCGTGGGCAGGAGCGGGAACCCGCCCGCCGCCCGGTAGGCGTCCAGCGTGAAGCCGAGGTTGGCGCCGTGCACGTGGTCGTGGCCGTCCGCGGTGGTGTGGCGTTGGTGCCAGGCCGACAGCGCTCCGGCGGGCAGGTCACCGGGCCGCGGCTCGACGGTGCCGACCACGAGGCCGACGCCGTCGGCGGCCCACGCGAGGTGCGAGGTCAGCCAGTGTCGCGGGACGACGCTGTCGGCATCGGTGCTCGCCACCCACAGGGAGCGGCTGCCGATGCCGGCCGCCCACGCCGCGGCCGCCTCGACGCCCTCCGACCTGGCGACGCCGACGCAGCCGGCGAGGGTGGTGACCGCGACGACGCCGTCGCGGTCGCGCACCACCCGGTCGGAGCCGTCGCGGCACGCGTCCAGGACGACCACGACCCGCGTGGGGACGTCCGGGTACGCCGTGCCCAGCGCGTCGACGGCGGCCGCGACCGCGTCGAGGCAGGCGGGCAGCAGGACCTCCTCGTCGCGGGCCGGCACGACGACGGCCACGGCGTCAGGACGCGTCACGAGGACCGTCCCAGCACGTGCAGCAGGAAGTCGGGCTCCTGGTGCTCGACCAGCACCCGACCTCCCGCAGCCAGGAAGGCGTCGACGAACATGTCGTGGACCGCCGGCCCGGCCAGGGGCCAGCCGACGGGCTGGTGGCGCCAGTGGCACAGGAGCACGTGACCGTCGTCGGCCAGTGAGGTGAGGCAGAGCCGGACCAGCTCCGCGAGCCGTCGGGGGCTGAGGAAGTAGCCGACCTCGGACACCGACACCAGGTCGTAGCGGGCGGCCGGCCACTCGTCCGGCACCCGGGCCAGCCGCACCTCGAGCCCGTCGATGCCGGCCGTACGCCGACGGGCGAGGTCGACGGCCGTGGGGCTGTCGTCGACGGCCAGCAGCCGGTCGGTGCGGGTCGCGAGGTCGATGGCCAGCGCGCCGACCGAGCAGCCCACCTCGAGGGCGAGCGGGTAGTGCTCCCGCGGCAGGCTCGCCAGCGACACGGCACGCTTGCGGCGCTCGTAGAAGGAGTCGACGTCCCACGGGTCGGCTCGCTCGCGGTGGACCCGGTCGAGGGACTCGTCGTCGGCCTCGGGTCCGCCGACCAGGAACACCTCGTGGTCTCGGCCGAAGTGGGCGAGCAGGTCGGGGCCGAGGAGCACCTCGTCACCGGGCGCGGCCGAGAGCGGCCGGACCTGGCTCCCGTGGGCGTCGACGGCCGCCCGCTTCGCCGTCATGGCCTCTGCCGACAGCGGCAGCCGCGCAACGGGGGCCCGTGCGAGGTCGTCCGGGCGACCCCAGTGCCACCACCAGACGGGGTACTCCCACAGGAGCGCGTCGGTGCGGTGGGCGGCGGTCGCGGCGGCCCGCCCCACCGCCTCGTGGTCGGGGTGGCCGTCGCCGCGCCACGGCGCGCAGAGGAGCACGTCGGCACCATCGGTGCCGATCGTCTCGACGAGTGCCGCCACCAGCTCCTCCTCGTGCTCGGCCACCGCGCCGTCGGGGAGGTCGAGGCAGGTGACGTGCGCGTCCGGGGCGAGGACCTCCGTGGCGCGACGCAGCTCCGCCCGGCGCACCTCCGCGAGCCGGCCGGGGGAGTGGGTGGGCGAGTGCGGGTGCGAGCCCTCACCGGCCGTCGCAGTCACGACCTCGACGCTCCGACCCGCGCGCGCGGCGGTGTGCAGCAGGCCGCCCGCCCCGAGAGTCTCGTCGTCGGGGTGCCCGCCCACGACCACGACGCGGCTGCGCGACCCCGGCAGCTCGAGGGTCGGCACGCTCGCCAGGACGTCCGACCACGACCCGGCCGTCGTACCGGGGTGGTCGTGCCGGAAGCGGGGAGCGATCACCAGCCCGACCCCGGGTCGTCGAGGAGCTGCCGCCCGAGGGACGCCTGGTCGCGCTCGGCGTGCCACTGGCGGAGGTAGAGCTCGAGGTCGGCCACCCGGCGCGCGTGCGCCTCGTCGGTGGCCAGGGGACCGGGCCCCAGGGCATGCGCGGCACGCCGCAGGACGTCCTCGGACGCGTCGGCGACCACCTCACGCACGCGCAGTGCGGCCCGCCAGCCGACCGGTCCGGCGAGGTTGCCGGCGTCGAGCGCCGCGGCCGCCTGCTCCAGCACGGCCCGGGCGCCGTGCAGCCGCGCGTCGACGGCGCCGAGGTGCATCAACGCCACCTGGTCGGGCTCACGCGTGCCGGATGCCGCCACCATGCGCCTCGCGACCCCCACCGCCCCGCCGAACCAGACGGCGGCCACGCCGATCGCACCCCACGCGAACCCGGGCCGCTCGAGGTACCACCCGGGCGCCCCGACGGCGCGCGCGTCCACCCCGTCCAGGTCGAGGGGACCCGAGTCGACCGCGGTGAGCCCGCGCGCCACCCACGTCCCGGCCACGGCCGTCACGTCCGGGTGGTCGAGGTCGACGGCGAAGAGCTGTCGTTGCTGGCCGACCCACGCGCTGATCAGCGCGTGGTCGAGCTCGCCCCCGAGAGAGCACCAGTGCTTGCGCCCGTCGAGGACGTACGACGACCCGCTCGGCGTCGCCCGCAACGGCTCGCCCGGCCCCTCGGCGGCGAACACGCCCCAGGTCCCGTCCCCGGCCTCCTCGCCCGCCTGCCCGAGGATGGCGTGGGCGTCCAGGTGCGGCTCCAGCACCCGCGCGACGGTCAGGTCGGCGGCGGCGACGCTGGCGAGGGCCGACCACAGGAACGCGGTGCTGCCGCTGCCGGGGTGCGGCAGCCGGCCGCCGACGTCACGGGCGAGGCCCAGCGCAGCAGGTACGTCGCCCGCTGCGGCCGTGGCCTGCCCGGACAGCACGATGAGCTCGCGCCGTTGCTCGTTCGTCGTGGCTCCGAGCTCGACGGGCCGGGTACCGGCCCCTGCATCTCTCGCGTGGTCGTGCGTCATCTGTCCCCCCGGCTCGCGCGCCACCTCCCGGCGCGTGGCGCTGCGCGCCGAGATGGACGCTACGAGCGCGCACGCCCCCAGCGGGACCTCCCAAGGGCTGGTGGTCGTGCTGCTCTGCCGTCAGCCCTGCGCGGCGTAGTCGTCGTCGGTGACGTGCTCGAGCCAGGTCACGACCTCGCCCTGGTCGTCGGCCTCCTGGATGGCGACGTGGGCCATGAAGCGACCGGCGGTCGCGCCGTGCCAGTGCTCCTCGCCGGGCTCGATGTAGACCACGTCGCCGGGTCGGATCTCCTGCGGCTGGCTCGTGCCGTCCTGGCCGCGGCGGGCGACGTAGCCGATGCCATCGGTGACGTAGAGGGTCTGGCCCTTGGGGTGGTGGTGCCACGCGGTGCGGGCTCCGGGGGTGAAGCGGACGTGGGCGCAGCCGACGGCGGACTGGTCGTCGGGGTTGCGGATGCCGTCGATGTAGACGTCGCCGGTGAACCAGTCGGCGGGGCCGGGGGCGGTGTCGGCGGAGCTGCGGGTGAGCTTCATGGGGTGGAGGACTCTTCCTGGGGGTGGGGGGAGTGGGCGGTTGCCTGCTCCGACGCTGCCCAGGAGGCGAGCAGCCGGAGTCGTTCGGCGGAGGGCGAGCCGGGCTCGGCCGTGTAGACGAGCAGGACGAGGCCCGGCTCGGCGGTGATGGCGAGCTCCTCGTAGGCGAGGGTGAGCTCACCCACGACCGGGTGCTGGAAGCGCTTCGTGCCGGTGCCGTGGGTGCGGACGTCGTGCGCTGCCCAGAGGCGGCGGAACGTCTCGCTGCGGGTGGAGAGCTCGCCCACGAGGTCCTGCAGGCCGCGGTCGTGCGGGTCGCGACCCGCCTCGGTGCGCATGATGCCCACGCACATCTCGGCGAAGAGGTCCCAGTCGGGGTAGAAGTCCCGCGCGGCGGGGTCGAGGAACTGGAAGCGGGCGAGGTTCGGCGTACGACCTCGAGCCTGCTCGTCGTCGTCGCCGACGACGGGCGAGTAGAACGCGCGGCCGAGGGTGTTGGTCGCCAGCAGGTTCTGGTGGGGGTCGCGGACGAAGGCGACACCGTCGGTGATGGCCTCGAGGGCCCACCGCAGGCTGAGACGCGACGCGGCCTTCGCCGGCGYACGACGACGAGGACGGCTGCTGGTGGGGATGCCGTCCGCGGCACGTGCGAGGTCGTACAGGTGGGCGCGCTCGGTCTCGTCGAGCTGCAGCGCCCGCGCCAGCGCCTCCAGGACGCTGGACGAGGCGCCGGCGATCTGGCCCCGCTCGAGCCGGGCGTAGTACTCCACGCTCAGGCCGGCCAGCGTCGCGACCTCGCTGCGGCGCAGCCCCTTCACGCGGCGGCTGCCGGTGGTCGGCAACCCGACCTGCTCCGGGGTGATGCGGGCGCGGCGGGTGGTGAGGAACTCGCGCACGTCGTCTCGGTTGTCCACGACGTCGAGACTAGGCCGGTGCAGAGCCGCCCCGTAGCCATGAAGGGTGCCCTGTCGGTGCACCCCTCGACAGGGACTCCCACACCCGTCCGCAGGCGGGTTCACTCGATGTCGAGGCGGCACCAGCACGCCGCCCAGCCCCACGCAGGAACCATGGACGACGAGGAGGAGCCCAGTGCCATGCGCCAGGTAGTCAGGCACCGCCACCAAGGTGCTGCTGCTCCCATGACGGGCAACCCTGCGCGGGCGGGCGTCGCCACGCTGGCTGCCCTCGCTCTGGCCCTCGGTGCCTGCGGAGACCAGGACCGGGACGAACGTTCGGATCCGGGCACTGGAGCCCCGGCATCGCCCAGCGGCGGCCGTTCGGAGCCGACCCACGCCAATCCCACACCCACCGACGACGGGAGCGACATGCAGATCCACCTGACCCTCGGCGACCTCCGGTTCGCCGCCACCCTCGACGACAGCGCCGCGGCCGACGACCTCCTCGCCCAATTGCCGGTGACCGTCGACATGACCGACCACGGTGGCGTGGAGAAGACCGGCCCGCTGCCCTCGCCGCTGTCCCTCGACGGCCAGCYMGACGGCGCCGACCCCTCTGTCGGGGACCTCGGCTACTACGCACCGGGCAACGACCTCGTCCTCTACCACGGCGACCAGTCCTTCTATCCCGGCATCGTCGTCATCGGCCGGCTCGAGCGTGGCGCCGCGGAGCAGATCGCCCGGATGGACGGATCCGTCACCGTGACCGTCGAGGCGGGCTGACCCGATGGAGCTGCAGGAGCTCCTCGCGACGGCGCCGTGACCGGGCGGACTCGGGCGGTCAGTCGGCGATGTCGACGACGAGGCGTGGCGGGTCGGTGAGCGTGAAGACCCGGAACGGCCGCTCGTCGCCCTCGACGCCTGCGAAGACCTGGGTGTAGCCCTCGAACCAGCCGTTGACCTGCACCTCGGCCACGGCGCCGGCGGGCCCCAGGCGCGCGGGCACCTCGAAGGAACCCGGCTCGGGCATGGCGGTGCCGGACGCGCTGATGGTCAGCACGTGGTCGCCCTCGAGCGGCACGACGTCGCCACTGCCCTCGGCGACCGCCTCGTCGCTCCACGCGACGCCCCAGCCCGGGGTCGCTGTGCCGCTGAGCTCAAGCACGACGCGGTCGAAGCCGTCGTGCTCACCCACGCGTACGTCGACCAGCTGCAGGTCCCACTCGCCCGACGGCTCGGCGGTCTGCGGGTCGGTCGACTCCGGGAACGGCGGCCCATCGGGCGCAGGCGCCGGGGAGGGCGACTCTGCCGACGCAGAGGGCGATTCGGACGGGGAGTCCGACGGGAATGCAGACGGCGTCCCCGGTGACGTCTCCGACGCCTCGGGAGAGGGCGACGTGGTCGCGTCGCTCGCCGAGGTGGGGGAGGTGTCGGTCCCGCAGGCCGCCAGCAGCAGCGCGGCAGCGGCGAGTGTCCCGCCCAGTGCTCGGCCCATCGTTCTCCCTCGGTAGGTGCCGTTGACCGGCGGTCCCAGCCTAGGGGCCGGGACCGCCGGTCCTCGGGACCACGGCCGCGTCAGGGCCGGGGAGTCACGGGCGCAGCAGGATCTTGCCGCGCCGACCCGGCTCGGAGCTCGCACGCGCGGCGGCGGAGATCTCCTCGAGGGGGTAGACCTCCTCGACGGGGAGCGTGACCACGCCCGAGGTGATGCCGGCGACCAGCTCGCCCATCAGTGCGGCCCGCTTCTCGCGGTCCATCGCCGGGAAGACCTTGCTGCCCCAGAAGCCCTTGATGACGACCTGCTTGAAGATGACCTCGCCCGACCCGATCTCGAGGGTGGGGGAGGCCATCGCCCCGAAGACGACGAGCACGCCGTCCTCGGCCAGGAGCGACACGACGTCGCCGGCCGCGCTTCCGCCGACCGAGTCGACGCCGGCGACGACCTTGCCGTCACCCACGACCTCGCGCACGCGCTCACGCCACCCGTCGTCGTCGGTCGCGACGACGTCACCGATGCCCTGCTCGCGCAGCTCGTCGACGCCGGCGGAGCGGCGTACGAGCCCGAGGACCCGGACGCCACGCGCGACGGCCAGCTGGGCGACCATCCGACCCACGGCGCCGTTGGCGGCGTTCTGGACGATCCAGTCGCCCTCGGACACCTCGAGGAAGTCCAGCAGCGCGATGGCGCTGAAGGGCATCGAGACCAGCTGGGCCGCGGCCTCGTCGGGCATCTCGTCGGGCACCGGGATGAGACCCTTCGCGGGGGCCACGACGTACTCCGCCCAGGCGCCGAACGCACCGCCGATGGCGACGCGCTGGCCGACCTCGAGTCCCTCGACGCCCTCGCCGAGTGACTCGACGACACCCACCAGCTCGGTGCCGGCGCGCGCGGGCATCTCGGGCTTGAAGCCGTAGCTGCCGCGAACCGTCCAGAGGTCGTGGTTGTGGATCGGGGAGAGGAGCACCCGCACGAGCGCCTCACCCGGACCGGGCTCGGGGTTCGGCACCTCCTGGACCGAGAGGACCTCGGCCGGGTCGCCGAACCGGGGCTGGACGAGTGCGCGCATGGGACTGCCTTCCGTTGCTGATCTGCTTGCTTCTTGCGGGGACGTACGCCGGGCACAACCACCCACCGGGTCCGGCTATGCCGCGGAGCGGCCCGCTGAGGGAAGGGTCACAGGCCGGGCTGGCGGTGCCCGGCACACTGGGGAGCATGCCCCCGGAGCCGAAGACCTGCCAGTCGTGCGGGCGCACCATCGAGTGGCGCAAGAAGTGGGAACGCGACTGGGACCAGGTGCGCTACTGCTCGACCGCGTGTCGCAAGCGGGGCGTGTCCGACGTGGATCGCAGGCTGGAGGAGTCGATCCTCGACCTGCTCGCGCAGCGGGCGCGTACGTCGACGATCTGCCCGTCCGACGCGGCTCGCGCGGTCGGCGACGAGGACTCGTGGCGCGACCTGATGGAGCCGGCCCGTCGCGCCGCCCGGCGGCTCGTGGACCGCGGCGAGGTCGACATCACCCAGGCCGGGCACGTCGTCGACCCCGCGACCGCCAAGGGGCCGATCCGGATCCGGCGTCGCTGAGGGGGGCCGCCCGCCCGGGTCGGGTCAGAAGGCGTAGCCGAACCGCTCCAGGTCCTCGGCGTGGGCCGTCTCCACCAGCCGGCGGCTCGCGACCGAGTAGGAGCGCCAGTAGGCGCGCTCGCGGTCCGTGACGTTGGTCGGCGGCACGGGCAGGTCGAGGCCGAGGAGCTCACGGACGTCTGCCTCCAGGTGCTCCATGCGCAGCACGACGTCCGCCTCGGCGACATGGCCGCGGTTGATCCGCAGCGGCCGCACGGCGCTGCCGATGACCCGCTCGAGCCACGGGTCGAAGTCCAGGGTCACCGCGTCGACGATGCGGTCGACGGCGTCCGGCACGTCGTGGACCCAGGAGTCGGGGCGGCGCAGCTCGTGCACCCACCGCGTCCGCGTCCTGGTGTGCTCAGCGACGTAGAAGTCGAACGGGTTGCGGGTCGTCGTCACGATGCGCATCCCGTGCCCGGGGTCCACCACCCCCGCCTCGACGAGCTGCCGGACGGTCGCGTGCTTGGCGTCCACGCCCACCTGCCGGGCCTGCTGCGACCCGACGACCTCGGTCGCGCCCCGCTCTGAGATCAGCGCCTCGCGGAGGGCGGTGCTGCCGGTGCCGGGGGCCGCGGTGACGAGGAGGCCGGCGTCGTGGTCGACCAGCGCCATCAGCGGGCGCCGCGGTAGGGAGAGCCTTGATGCATGCAGGTATTGCAGCAGACGACCGGTTCAGTTGCCGAAGAGGTGGTCCTCGGCCTCCGCGGACGTCACCTCGATGCGCAGCGCCATGACCTTGTCCGACGGCAGCCCGAGGCGGGACAGGATGACCTGCACCTGGGGGAGCACCCAGCTGAAGGACTCGACCATGACGCGTCCGGCCTCGCTCTGCACCCGGATCCACACGACGGGGTCCCCGGCGCGATCAGGCAGCCAGTGCGCTCCGATGACGCCGGCGGGCGCCAGCGACGTGACGATCGGCAGCATCGCCGCGTCGGCGGCGCGACGGAGCTCGTCGTCGGTCACCCGCCCACGCTAGACCCGCCGGCGTGTGGTCGTCAGGGCATGACGGGGGGCACGAACTCGAAGGTCATCCCGAGGAGCCACAGCAGGAGCAGCACCACCGGCAGGTGGAAGAGGAACTGCAGGAACGTGAAGCCGACGAGGTCGCGCGCCCGGACGCCGAGCACGGCCAGCAGCGGGAGCATGAAGAACGGGTTGACCAGGTTGGGGAGGGCCTCGGCGGCGTTGTAGATCTGCACGGTCCAGCCGAGATTCATCCCGACGTCGGTCGCCGACTGCATGACGTACGGCGCCTCGACGAGCCACTTGCCGCCGCCCGAGGGGACGAGGAGGCCGAGCAGCGCGGTGTAGATGGCGATGACGACGGCGAACGCACCGCCGCCGCCGATGTTGGTGAACAGGTCGGCGAGGTGCTCGGAGACGGTGACCCCGCCGCGGCCCTCCGCGCGGGTCAGCACCGCGGCCATCGCGGCGTACAGCGGGAACTGCACCAGCACTCCGGCAGTGGTCGGCACCGCCTTGGTGACCGCGTTGAGGAAGCCGCGCGGGGTGCCGTGGAGGACGAGGCCGAGGATCAGGAAGACCATGAGGTAACCGTTGAGGCTGCTGATCACCGTGAGGAACGGCAGGGTCGCGAGCTGCTGGACGAGCCAGCCGAGGGTGAGCAGGCCGATGAGGATCGGCAGGATCCGGGAGTACTCCAGCCGCTCACCGGGACGGGTCTGCGGGGCCAGCGGCTCGACGGAGTCGGAGAGGTCGACCTCCATGTCCTCGGCCGAGCGGATCGCGTCGCCCTGCGGTGCCGACGCCCACGCGACGACGACGCTGAGGGCGATCAGGACAGCGGCCATCACGAGCGACTGCCAGGTGAGGATCGTCGCGCCGAAGTCGAGCACGCCGGTGATCTCGAGCAGCTCGGGCGGCAGCGACTCGGGGGTGGCCTGCAGCTGGGCGGCGGACGACGAGAGGCCGAGCGCCCACACGGCACCGAGGCCGAGGTACGCCGCCGCGCCGAGGGCGCGGTAGTCGGTGCGCAGGTCGGGCCGGCGGGCGATCGCCCGGGCGAGCAGGCCGCTGAAGACCAGGCTGAGGCCCCAGTTGACCATCGAGACCAGGCACGACAGCAGCGCCACGAACGCCACGGCACCGCGCGGCGTCGAGGGGTAGAGCGCGGTCCGCTCGATGATCCGCGCGACCGGCGGTGAGGTCGCGACGACGTACCCGGTGAGYACGACCATCGCCATCTGCAGCGTGAAGGTGGCGAGGTCCCAGAAGCCGCCGCCGAAGGTCTCGGCCACCGTGGTGGGGCTCGACCCGTTGGCCATCGCGGCCACCGACACGAGCACGACGCCGGCGAGGGCGAAGACATAGGCGTCGGGGAACCACTTCTCGGTCCATGCGGCACTGCGCTGTGCGAGGCGGGCGAGGCCGCGTTCTTCCTGGGTCTCCGAGAGGGTCGACATGGCTCAGCAACGTATCCGCAGGCGTGCCGTGCGCTCGGGCCGGGCGGGTGGCCCGGTCGCGCGGCCGGCCTGCTAGGCCGCGTTCTGCTGCCAGCGGATCCACGGGCAGCAGAACGCCCTGTGGCCAGGCGCCGCAGCGCGCCACGCTGGCGGCATGACCACCCACACCACCTCCGAACGCATCGAGGACGAGCTCGTCCGGCGACTGATGCACCAGCGGATCATCGTCCTCGGCGAGGAGCTCGGCGAGCGCAACGGCAACCGCCTCATGCACCAGCTCCTGCTCCTGTCCGCCGAGGACCCGCGCGCCGACATCAGCCTCTGGATCAGCTCGCCCGGCGGCTCGGTGTCGTCGATGCTCGCCATCCACGACGTCATGCAGCTGATCCCCAACGACGTCAGCACCCTCGCCATGGGCATGGCCGCGAGCGCCGGGCAGTTCCTGCTCTCGGCGGGCGCGCCCGGCAAGAGGTACGCCCTGCCGCACGCCCGCGTGCTGCTCCACCAGGGCTCGGCCGGCATCGGCGGCACGGCCGTCGACATCGAGATCCAGGCCGACGACCTGCGGCACACCCGCGACACCGTCCTCGGGCTGATCGCCGGGCACACCGGCCAGGACCGCGAGACCGTCGAGCGCGACTCGCGGCGCGACCGGTGGTTCAGCGCCGAGGACGCGCTGGCGTACGGCTTCGTCGACCAGGTGATCAGCTCGGTCGACCACGTGACGCCGGCGCGCTCGCGCGCGGTGGGCCTGGCGGGTTCGCGATGAGCAGCTACACGATCCCGTACGTCGTCCAGCAGACGCCGCGCGGCGAGCGCACCCTCGACCTCTACTCGCGGCTGCTGTCCGAGCGGATCGTCTACCTCGGCACGGAGATCGACGACGGCGTCGCCAACGCCGTCATCGCCCAGCTGCTCCACCTCGCCTCGGAGAACCCCGAGCTCCCGATCAGCCTCTACATCAACTCGCCCGGTGGATCGATCACGGCGATGCTGGCGGTCTACGACGCCATGCAGTTCGTGAAGCCGCCGATCGAGACCGTCTGCGTCGGGCAGGCCGCGTGGACCGCGGCGGTCCTGCTGGCCGGGGGAGCGCCGGGGCGTCGCGCGATCCTGCCGCACGGTCGGGTGGTGCTGCACCAGCCCGCGACCCAGGGTCGCGGGACCATCCCCGACCTGATCCTCGAGGCGGACGAGGTGGCCCGCGTGCGCCTGCTGCTCGAGGAGGTGCTCGCCCAGCACACCGGGCGTACGCCGGAGCAGATCCGGCAGGACACCGACCGCACGCTCGTGCTGCCGGGGGAGGCCGCGGTCGACTACGGGCTCGTCGACCTGGTCCTGAGCGAGCAGGGGCCGGCGCTGGCCTGAGCAGCCGCCCCGGTCAGGCAGCCAGGGCCAGGGCGTCCGGCCGGCCGGCGCGCACCGCGAGCCGCCGGACGCTCAGGTCGAGGGCGCCGGCGATGGCCTGCAGCATCTCCGAGGACGGGTCCTTGAGCCCGCGCTCGACCTCGGAGAGGTACTGCACGGACACCCCGGCCCTCTCGGCCACGTCCTTGAGCCGTTCCCCGCGGGCCGCGCGCTCACGATGGAGCTCCTCGCCGACGATCTCGCGCCACAGGCGCTCGGGCGCCGGGGGCGCGTCTGGCTGCTGCACCGGGAACCGCACGACCTCACCCATGTCGTCGAATGTAGCCACGTCGCGGGTCCCGTGGCACCGCGTTCCGCTGACAGCAGAACGGTGCCCGAGACGTGGGTCCCGCAGAAGAAGTCGTGAAGATCAGGGCAGAGGTCTTGACGAAGTACTTGCATTTTGCAAGTGTCGAACGCATGAGCCTCTTCATCACCTGCCCGGTCGAGAGCGTCGAGCGCGCCACCGCCTTCTACGCCGCCCTCGGGTGGACCCTCAACGCCGAGATGTCTGACGACAACGTGTCCTGCTTCGCCATCGCGCCCGAGCAGTACGTCATGCTCGGCAGCCGCGCCATGTACGCCAGCGTCGGCGGCGCCGAGGAGCTGGTGGGCGGACCCGACACCCCCTCGAAGGTCACGGTCTCGTTCGACCTCGAGAGCCGCGAAGCGGTCGACGAGCTCGTCGAGCGCGCCAGCGCTGCCGGCGGGCGGATCGGTGACACCGACGACTACCCGTTCATGTACCAACGCCAGTTCGACGACCCCGACGGCTACCACTACTCGCCGTTCTGGATGAAGCCGGACGTCGATCCGACCGCGTGAGCGACCTGGCCGCGGCCCTGGACGTCGTCGGAGCACGATGGGCCCTGCTCGTCGTCGAACGGCTGCTCGCGGGGCCGCAGCGATACGGCGACCTGCAGCGCGACCTCGGCGTGCCGACCAACATCCTCGCCACTCGCTTGCGTGAGCTCGAAGCGGCCGGCGTCCTGACCCGCATCCCCCTGCGACACAACACCCGGGCGTACGAGCTCACCGATCGCGGGCTCGCCCTGCGCGACGCGATCGGCGCGCTCGGGAGCTGGGGCAGGGAGAACACCTAGCTGACGGCCCGGCACATCCGGGACGTCATGGGTTCTGGTCGTCCCAGCAGCCGCCCACCATGACGTTGCCGGCTTCGCCTGTGGCGTGGACCACATGCCGTTGCGGGAGGTGCAAGCCCGCGCTACGTCCCGCAGAACGTCGTGTAGGCGCCGAACGAGTCGGGGGCGGGCTCCGCGTAGCGCTCGAGGCCGGGCCGCTCGTCGTACGGCGCGGACACCGCCTCGAGCAGCCGGTCGAGCGGCGTGAGGTCGCCGTCGGTGGCTGCGGCGAGGGCCTCCTCGACGAGGTGGTTGCGCGGCACGTAGACCGGGTTGGTGCGGTCCATCGCGTCGGCATCCGGGCCGAGCGCGAGCCAGCGGGCGGACCACGCGTCGAAGCCGGCGAGGTCGAGGAACATCCCGCGCGCGGGCTCCACGTCGCCGCGCGCCGCCGCGCCGAGGCTGCGGAAGAACGACGTGTGGTCGACGTGGTCGGCCTGCACGAGCGCGACGAGGTCGGTGACGAGGCTCGACGCCTCGGCCGCATCGACGTCGGCGGGCAGGCCGAGCTTGGCGCGCATGCCGGCGGACCAGGCCGCCGAGTAGAGGTCACGGAACGCGCCGAGCGCCTCCACCGCAACGGCCACCGCGGCGTCCTGGTCGTCGGCCAGGAGGGGCAGGACGGCCTCGGCGAAGCGGGCGAGGTTCCACTCCGCGACCACGGGCTGGTTGCCGAAGGCGTAGCGGCCGCCGGTGTCGATGGAGCTGAAGACCGTCGTCGGGTCGAAGGCGTCCAGGAAGGCGCACGGCCCGTAGTCGATGGTCTCGCCCGAGATGGTCATGTTGTCGGTGTTCATCACGCCGTGCACGAAGCCGACGAGCATCCACTCCGCGACCAGCGCGGCCTGGGCGGCGACGACCGACTGGAACAGGGCGAGGTGGGGGTGCTCCGCGTCGGCGGCCGCGGGGTGGTGGCGCGCGATCGCGTGGTCGGCGAGGCGCTCGAGCAGGTCGAGGTCGTCGGTGGCCCGGGCGTACTGGAACGTGCCGACGCGGAGGTGGCTGCTCGCCACGCGCGCCAGCACGGCGCCGGGCAGCACGGTCTCGCGCTGCACCGGACGACCGGTCGCCACGACGGCGAGGCTGCGGGTGGTGGGGATGCCGAGGGCGTGCATCGCCTCGCTGACGACGTACTCGCGCAGCATCGGGCCGACGGCAGCCAGGCCGTCGCCGCCGCGGGAGAACGGCGTACGCCCGGAGCCCTTGAGGTGCAGGTCGCGCATCCGGCCGGAGTCGTCGACGAGCTCGCCGAGCAGCAGGGCGCGGCCGTCGCCGAGCCGGGGGGAGTAGCCCCCGAACTGGTGGCCGGCGTAGGCCTGCGCGACCGGCGTCGCGCCCTCGGGGAGGTGGGTGCCGGTCAGCAGCCCGACGCCATCGCCGCGGAGCCATCCCGGGTCGAGGCCGAGCTCGGCGGCCAGTTGTTCGTTGAGGGCGAGCACCCGGGGCTCCGGGGTCTCGGCGGCCTGCCAGGGCAGGGCCAGCTCGGGCAGCTCGCGGGCGAAGCGGCCGTCGAGGACGAGGGTGGGTGCCGAGGTCACTCCCTCGACGATACGCGGCGGGCGGGGACGATCCGCCCGCCCGTCGGCCGGCACCGTCAGGCGCCGCCTGCGGGCAGCGCCTCGAGCATGATGTCGGGGTTGTCGCGGGCGGTGACCTGGGCGCGCCACTGGTCCACGAACAGGGCCAGGCGGGTGCCGTCGCTGCGCTCGAGGACCTCGACGCCGCGCTTGCCCGCGAGGGCGGCCGCGCCCTCGGCATCGGTGCGCCGGGCGACCTGGTAGTCGAGGCGCGAGAAGCGGATCGGCGAGTTGAACTCGTTGGTCATCCGGTCCTCGACGACCTCGAACTGCATCGGGCCGACGGCGGCGAGGACCGGGTTCTGGTCGCCGCGCAGGTCGGAGCGCAGCACCTGCACCACGCCCTCCTGGTCGAGCTGCTCGATGCCGCGTCGGAACTGCTTGTAACGGCTGATGTCGCCGGCGCTGGCGGTGACGAAGTGCTCGGGCGCGAAGCTCGGGACGGGCGGGTACTCGATGGCGTCCCCGACGTAGACGGTGTCGCCGACCCGCAGGGCCTGCGCGTTGACGAAGCCGATGATGTCGCCGGGCTCGGCGCTCTCGACGGCGGCGGTGTCGCGACCGAAGACCGACTGCGCGAACTTCGTCGCAAAGGGCCGGCCGCTGCCGGCGTGGGTGACGACCATGCCGCGCTCGAACGTCCCCGACACGACCCGGGCGTAGGCCAGCCGGTCGCGGTGGGCGTTGTTCATCCCCGACTGCACCTTGAAGACGAACGCGCTGAAGTCGTCGGAGGTCTCCCGCACCGAGCCGTCGACGCCCTCGGTCGCGCTGGGGTCGGGGGCGATGTCGAGCAGCAGGTCGAGCAGCTGCGCGACGCCGAAGTTCTGCAGGGCCGAGGCGAACATCACCGGCGTGGTCTCGCCGGCCAGGAAGCGCTCCTGGTCGTGGTCGGCCTCGTCGAGGGTGAGCAGCTCGTGCTCCTCGAACGCCGCGTTCCACTGGAAGGAGTCGTCGTCCTCGACCTCGTCGGCTCCCATCCGTCGCTCGGGCGCGCGGGTCGCGCCACCGGCGGTGCGGGTGTACTTGACGAACTCGCCCGTACGACGGTCCAGGACGCCTCGGAAGTCGCCGGCCTCGCCCACCGGCCAGGTGAGGGGAGTGGGCCGGAGCTTGATCTTCTGCTGGATCAGGTCCATCAGCTCGAGCGCCGACAGCCCGGGCCGGTCCCACTTGTTGATGACCGTCAGGACCGTATGCCGCGCAGCGCGCACACCTTGAAGAGCTTGAGCGTCTGCGGCTCGAGGCCCTTTCCGGCGTCGACGAGCATCACGGCGGAGTCGACGGCGGAGAGCACGCGGTAGGTGTCCTCGGAGAAGTCGCTGTGGCCCGGGGTGTCGACGAGGTTGATCACGTGGTCGCGGTAGACGAACTGCAGCGCCGCTGACGTGATCGAGATGCCGCGAGCCTTCTCCATCGCCATCCAGTCCGACACCGTGGCGCGCCGGTCGCCCTTGCCGTGCACCGCACCGGCCTCGGTGATCACCCGCGCGTGCAGGGCAAGGGCCTCGGTGAGGGTGGACTTGCCGGCGTCCGGGTGGCTGATGACGGCGAAGGTACGGCGGGGGCGGGTGTCGGGCACCGCGCGAATCTACCGGCCGCTGGCCCGCACCTCCGCTTCGCGGACGGCTCGGGCGGTCTCGCCCCTCAGTCGTCGTGCAGCCCGACGACGACGCCGGCGAGCCGGGCGACGGGGATGCCGGCCCGGAGTGCGGCGTCCTCGAGCTGCAGCCGGGCCTCTGCCACCGGGATGTCGCGCTGGGCCGCGATCATGCCCGTGGCGGCGTCGACGACAGCCGCCTCCCGGAGCCGGCCCGGCGCCTCCTGCGCCGTGCGCCGGGTGGAGAACGACAGGTCGGCGTTGGTGATCGCCCCCGGTGCCCAGGCTCCGAACGCGTCGGCCAGCTGCTGGTGCCTGCCCTCGAAGGTGTCCGCGGTGCGACCGTAGAGGTTGACCGTCGCGACGACGTCGCCGTCGGCCTCCATCACGGGCAGGGTGAGCGTGCTGTGCACGCCGGCCGCCGCGCTCGCCCGGGCGAAGTCCCGCCACCGGGCCTCGCCCAGCAGGCCTCCCGGGGAGGTCGCGATGCCGTGGCCCAGGTCGATGGCGTCGACGCACGGGCCACTGCTCACGTACTGCACTGCATCGAGCGTGGCGATCTCCTCGTCGGTGGCGACCAGCGTGAAGGTGACCTCGTGCTCGCGGGAGGCGATGCTCACCCCGACGAGGCCCGGTGCGACCTTCCGGGCGTTGTCGGCAACGGCGACCAGACCTGCCCCCAGGGCTTCGTCGTCGACGTGGGCCTCGAGCTCGTCGAGGGCTTGCAGGGTCTCGGGGATCGGTTCCACCACCGGGCGGTACCCGGAGGACGGGTGCCCCATGCCCCGGCCGTTCAGCCGGCGGTGACCCGGGGCGGCGGCTCGGGCGTCACGATGCGGCCGTTGGCGACCGCCCCGGCGGTGGTGTCTGACTGCGCCGTCCTGACCGAGTCGACCACGTCCTGGGCCACGACGCGCACCTTGCGGTTCTGGGTGCTGGCCTGGCGGGTCAGATAGCTGAACGCCGCCGGCTGGCTCATCCCGTAGCGCTCCATGATGATGCCGACGGCCGCCCCGATCAGCGTGCGCGTGCCGATGGCGGTGCTCAGCTGCTCCGCCTTGAGCACGTGGCCGAGGGCGAGCCCGGCGTGGATGGCGAAGTGCTCCGCGACTCCCACCGACCCGGGGTCGATGTCGGGGGACGAGGTGGAGTGCAGGTTGAGGCAGACGACGCCGTTGGCGACGCTGAGCAGCCTCACCCCGATCTGGGACTGCAGCCCCAGCCGGGTGGCGCCCCCGATGTAGGTGGGCCAGCGCTGCTCGTGCCGGGCGCCGCGCACCACGACGAGCTCCTCCTCCGTCGCCTCCACGCACGGTCCCTCGTGCGAGAAGGACTGCACCTCGTCGAAGCTGCGGGCGAGGTCGGTGCTGGCTGCGAGCGTCTCCAGGGACCCGTCGGCATGGATGCGGGAGACGCTGACGTGCTCGAACTCCGGCAGGCACCGCTTGGCCTGGAGCACGATCTCCTCGAGGGTCGCGGAGGTGTCGGGCTGCGCGTGGAGGGACGCGGTGGCGTCCCTGATGGTGGTAACGACACGGTCGCCCGGCATGCTTGCACTCCTACGCTGCGTCCGGCCCACGAGGGCGGCACGAATTTTCGGCGTCAGGATAGCCCCGCGCGCACAAGTCCGGGGACGTCTCCAGCTATTCGGGCTACCGGGCCAGGGCCGCGTCGACGGCGCGCGGGGAGAGCACCGAGTCGAGGGCGAGGCGGACGCAGCCGACCAGCCCGGCGCGGTCGCCGTACGCCGCCGGGACGACCTGCAGGTCCCGCCCGGCCAGTGCCGTGGTGGCGCTGAAGACGCCCTCGCGCAGCCCGGCGGAGAAGGTGTCGAAGGCGCCGGCCATGTCGCCGCCGACGACGACGATGCGCGGGTTGAGCACGGTCACGGTCGCGGCCAGCGCCTCGCCGATGTGGCGGCCGGACTCGCGTACGACGGCGCGGGCGCGGCCGTTGCCGCGCCCGGCGGCGGCGACCAGGTCACGCACGTGGTGGACGTCGTCGCCCGCGGCGCGCAGCCGCTCGACGAGCGCCCAGCCGCTCGCGACCGTCTCCAGGCATCCGGTCTCGCCGCAGCGACAGCGGAGCCCGTCGGCGGCGGGGACCTTGACGTGGCCGAGCTGTCCGGCCGCGTTGCGGTGGCCGCGGACCAGTCGTCCGTCGGCGACGATCGCCAGGCCGATGCCCGTCGACGCCTTGAGCACCAGCGCCTCGTCGTGCTCGTGCACCGTCGGCTCGACGTCGGCCCGTGCGGTCGGCATCTGCGAGAGCGCCATGACCCGCATATCGTTGTCGAGCGTGAGGGGCGCGCGGGTGACGTCCTGCAGGTGGGGGGCGAGCGCGACACCGTCCCAGCCGGCGAGGGCGGGGGAGTCCACGCTCATCCCGCGAGCCGGGTCGACGGTGCCGGCCAGTGACATGCCCACCCCGCGCACGTCGTCGCCGCGGCGACCGAGCTCGCCCAGCATCCGGTCGAGGTGGCGCACGACGAGCGGCATCAGGACGTCGGGGCCCTGGCCGGACTCCTGGTCCAGGCTCACGGAGGCGAGCTCGGTGCCGTCCAGCGCACACACCGAGAGCTGCGAGCGGCTGCGCCCGACGGCGATCCCGAGGACCAGGCCGGCCTCGCTGTTGAGGACGAGCGTGGTCGCGGGGCGGCCTCCGGTCGCGGACTCCTCCTCGCCCTCCAGCACGAGTCCGGCGTCGGCGAGCGCCGAGAGGCGAGCGTTGACCGCGGTCCGGGAGAGCCCGGTCGCCCGGCCGAGGGCGCCGCGGGTGGCCGCCTGCCCGGAGCGGATCAGCGCGAGCACCTCGCCGGCGGTCGCCGCGGGGAGGACCGGCGGCGGGGGAGGCGAGGTCTGCGTCATGGTGCGCTGATTGTGCACCAGCAAATATGTCTTGAAAAGACGTAAGTTCCGTTGCATCGGGACGTAAGCGTCCGTACGGTGGTGAGCCATGGACTCGATCACCCCCGTCGACGCCTGCGACTTCACCGTCTTCGGTGGCACCGGCGACCTCGCCCTGCGCAAGCTCCTCCCCGCGCTCTACCTGCGCGACCGTGACGGGCAGCTGCCCGACGGGTTCCGCGTCATCGGCGTCTCCCGCGCCCAGGTCGACGACGACGGCTACCGCGCCCTGGTGGCCGAGGCGCTGCGCGAGCACGTGGTGGCCGAGGACCTCGACGCCCCGGTCGTCGAGCGGCTGCTCGCCCGGCTGCACCACGTGACGCTCGACGTCGCCGACGTCGCGGCCTGGCACCAGCTGCACGACCGCCTCAAGGACGGCGCCGCGTCCGACGACGTCATCCGGGTCTTCTACCTCGCGGTCGCCCCCGGCCTCTTCGGGACCATCTGCGAGCACCTGGACGAGGCCGGCCTGGTGACGGAGCGCTCGCGGGTCGTGCTGGAGAAGCCGATGGGCACCGACCTCGCCACCGCCCAGCAGGTCAACGCCGCGGTCGGCCGCGTGTTCGAGGAGTCGAGCATCTTCCGCATCGACCACTACCTCGGCAAGGAGAGCGTGCAGAACCTCCTGGTCACCCGCTTCGCCAACACGTTCCTCGAGCCGCTGTGGAACAGCCGGTGGGTCGACCACGTGCAGATCACCGTGTCCGAGTCGATCGGCGTCGGCGACCGCGGCTCCTACTACGACCGCTCCGGCGCCCTGCGCGACATGGTCCAGAACCACCTGCTGCAGCTCCTGTGCCTGGTGGCCATGGAGCCGCCGACCTACGTCGACCGCGAGACCGTGCGCGACGAGAAGCTCAAGGTGCTCCAGGCCCTGCGGCCGATGACGCCCGAGCTGGTCGACCGCGACACCGTCGCCGGGCAGTACGCCGCCGGGCTGTGCGAGGGCACCCCCGCGTCGTCGTACGCCGACGAGGTGGGCCACACCAGCAGCACCGAGACCTTCGTCGCGCTGCGCACCGAGGTGCAGAACTGGCGCTGGGCCGGCGTCCCGTTCTACCTGCGCACCGGCAAGCGGATGCCCGAGCGGGTCTCGGAGATCGTCGTGGTCTTCAAGGAGCCGCCGCACGCGATGTTCCCGCACAGCGAGGGCCCGACCGAGGCCAACCGGCTCCACATCCGCGTGCAGCCCGACGAGGGCATGCGCCTCCACATGACCGCCAAGGAGCCCGGCCCCGGCGGCATCCGGCTGCGCCCGGTCTCGCTCGACCTCAGCTATGCCGCCGCCTTCGGTGGCCGCTCGCCCGACGCCTACGAGCGGCTGCTCATGGACGTCGTGCGCGGCAACACCACCCTCTTCATGCGCCGCGACGAGGTCGAGGCCGCGTGGACCTGGGTGGCCCCCGTCCTCGAGCGCTGGTCCCAGCCCTCGCACCGGCCGCGCACGTACCCGGCCGGCACGCACGGTCCCGTTGCTGCCGTCACGCTCCTCGAGCGCGACGGCCGATCCTGGCAGGAGACAGAATGAGCACCAGCGCATCCCAGGCCCCCGTCCACCCGGTGGTCGCCGAGGTGACCGACCGCATCGCGCGGCGCAGCGCCGCGACGCGCGCCGCCTACCTCGCCCGCACCGACGCCGCGACCGTCAAGGGCCCGGCCCGCGGCAAGCTCGCGTGCGCCAACCTCGCCCACGGCTTCGCCGCCGCCGACGAGCCCGTGAAGTCGGGCCTGAAGTCGGGCCGCAAGCCCAACGTCGCGATCGTCTCGTCCTACAACGACATGCTCTCGGCCCACCAGCCGTTCCGCGACGTGCCCGAGGTGCTGAAGAAGTCGATCGTGCGGGCCGGCGGCCTGGCGCAGTTCGCCGGGGGCGTGCCCGCCATGTGCGACGGCATCACCCAGGGTCGGGCCGGCATGGAGCTCTCGCTGTTCAGCCGCGACCTCATCGCCATGTCGACGGCGGTGGCGCTCTCCCACGACATGTTCGACGCCGCGATGATGCTCGGCGTCTGCGACAAGATCGTGCCGGGGCTGCTCATCGGCGCGCTGTCGTTCGGCCACCTGCCCACCGTCTTCGTGCCGGCGGGGCCGATGACCTCCGGCCTGCCGAACGGCGAGAAGGCGCGCGTGCGCCAGCTCTACGCCGAGGGCAAGGTCGGGCGCGAGGAGCTGCTCGAGGCCGAGTCGGCGTCGTACCACTCGAAGGGCACGTGCACGTTCTACGGCACCGCCAACAGCAACCAGATGCTGATGGAGGTCATGGGCCTGCACCTGCCCGACGCGACGTTCGCCAACCCCGACACCCCGCTGCGCGCGGCGCTCGACCGGGCGGCCGGCGCGCGTGCCGTCGCGATCACGCACGCAGGCGGTGAGCCCACCCCGGTCGGTCACCTGGTCGACGAGAAGGCGATCGTCAACGCCTGCGTCGCCCTGCTGGCGACCGGCGGCTCGACCAACCACACCATGCACCTCGTCGCGATCGCCGCGGCCGCGGGCATCACCCTCACGTGGGACGACCTGTCGGACCTGTCGGCCGCCGTGCCGCTGCTGACGCGGATCTACCCCAACGGCTCGGCGGACATCAACCACTTCGTGGCCGCCGGCGGTACGCCGTTCCTGGTGCACACGCTGCTCAAGCACGGCTACCTCCACGACGACGTCCTCACGGTCTCGGGCCGCGGCCTGTGGCGCCACACCCGCGAGGCGCGGCTGGACGGGGATCAGGTCACCTGGGAGGAGGGCCCGAAGTCGTCCCTCGACACCGACGTGCTGCGCGCGGCCGACCAGCCGTTCGCTCCGGACGGCGGCCTGCGGATGCTCTCGGGCCGCCTCGGCCGAGCGGTCATCAAGACCTCCGCCGTCAAGCCCGAGCACCGTGTCGTGACCGCGCCGGCGATGGTCTTCGACGACCAGGCCGACTTCCTCGCCGCCTTCGCCGAGGGCCGCCTCGACGGCCGCGACCTCGTGGCCGTCGTCCGCTACCAGGGCCCGGCCGCCAACGGCATGCCCGAGCTGCACAAGCTGATGCCCGCACTCGGCGTGCTGCAGGACCGCGGCCAGCGGGTCGCGGTCGTCACCGACGGCCGGATGTCCGGTGCGTCGGGCAAGGTGCCCGCCGCCATCCACGTCACCCCCGAGTCCGCGCTCGGCGGTCCGCTGGCACGCGTCCTCGACGGCGACCTGGTCACCGTCGACGCGGACGCCGGCGTGCTCGAGGTCGAGCTCCCCGACGCCGAGTTCCAGCGCCGCGAGGCCACCGGCCGGGCGCCCCACGACGTCGAGTGGGCCGGCACCGGCCGGGAGCTGTTCGCCGGCTTCCGCGCCATCGTCGGCACCGCCGAGACCGGCGCCAGCGTCATCCGTCCCCTGCCCGCCCCCACCGAGGAGGCCCCCGTTGTCCAGCCCGTCTGACGTCCAGCCCGCTCCCGACCTGCTCCCTGACGGCGGCTCGCTCCTGTCGCTGGTGCCGGTCGTGCCGGTCGTCGTGCTCGACGACCTCGACCACGCCGTCCCGGTCGCCCGGGCGCTCGTCGCCGGCGGCCTGCCGGTCATCGAGCTGACCCTGCGCACGCCGGTGGCGCTCGACGCCATCGCCGCGATCGCCGCGGAGGTGCCCGAGATCCTCGTCGGCGCGGGCACCATCACCTCGCCCGAGCTCGTCTCGCGCGCGGTGAAGGCCGGGGCGCAGTTCCTCGTCTCGCCCGGCACGACGCCGGGGCTGCTGCGAGAGATGGCCTGGGCCGGGGTCCCGTTCCTTCCCGGCACCGCCACGGTCTCCGAGGCGATGGCCGTGCTCGAGGCGGGCTACTCGGAGATGAAGTTCTTCCCCGCCGAGGCCTCCGGCGGGGCGGCGTACCTGAAGTCGCTGGCCTCGCCGCTGCCGGCGGCCCGGTTCTGCCCGACCGGTGGCATCACCGCCGCGAGCGCACCGTCGTACCTCTCCCTGCCCAACGTCGGCTGCGTCGGCGGCTCGTGGCTGACCCCGGCCGACGCGCTCGCCGCCGGCGACTGGGACCGCGTCGCCGCGCTGGCCCGGGAGGCTGCGGCGCTGGGGTCCTGACGCTGCGGGTTCGAGCAGTCGACAACCAACCGGGCGTTCGCGGCGTCCCAGAAGCACCCGCACCACCTGCCGCGACCGCAGCCCCGTGCCGCACCCCGTCGCGCTCGACACCCACGAAGGTCGCCCATGTCAGCACGACGTCCTACCTGCCTGCCCTCACGGCGTCCCTCGCGCCTCCTGCTGGGCGCCGCGACCGCCCTGCTGCTCCCCGCCGCCCTGCTGGCCGGGGCGCAGTCCGGTTCCGCCAGCGGCTCCGCCCCCGCCGTGAGCCCCGCGGCCGGGGACGACGTGCCCGCCGATGTCTCGGTGCGCTCCAGCCGACACCAGCGGATCCGGCTCGAGGCGCTGCCGCAGGTGGTCCAGCCAGGAGGCGCGGTCGCCAGCGCCGACGCCGCCCGCGCCGCCGTCGTCGCCACGCTCCGGCCGGTTCGCCCCGGCCGCCGCGTCCAGCTGCAGGTGCAGGAGGGCGACGGGTGGCGGGCCGTTGCTTCCAAGCGGCAGGACGGCCTGGGTCGGGTGCAGTTCGCCGCCGCGGCAGCGGTCGACGGCGCGTCCCTGACCTACCGGGTGAAGGCGATGGCGTCGTCGTCGACCAGCCCGTTCACGAGCGCTCCCGTCAGCACCGCCCGCTGGCTCGACGCGACGTGGACCGACGAGTTCGACGGCGCGCACCTCGATCCGGTCTGGAACCACCGCGGCCGGGAGTATGCCCACGGCAGCCGCCGCTCCTGCGCCAAGGGCGACCCGAGCGCGGTCAGCGTGGGCGGCGGCGCCGTCCGACTGAGCGTCATCGCGGACCCGGGTGCCACGACGCGGTGCCGGATCGAGGGGCGCGACGCGCGAGCCGGACGGTTCGGCTACCGCCTCAACGGGCACATCGGGACCGAGAACGCCTTCGCCTTCCGCTACGGCGTCGCGGCCGCACGCGTGAAGTTCCATCGGCTGCGGGGGCAGCACGGCGCCTTCTGGCTGCAGCCGGCGAACGGCATGCACGCCAGTTCTCTGGGCAGCGAGATCGACGTGGCGGAGTACTTCGGCGACCACCACCCGCAGGGCGGGCTGGCCTCCTTCATGCACCGCTACGAGGGCAAGCGCCGGATCGTGTCGGGCGGCTGGATCCCGAACTCACGGTCCTTCCTCGCGGGCCGGCATGACGGCTGGTCGAAGAACTACCACGTCTTCTCGGTGGAGTGGACGCCTCGGATGCTGGTCTTCCGCATCGACGGCAAGGAGACCGGCCGACTGAGCGGCAAGGTCTCCTCCGTTCCGCAGTTCCCCATCCTGAGCCTCATCGCCGCCAACTACGAGATCCCGAAGATCAAGGAGAAGCGGCTGCCCCAGCACATGTACGTCGACTGGGTGCGGGTCTGGGAGACGGGCGGGCCCGGTCAGGCCGGGTGACTCACCCGCGACCGCCCAGCCCGCGGTAGAGGTCGATCTCGGACCGGAGTCGCGGTGGCAGTGGCGCCCCGGCCAGGGTGAGGGCGGCGGCATAGGCATCGAGCGCGGCGAGCAGCTCCTTGCGGAGCTGCTGCTGCTCCACGTGCCGCTTGTCGTGCCGGGCGAGGTCGAGGACCCGGCGGGCTGCCTTGACGTCCTCGAGCAGCGACGTCAGGCGCCAGTGACGACCGGTATCGAGTTCTGGTTCGTGCTCCAGCATGAGGCGTCCGACCCGCCCAGCAGGGCTGCGGCGCGGTGCCGCAGCGTCGTGGACCCCTCCAACCTACCGGCTGCCGCCCACCGGCGTCGCGATGCGAGGCTCGGCCGACGCCGGAGGAGCGGGCAGCTCGACGGCCGATGCCGCGCGGAGGCGCCGCTGCTGGGTGGACATCAGCGCGACCGCGAGCACCGTCGCACCGACGGTCACGCCGAAGGCAGCAGGGGCCCCGGACTGGTCGGCCAGGCGCCCGGCGAGGCTCGAGCCGAGCGCATAGCCGAGGCCGGTCGCGCTGGCCAGGGTCGTCATCGCCGCACCGACCCGGGCGGCGGGCACCACGCGCTCGGCGAGCGAGAAGACGGCGATCATGTAGGGCGCCACGGCGAACCCGAGGAAGAGCACGGTGGCGGCGGTGCCGGCCAGCGAGCCGACGGCGAGGAGGGGGAGCGAGAGGACGAGCAGCGCCCACGCCGCGACGAGGGCCCGGCGCTCGTGCCCGACGCGCTCGGGGAGGTACGCCGTCGCGAGGCCGGCGATCGCGCTGCCGACGCCCAGGGTGGCGTGCACCAGCCCGGCGACGCCGGGCGTCCCGGCGTCCGTGGCGAGCACGGTGGCACCGGTCTGCGTGGCGCCGAAGAGCATCCCGATGGAGACCTGCGCGCCGACGAGCACGACGAACGCGGCGCCCATCAGTCGGCCCCCGCCGACCGGGTGGTCGGTGTCGTGGGCCAGGCGCGCGGACGGGTCGAGGGCGAAGGCCGACCCGAAGACCGCGAGCAGCACCGCCGCGAGCAGCAGCGCGCCGGACGGCGAGAAGACCGCGACGGAGAGGCCGACCAGGGCGGGCCCGATCGCGAACGACGCCTCGTCGGCCGCTCCCTCGTAGGAGAACGCGGCGTCCACCAGCCGTCGCTGGTGCGTCCCGGTCGAGCGGGTCAGCGGCCGCCACCGGACACGGGCCAGCGGACCCACCTGCGGGAGCACCAGACCGGTGGCTGCGGCGCTGAGCACGATGGCGGCGTCCGTGGACCCGCTGCCGACGACGGCGACGAGCGTCGCGAGACCGGTGGYGCCAAGAAGCGACTGGACGAGGACGACGGGTCGCTGCCCGACCCGGTCGGCCAGCGAGCCCGCGATCGGGGCGCCGACGGCGTTGGCGACGGCGAGCGCGCCGGCGCTGAGGCCGCCGAGGCCGTAGCTGCCGGTCGCGGTCGAGACGAGCAGGAGCGTGCCGAGCTGGCTCATGGCCAGCGGGAGGCGACCGACGAACGCCACGAGGACGTAGGTCGGGCCGGCGATCGACAGGAGTCGTCGATAGGAGGCGAGAGGGGTCACGAGGGGTCCTTCGGGTGCGTCGGTACGACGCGCCGAACCCACCTCCAAGGACGCGTTGAACCCTCTGCAGCGCTCATTCTAGGAGCGGTGGCGACTGGTGCGGAATCGTCGCCGTCGGGGTTCCGGTGCACGCGGCGCGGGACTAGGCTCGAAGCCGTCGGGGGAGACGTCGGGAGGGCGATTGCACTCGGACGGGGAGGGCGGACCGCAGCCGCGGGACGACGGACTGGCGGAGGTCGACTTCGATCACCTCCTCCGGGAGGTCCTGACGCGCGTTCACGGCGGGCAGGACTTCACCCAGGTCGACGACTCGGTGGTCGTAGCACTGGCGGCCGCCGCGGGCGTCGCGATCGAGAACGCCACCCTCTACGAGGAGGCCGAGCGGCGCCAGGCCTGGTTGAGCGCCACTGTCGAGATCACCTCCCTGCTCTCCGAGGACACACCGGCCGCCACCGCCCTCCAGGCCGTCGCCGACCGGGCCAGGTCGGTGTCGGGCGCCGACGTGGCCTGGGTCGTCAGCGGCTCCGACCCCCAGGACCTGCACCTAGAGGTGGTGGCGGGCGCACCGGTCGACCGGGAGGCCATGCACGCCCTGCCGATGGAGAAGTCGCTGGCCAGCCTGGTGGTGCGTACCGGCCTGCCCGTCTCCGTGGACGACCTCGCCACGGATCCGCGTGCCGTGGATCCCTCGTCCCTCGAAGGCTGGCCCCAGGTCGGCCCGATGATGGCCCTCCCGCTGCGATCCGGCTCGGGGATCGAGGGCGTGATCTCGCTCGCGTGGACGCCTGAGCGCATCGACGCGTTCCGACGCCTGGACCCGCGCCTGCCCACCAGCTTCGCCGAGCAGGCGGCCCTCGCCCTGCAGGTCGCCAGGAGCCGGGAGGACCGTAAGCGGATGTCGTTGCTGGAGGACCGCGACCGCATCGGGCGGGACCTGCACGACTTCGTCATCCAGCGGCTGTTCGGCGTGGGCCTGGGCCTGGACAGCACCGTGCGGATGGTGCCCGCCGGCGAGCCGGCCCAGCGTCTGCGCCAGGCCATCGTCGACATCGACGACACGATCAAGGACATCCGTCGCGCGATCTTCGCCCTCGGGACGCTCGAGGGCTCGACGGACCTGCAGACCGAGATCGAGATCCTCGTCGACCGAATAGCCGCGACGATGAAGCTGAGGCCCAAGCTGCGGCTCGAGGGTCCGATCCGCACCACCGTGCCCGCGGCGGTCACGCCGGACCTGCTGGCAGTGGTGGGTGAGGCGCTGACCAACGTCAGCAGGCACGCGCGCGCCTCGACGGTGGAGGTGAGGGTGGTCGTCGACCACGACACGCTCGAGGTGATCGTCGCCGACGACGGGCGCGGCATGCCGCCCGACGTCCTGGAGAGCGGGCTGCACAACATGCGCGAGCGGGCGGCCGGCCACGGCGGTGAGCTGGTGGTCGAGTCCGGGGCCGGCACCGGCACGACCCTCACGTGGAGCGTCCCGCTCGTCGAGGGCGGGTCGACGATCCAGGGCGGCTGAGCCCGGGGCCCGGGACTCCTCGGCCGTCCGCGTCCCGGGATCGGGTCCCGAACGCGCTGGGACTTTGGTCCGTTGCGCGCTTCGCGACGCTGCATTTCTATGGAGTCGCACCGGGGTCGCACCGGGTGCCCCGCTCCACCGGCGCTCCTCAGCCGCACGCCGCGCTGTCGAACCACGAGGGGTCGGTGGAACGGGGCACCCGGGAACGCGATCCGGGGGCACGGACAGGAGGACGCATGGTTCCGCAGCAGGGGGAGGAGCAGTCGTGACGAACATGCCCGTAGGGGTGGCCGACCTGACCTGGACGCCTGGTCTGACCAACCAGGACCTGAGGGAGGCGGCGGACCGCCTCGTCCTCGACCGCTGCGACGTGCCTGCGGGTTCGGTCCTGCGGACGTTCTCGCGATCGGTCCGCACCGCACTGCTCGACGGCTTCCTGACCTCGGAGGTGGTGGCGGAGGCCGAGCGCAGGACCAAGGAGCTGCTGGCCCAACGGCCGGCCGCGGGCGGCCGTCCCCGCCTGCGCGACTGGGCCGGCGTGCGCGCTCCTGAGGTGCCCCGGCCGAGGAGGGCACGATGACCGCCCGCGATCGTCGACGAAGCCGGAGCCGCGTCGGCCCGGACACCGACCGTGCCACGTGGAGGCGCTGGCGAGCCCGGTCCGCCGTGCGCGCAGCCCGTCTGGTCTCTGCTGCGGCGCAACGCCGCGCCCGGGAGGACGTGGCGTAGGACCGGTCAGGACCAGGCAGGAAGTCCGGGGCCAAACGGCCCCGGACGGTAGTACCGTGCTCGTATGGACGGACATGCTCATGTCCCCGTCTCGGAAGAGACCATCACGGTGTTCTTGCTGGACGACCACGAGCTCGTCCGGCGGGGGGTCCGCACCCTCTTGGAGTGCGAGCCCGGCATCGAGGTGATCGGCGAGGCCGGCTCGGCCGCGGAGGGCGAGGCCCGCATCACGGCGCTCCGTCCCCGCGTCGCCATCGTGGACGGTCGGCTGCCCGACGGCTCGGGCATCGAGGTGTGCCGCCAGGTCCGGTCGGTCGACCGGCGCATCGAGGTGCTGGTCCTGACGTCGTACGACGACGACGACGCGCTGTTCGCGGCCATCATGGCCGGCGCGTCCGGCTACGTGCTGAAGCAGATCAGCAGCGGTGACCTCGTCACGGCCGTGCGCCGGGTGGCGGCGGGCCAGTCGATGCTCGACCCCGCCGTGACGGCCCGGGTGCTGCACCGGCTGCGGCAGGGCTCCGACCGGGACCCGCTCACCCAGCACCTGACCCCCAAGGAGGAGCAGGTCCTCGGGCTGGTGGCCGAGGGTCTGACCAACCGCCAGATCGCCGAGCGCCTCGGCGTGGCCGAGAAGACGGTGAAGAACTACGTGTCGACGCTCCTCGCCAAGCTCGGCGTCGAGAGCCGGACGCAGGCGGCGGTGATGGCGGCCCGCCGTCCGACCGCGGGCGACGGCCGTCCGGGACACCCGGCCCCGTAGGTCGCTCCTGCCCGTCCCTGTCGTCGCGTGACGTTCGGCCCTGCCACGAGCGGCGCGATCGCGGTGTGCTGGAGGCAGCAGGTGGCGCACGGCACCGAGATGCCGCAGCGCGTGAGGCGGGAGGAGGGTGTCCATGACCGCCGCGATCGTGCTCTCCGGGCTGGTGAAGGACTTCGGGCCCCGGGTCCGCGCGCTCGACCACCTCGACCTCCGGGTGGAGGCGGGGGAAGTGCACGGCTTCCTCGGGCCCAACGGCGCCGGCAAGACGACGACGATCCGGGTCCTGCTCGGGATGCTCCGCGCTGACGAGGGCCGGCTCTCCCTGCTCGGCGGCGACCCCTGGCGCGACACGGTCCAGCTGCACCGACGCCTGGCGTACGTGCCCGGCGAGGTGAACCTGTGGCCGAACCTCAGCGGTGGTGAGGTCATCGACGTGCTGGGCGAGCTCCGCGGAGGCATCGACCCGCGCCGCCGCGACGAGCTGCTCGAGCGGTTCCGGCTCGATCCCACGAAACGGATCCGCGCCTACTCCAAGGGCAACCGGCAGAAGGTCGCACTCGTGGCAGCATTCTCCTCCGCCGTCGAGCTCTACCTGCTCGACGAGCCCACCTCCGGGTTGGACCCGCTGATGGAGTCGGTCTTCCAGGACGTCGTCCAGGAGCTGCGGACGGAGGGACGCAGCATCCTGCTCTCCAGCCACATCCTGTCCGAGGTCGAGGCGCTCTGCGACCGCGTCACCATCGTCCGGGCAGGTCGGGCGGCCGAGACCGGCACGTTCGACGAGCTGCGTCACCTGACCCGCACGTCGGTGGTCGTCCAGACGGCCGAGCCGCTCGGCCCGGTGGGTGGGTGGCCCGGCGTGCACGACGCACGCGTGGACGCAGACCGGGCGACCTTCAGCGTCGATCCCGGGGAGCTGAACCGGGTGCTCGCGCGCCTGGTCGACCTCGAGGTGCGGTCGCTGGTCACCTCGCCGCCGACGCTCGAGGAGCTCTTCCTGCGGCACTACGGTCAGGACATCGCGGTGGCGTCGAGCGAGCAGGACGCCGAGGTGGGTGTGGGTCGATGAGCGGCGTGACCGGTTGGCTCCAGCTGACTCTCCTGTCCCTCAGGCGCGACCGGGTGACGCTCCCCGCCTGGGTGCTCGGGATGGCCGTGTTCCTGGCCGGGACCACGGCCATGTTCGACGCGAGCTACGCCGATCACCCCGAGCTGCTCGAGCCCGACACCCGGATCGTGGTCGAGAACCCCGGTATGCGTGTGCTCGGTCTCGTCACCGGGCCCAGCGTCGGCGGCTACGCGCTGCACCGCGACGCCCTGGTGCTCGCCGTGCTCGCCGCCATGATGGGAATCCTGGCGGTCGTCCGGCACACCCGGCAGGCAGAGGAGCTCGGACGGTCGGAGCTGGTGGCCGCGGGGGCGACCGGGCGGTACGCCTCGCTGGCCGCGGCCGTCGTCGTGGCCCTGGCGGCCGAGGTGGCGTTGGCCGTCGGCCTCGGGCTCGCCCTGCTCGCGGTCGGGCAGCCGGTGGTGGGCTCGTTGGTCGGTGGCGCCTCGATCGCCCTGGTCGGCATGGTCTTCACCGGCGTCGCCGCGGTCACCGCCCAGCTCGCGTCCACGACGCGTGGTGCGACCGGGACGGCGGCCGCGGTCCTGGGGGTGTCCTTCGCACTCGCCGCCCTGGGGAACATGATCGGGACGGTGGACTCGGCAGCCCTCCGGGTCACCAGCGCGTGGCCCGTCTGGCTGTCCCCGATCGGCTGGGGCCAGCAGATGCGGCCGTTCGCTGATGACCTGTGGTGGCCGCTCGGGCTCGCCGCAGGCGCCACGGCCGTCCTCGTGACCCTGGCCGGCGTCCTCGTCGGACGGCGGGACGTGGGGCGCGGGATGTGGCCCGAGCAGCCGGGGCCCGGGCATGCGACCCCGACGCTGGCACGACCCGCCGGGCTGGTGTGGCGGTTGCAGCGTGGCGCCCTCCTGGGCTGGGCGGTCGGCCTGCTCGGGATCGGCCTCGTCTTCGGGGCACTCAGCGAGCGCATCGGAGGGCTCGAGGGAGCGGCCACGCAGTGGTACGAGAGCTTCGGCGGGACCGCCGACCTCGTGGGTGCCTACTGGGCCTCGATGCTGCAGATCGCGGGCACAGCAGTTGCGATCTACGTCGTCACCCTGCTCCTGCGGCTGCGGAACGACGAGGCGGGCGGCGTCCTGGAGCCGGTGCTCGGGACCGCCGTCACCCGTCTGCGCTGGCTGGGTGCGTACGCGGTCAACGCCCTCGCCGGTGCCACGCTCCTGATGCTCCTGTTCGCGACGGCGCTGGTCGTCGCGGGGGGCCAGGTCCTCGGGGGCACGGGCGCGCTCGCCCGCGAGCTCGCGGCCGCGGCGCTGGTGCAGCTCCCCGCGATCGCGACCCTCGGCGCCGCGGTCGTGGTGGTGGTGACGGTGCTGCCCCGGTGGGCGACCGGGGCGTCCTGGGGCCTGGTCGTCCTGTGCGTGTTCGTCGGACCGATGTTCGGCCCCTCCCTCGGTCTCCCGTCCTGGCTCGTGGACCTCTCACCGTTCAGCCACGTGCCCAACGCCCCGGCCGTCGATGTCAGCCTCGTCCCCCTGCTGGTGCTCGGACTCGCGGCAGCCTTCCTCGCGGCGGTGGGGGTCGTGGTCCTGCACCGACGTGACCTCTTGCTGCCGGCCTGAACGATCGCGGCAGCCCTACTCCGTAGGGTGTCCGCGTGCCCCCTCGCCCCGACCGGTCCGACGGCGTCCGACCCGGTGGGGTCTCGCGGCTGCGCGCGATCGACCCGCTGGTGCCCGTGGTGGCCGGAGTGTCCCTGGTGGTCTACGTGCTGCACGGCTTCCACGGGATGCTGACGCGCGACCTGGGCATCTACAGCTACGCCGGCCAGCAGGTGGCCGACGGCGTCCCGCCCTACCTCGGCGTCCTCAACCGTGCCGGGCCGCTGGCGCACGTGCTGCCGGGTGTGGGGGTGCTCGTGGCACGCCTCGGTGGCCTCGACGACGTCATCACCACGCGGGTGATCTTCATGCTGATGGCCACCGCGGCCGTCTGCGTGTCCTACCTGCTCGGCCGCGACCTGTTCCGCTCCCGGGGCGCCGGCCTGGTGACGGCCAGCGCGATGCTCGCCATCCACGGCTTCATCCAGTACGCGTCCAACGGGCCGCGCGAGAAGACCCCGATGACGCTCTTCGTGATCGGCGCGCTGTGGGCGGTGACGCACCGGCGCTGGTTCAGCGCGGGCGTCCTGACCGCCCTGGCCACGCTGTGCCTGCAGACGGCGTTCTTCAGCACTTTCACGGCCGTCGCCGTGGGCGCGCTCCTGCTCGCGACGGGCGGCCGGATCGGTGCGCTGGTGCGGATCGCCGTCGGCGGAGTGGTGCCCGTGGCGGTGCTCGGCACCTGGTTCGCGCTCACGGGGGCGCTGGGCGTCGCGTGGGACGGCTTCTACGCCATCAACCGTCGCTACACGGTCCCGAACCCGCTCGACGCCGAGCGCGCGCTGGTGTGGGACGACCTGCAGGTCGCCTACGGGGTGACCGTGTGGCTGCTCCTGGCTGGCGCGGTCCTGCTCGTGCTGGTCTCCCTGGCCGCCGTGTCCCGCCGGGCCCGGGCCGCCGTACCGGGACTGGCCGTGCTGCCCGCCATGACGGCCGGGCTCGTCGCCGGACTCGCCTGGATCCGCGAGGAGTACGACGCGTGGGCCGACCTGTTCCCGGTGCTGCCGTTCGCGGCGATCGGGCTGGGCGCCGGCTTCGCAGTCGCCACCCACGGGCTCGCCCGCCGCCCCCGGGGCGCCGTGGCGGGGGTGCTCGCCGTCGCCGCCGTCGTCGTCGCGCTGACGTACTCGCTCTCGACCCGGGACGACTCCCTGCAGGACCAGCGCGAGGCCACGGACGCAGTGCTGGCGACACTGCCCGCCGACGCCACCATCACGTCGATCGAGGCACCGCAGCCGCTGGTGCTGACCGGCCGTACCAACCCCACGCGCTACCAGATGTTCCGCAGTGGGCTGCAGGACTACATGGAGGACACCTGGCCCGGTGGGCTCGACGGGTTCAAGCGCGACCTCGTCGCGGACGGCCCGGACCTGGTTGCGGTGGGGGAGACGGTCTCGCGTCGCTGGCGCGCGTCGATCCAGCCCGACTACGTGTACGTCGGCAGCGCGCCGCTGTGGGACTGGTACGCCCGCGCGTCGCTGGGTGACGAGAAGATCGCCGAGCTGCGGGAGGCGGCGGGCTACGACGCCGACAACCCGCTGGCCGAGCCGCTCGTGCCATGAGCCGGCGCAGCGCCCCGCTCCTGCTCGCCACGGGCTCCGTGGTGAGCGGGGTCCTGGCCTACGTGCTGTTCGCCCTCGTCACCCGCGGGATCGGCGCGAGCGCCGCGGCCCCGGTGTCGGTGCTCTGGACCGTCTGGGCGCTCGCTGGCGCCGCGTTCACCTTCCCGCTGCAGCACTGGATCACCCGGTGCCTCACGGCCGGCCGGGCCGGCGACGTCCGAGGCTCGGCCGGACGCGTCGCCGCCGTCGTGGTGGCCGCGGCCGTCGTCACCGGTGCCCTCGCCTGGCTGTTCCGGGACCGGCTCTTCCACCGCGACGACGCGTGGTTCCCCGCCCTCGTCGTGCTCGTGGTCCTCGGCTCGGCGGCCGTCGGCGTCCTGCGGGGCAGCCTGGGCGGGCGGGGCCGGATGGGTGCGGTGGCCGTGAGCCTGGTCGCGGAGAACGCGGCGCGGTGCCTCCTCGTGGCCGTGCTGCTGCTGGCGCAGGTGCACGACCCGGTGGCCTACGGCCTGTGCCTGGTGGCCGGGTCGTTGATCGCGCTGTGGCCAGGCGCCTGGCGTTTCGACGAGGCGGGCTCGGGCCGGGGAGGCTCGCTGGCGTTCCTGGGCGGCGCTGCGACGGCGCAGCTGCTCGCGCAGGGTGTGCTGACCGGGGGAGCGGTGGTGCTGGCACTGATCGGCGGCTCACCCGCGGAGATCACGGCGGTCTTCGCCACGCTGGCCCTGTTCCGCGCGCCGTACATGGTCGTGCTGGGCACGCTGCCGCAGGTCACGCACCACGTCACCGGGCTCGTCGAGTCGGGCGACCTGCGGGCTGTCCGCCTCCTCGCGGTACGCCTCGCGGTGGTGGGGGCCGCGGTCGTGGTGCTGGGGGCCGTCATCGGGGGGACCGCAGGTCCGGCACTCGTGCGCGCGGTCTTCGGGGACACCGTCGACATCGGCCACGGCGACGCCGGGGTCATCGCGACCGGATGTGCGCTGGCCCTGGTCAACGTGGTGCTGATGGTGGCCGCGCTGGCGCTGGACCGCCCGGGACGGGTCGCCGGCGCCTGGGGTCTCGCTGTCCTCGCGGGCGCCGTCGTGGTGCTGCCGACGACCTGGCTGCTGCCGGTCGAACGGGTCGCCTTCGCGTTCGTCGCGGCCGAGGTCGCGGCGACCGTGCTCCTCGCGGTGGCCGCGTCTTCTGTGCTCAGGGCCGGGCGGACGACGGCCTGACGGCTGCGACGAACACCGACGAGCCGAAGGGCAGGTCGCGGCGGCGCAGCAGGCGCGCCTCCGCCCGGCACACGCCCATGAGCGCGCGGTCGAGGCCCGGCGAGACCTCGGGCAGGCGCGAGTCACCGGTGACGGGTGGACGCAGCCGGCGGCGCAACCGCTCGGCCGCGAAGAGCGGGAACACCCCGCCGAAGGCGTACGTCGCCCGCCGCACCTCCATCCCGGCGCCCTCGACCAGCCCGACGATGCCCGCGCGCGTGTAGCGGCGGTGGTGACCGGCCTGGACGTCGTGGTCCGACCATGCCCACTGGTAGGCCGGGACCGAGAGCAGCATCCGACCGCCGGGCACCAGCACCCGCTGCAGCTCGGACACCGCGCGGGCGTCGTCCGCGCAGTGCTCGACCACGTCGAACGCCGAGACGACGTCGAAGGTCCCGTCCCCGAAGGGCAGCTCGGTCGCCGACCCGACGACGCCCTCACCGGGCCGCAGGCCGTCGGGGAACAGGTCCAGGCCCACGTGCTGGTGCTCGCCCCGCATCCACCCCACGCTGGGCGCGTCCGCGCTGCCGACGTCGAGCGTGCGGCTCGGGGTCGCGAGGTGCGGCGCCATCACGGCAGCGAGCAGGTCGGTGCGGGCCCGGTGCCACCAGTAGCCCTCGCGCCGCAACGACGACGAGCCCGGCTGTCCGGGGCTCACCGCTCCGGGAGGGTGGCGGTGCTCGCCTCGAGGAAGGCGGCCACCACGCGGTCGAGGTCGGGGTCGGACAGGTTGTTGTGGAAGGGCAGGCGCAGCAGCCGGTCGCTGACGTCCTGGGAGACCGGGCAGTCGGTCTGCCGGACCGCGAAGGAGCGCCCGGCGTCGGAGGTGTGCAGCGGCTGGTAGTGGAAGGTGGCCTGCACGCCCGCCTTGCGCATCAGCTCGAGCACGTCGTTGCGCCGGTCGCGGTGGGACAGCAGGACGTAGAACAGGTGGTGGGCCGAGCCTCGGTCGGCGGGCACCCGCATCACCTCGAAGCCCAGCTCGTCGGCGTACGGCGCCAGCGCGGCGGCGTAGCGCTCGCTGACGCGCCGGCGCTTGTCCTGCACCGCGTCGCGCTGCTCCAGCTGGCCGAGGAGGTAGGCGGCGAGCACGTCGGAGAGGCCGAACGAGGAGCCGGTGTCCTTCCAGGTGTACTTGTCGACCTGGCCGAGCATGAAGGCGTGGCGGTTGGTGCCCTTGTCGTAGAGCACCCGGGCGCGGTCGACGTCCTCGGGGTCGTTGAGCAGGAGGGCACCGCCCTCGCCGCAGACGAAGTTCTTGGTCTCGTGGAAGCTGAGGGTGGCGAAGCGTCCCAGGCTGCCGAGCGGCTCGCCCCGCCAGGTGCCGAAGAGGCCGTGCGCGTTGTCCTCCACGAGCTGCACCTGCGGCCAGTCGGCCAGGACGTCGCGGATCCCCTGCACGTCGCACGCGACGCCGGCGTAGTGCACGATCACGACCGCCCGCACGCGCTCGTCGAGGAGCGTCGCGAGGTGTGCGGGGTCCAGGCCCAGCGTGTCGGGCTCGATGTCGCAGAAGAGCAGGCCGGCGCCCTGCCGCGCGAACGCCAGGCCCGTGCTGGTGAAGGTGAACGACGGGACGATGACCGTGTCGCCCTCCTTCAGGTCCATCAGCATCGCCGACAGCTCGAGGGCCGCCGTGCACGAGGTGGTCATCAGCACCTCGGCCGAGCCGGAGTCGGCCGCGATGAGCTCGGCGGTCCGCCGGGCGAAGGCGCCTCCGGACGACAGGTGGCCGCCCCGCACCACGTCCTGGACGTAGTCGAGCTCGCGGCCCTCCACCGACGCGACGTTGAAGGGGATGTCCGGCAGCTCTGCGGCGGGACCGTCCTCGGGCTCCTGTGCCTGTGCCACGGCGGGCACCTCCCTCTCGTCGTTCGTCTCGTCGCGGGTCACCACGGCAGTGACCTCCCGAGCTGGTCGGCCAGTCGCGCGTTGCTCTCCTCGAAGTACCCCTCGAGTGTGCCCGTCACGCCTGCATCGAGCACGGGTGCGACGCCCTGCGTCGCGTTGACCACCTCGCCGTCGGGGACCGGCGTACGACCCGGCTCGAGCCCGAGGTCCGCCACGAGCCCGGTCAGCACCGCGGGGTCGGCCAGCAGCTCCTCGGTGAAGAGCACGTGCGTGGTCGAGGGGAAGGTCGCGGACCACGGCTCGAGCTGCTCGGCGTAGCGGCCGCGGCGCAGGTAGGCGAAGGGTGACACGGACGAGCGCTGCGGGTCCCACGGCTGGTCGTCGTCGAGGTCGGCGAGCAGGGCGTCCTCGAGGTCGCGGGTCTCGAAGCCGTTGGCGGTGCTGAACCGCCAGTGCGACACGGCGCGACGCACGGGGTCGCGCAGCAGCACGACCACCTCGGGCTCGCCGAGCATCTCCGCCGCCCGGCCCGGGGCCAGCGGGTCCTCGAGGTAGCTGGTGCTCTTGTCGCCCAGGAGCGTCTCGTCGCGGGCGTGCGCGAACCACGTGCGGTGGTAGGACTCCGCGCCGCGGGCGGAGAGCGTCGCGTCGCAGAAGACCTTCGGCTCGGGAGGCGACGGTCGGGCCATCGTGACGTCGGGGTGCGCGTCGAGCGCCCGGCTCAGGTAGGTCGTGCCGCACCGTTGCGCGCCGACGACCAGCAGGTGCCGGTGGTCGCGGCCGCTCACGACGACACCCGGCGCGCCACGTGGTAGGTGGTGACCGCGCTGACCGCGTTGAGCGTGCGGACGACGTACTCGCCCAGCATCGACAGCAGCATGATGACGAAGCCGTTCATCAACGCCAGCAGCACCGCGATCGTCGTCCAGCCGGGAACCGACGAGTCCACGAAGAGCGCGCGGACGAGGTAGAAGAGGCCGAGCAGGAAGCTTCCGCCGGCGACCGCGAAGCCGATGCCGGCGGCCAGCCGCAGCGGGAACACTGAGTAGCTGAACAGGATGGCCAGCACGAGCGAGGCGATGCGGCGCAGGCCGTAGTTGCTGGTGCCGACCGGTCGGGGGTCGTGGCGCACCAGCACGTCGGCGGGGTTGCTGGAGAACATCAGCGCCTGACCGGTGATGTAGGGGTGGGCGGTGCGGGAGCCGCAGATCCGCTCCACGACGTCGCGGCGCAGGATCCGGAAGTTGGACACGGCCAGGCCGGGCGGCTGGTCGAAGACCCGCCGGTTGATCATGCTGATCGCCCTGCTGCCCAGCCGTCGGTAGCCCCGCGCCTGCTTGCGGTCGAAGCGACCGAAGACGACGTCGTGGCCCTCCATCGCCTTCGCGATGAGCAGCAGCGCCTGGTCGGGCGGGTTCTGCAGGTCGTCGTCGAGGGTGATCACGTAGTCACCGGTCGCCTCTCGCATGCCGGCGACGTTGGCGTGGTGCTGGCCGTAGTTGCGCAGCAGGTCGAGCGCGACGACGTGCGGGGACTGCGCGGCCCGGGCGCTGATGACGTCCCAGCTGCCGTCGCGGCTGCCGTCGTTGACGAGGACGACCTGGTGGCGCAAACCGGCGGACTCGAAGACCTCGAGGACCGCGTCGATCGTGCGCCCGACCACGTCCTGGCTGTTGTAGACCGGGATCACGACCGAGTAGGAGAAGTCGGCCGGGTCGGCGCTCACGGTGCCCCTCTCGCGCTGCTGCTCGTCATCCACCACCCCGGGGTGGGCGGCTCGACCCGAGCATAGGGCCGACCGGTGCGCGCGTGCCCCACCCCTCAGCGTCAGCGGAAGTCGCGGGACGACGCCCGGGCCTGGAGGACCGCGCCGGCGCCGGGCACGACGACGTCGATGCCCTCGACGCGGTCGGCCACGAGGTTGGTGACGCCCTCGTTGCGCTCGAGCCGTCCGCGCACGACCACCGCGACCTTGTTGCGTGCCGCCTGCCGGTGGGCCTTCATCACCCCGATCGAGCACACCACGTTGAGCATGCCGGTCTCGTCCTCGAGGTTGAGGAAGGTGACGCCCATGGCGGTGCCCGGCCGCTGGCGGTGGGTGACGAGGCCGCCGACGTGGACCCGTCGGCCGGACTCGGCGTCGTCCAGCTCGGCGACGGACCGGACGCCGGCGCGGCGCAGCCCGTCGCGCAGGTGCTCGATCGGGTGGCGGTCGGGTGAGATGCCGGTGGCCCACAGGTCGGCCAGGGTGAGCTCCGGCTCGCTCATCCCGGGCAGCGTCGGCGCGGCAGGTGCGGGGGTGATGCCGGGCAGGTGCTCGGACCCCTCGGCGAAGCCGGCCGCCCAGAGCGCCGATCGCCGGTCGAGCCCCCAGCCGTCGAACGCGCCGGCGGTGGCCAGCGCCTCCAGCTGCGCGGACGTCAGGTCGGCGCGCCGGGAGAGGTCGGTGATGCCGGTGAACGGGGCGTCGTCGCGTGCGGCGACGATCCGGCGCGCGACCTCGAGGCCGATGCCGCGCACCGAGTCCAGCCCGAGGCGTACGGCGAGCGCCCGGTCGCGGCGGTGGGCGGGCACCGGGTCGGGGGTGCCCGGCACCCACTCGACGCGCTCGAAGCGGGGGCGGCAGCACGCGGTGGGACCGGTGGCTGCCACCGGGCCCGTCACGACGGGCTCCAGGTCGGCCTGCGCCGCGGACCGGGTGACGTCCGGGCGGCGTACGTCGACGTCGTGGCGGCGGGCGTCGTGGACCAGCGACTGCGGGGAGTAGAACCCCATCGGCTGATTGCGCAGCAGTCCGGCCAGGAAGGCCGCCGGGTAGTGGAGCTTGAACCACGACGACGCGTAGACGAGCAGCGCGAAGGACAGGGCGTGCGACTCGGCGAAGCCGAAGTTGGCGAAGGACAGGATCTTGACGTAGATCGAGTCGGCGAGGTCGCCGGTGATGCCGCGGCGCTCCATGCCTGCGTAGAGCTTCTGCTTGACCGACTCGATGCGCTCGACCCCCCGCTTGGAGCCCATCGCGCGGCGCAGCAGGTCGGCGTCGTCGCGGCTGCAGTCACCGAGGGTGACCGCCATGGCCATCAGCTGCTCCTGGAACAGCGGCACGCCCTTGGTGCGCTCGAGCACCGGCACCAGCTCGGGGTGGTCGTAGGTCACCGCTTCCTGGCCGGTCGCGCGGCGCACGTAGGGGTGCACCGCGCCGCCCTGGATCGGGCCGGGACGGATGAGGGCGATCTCGATGGCGAGGTCGTAGAACTCACGGGGGCGCAGCCGGGGAAGCGTGCCGATCTGCGCGCGGCTCTCCACCTGGAAGACGCCGATGGAGTCGGCGCGACAGAGCATGTCGTAGACGGCCGGCTCCTCCTTGGGCATCGTCGCGAGGTCCCACTGCTCGCCGAGGTGGTCGGCGACGAGCCGCATCATGTGGTCGAGCGCGCCGAGCATGCCCAGCCCGAGCAGGTCGAACTTGACCAGCCCCATCGACTCGCAGGCGTCCTTGTCCCACTGCAGGACGGTGCGCCGGTCCATCCGCCCGCGCTCGATGGGGCAGACCTCCCCGATGGGTCGCTCGGTCAGCACCATCCCGCCGGAGTGGATGCCGAGGTGGCGCGGGGCTCCCATCAGCTCCTCGGCCAGCGCGACCACCGGGGCGGGCACGTCGTGGGCGTCGGGGTCGCCCTGGTCGCCGGCGACCACGGACTTCCAGCCGTCGATCTGCTTGGACCACGCGTCCTGCTGGCCGGGGGAGAAGCCGAGCGCCTTGGCGGCGTCGCGCACCGCCATCCGCGGTCGGTAGGCGATGACGTTGGCGACCTGGGCGGCGTTGCGGCGACCGTAGGTGTCGTAGACCCACTGGATGACCTCCTCGCGCCGGTCGGAGTCGAAGTCGACATCGATGTCGGGCTCCTCGTCGCGGTGCGCGGAGATGAAGCGCTCGAAGGGGAGCTTGTAGAAGACCGCGTCGACGGCGGTGATGCCGAGGGCGTAGCAGACCGCAGAGCTGGCGGCCGAGCCTCGGCCCTGGCAGAGGATCTTCCGCTCGCGGGCGAACGCGACGATGTCGTGCACGATGACGAAGTAGCCGGCGAAGTCCTTCTCGGCGATGACCCGCAGCTCGTGCTCGAGCCGCTCACGCGCCTCGCGCTCGTGGGGGACGCCGGCGTACCTCTCGGCGAACCCTCCCTCCGCCAACACTCGCAGCCACGAGTCGGCGGTGTGGCCCTCGGGGATCTGCCGCTTGGGCAGCGCGGGGGAGGCCTTGCGCAGGTCGAAGGCCAGCTCGTCAGCAAGGGTGACGCTGCGCGCCACGGCGTGGGGGTACGACGGCAGCGCCGCGGCCGTCTCCTCCCCGCTGCGCAGGTGGGCCGAGCCCGACAGGTCGAGCCAGCCGTCGAGCTCGGCCAGGCTGCGCCGGGCCCGCACCGCTGCCATCGCCGAGGCGAGCCGGTGCCGCTGCGGGGTGGCGTGGTGGACGTTGCCGGCGGCGACGACGTCGAGGCCGTGGACGGCGGCCAGCCCGGCGAGGGAGGCGTTGGTGGCGTCGGCGCCGGGGCGTGGGGACAGCTCGACGAGCACGTGCTCGAGGCCGAAGAGCGACGTCAGCCGGTCGAGCGCCTCGGCCGCCGCCGGCTCACCACCCGTCGCGAGCGCCTGCCGTACCGCACCCTTGCGGCAGCCGGTGAGCACCGCCCAGTGGCCGCGCCCCTGCTCGGCCAGCTCGTCGAGGTCGTAGACGGGTCGACCCTTCTCGTCGCCGCGCAGGTGGGCGTCGGTCATCGCCGCGGCCAGCCGGTGGTAGCCCTCGACGCCCCGCGCCAGCACCAGCAGGTGGCTGCCCTCGGGGTCGGGCACGCCGTTCTGCGGCCCGCTGAGTCCGAGCGACAGCTCGGCGCCGAAGACGGTGGGCAGGTCGTAGGCAGCCGCCGCCTCGGCCAGCATGGGGGCGCCGTAGAAGCCGTCGTGGTCGGTGATCGCAAGGGCGTGCAGGCCCAGCCGGACGGCCTCCTCGACCAGCTCGGCGGGCGAGGAGGCGCCGTCGAGGAAGCTGAAGTGGCTGTGGCAGTGCAGCTCGGCATAGGGGGTGACCGCAGCGGGTCGCTCGATCGAGCGGGCCTCGGTCGAGGCGCGCTTGCGGCGCGACACCGGTGCGTCGTCGGCACCGGGCAGCCCGCTCAGCCGGCGCTCCAGCTCCTTCCACCGCATGGCGGGGTTGTTCCAGCCCATCAGCGCACCCGCTCAGTCATAGCCGGCCTCCAACGACCAGCCGTCCGGCGCTCGCAGCAGGAGCCAGGCCCGGCCGTCGGCACCGACGACCTGGAAGCGCGCGGTGGGTCCGGCCCCGCCCGACCACCAGCCCTCGTCGGTGGGCCACGGCCCCGCCCACGCCGTCACCGGCTGCCAGGGCAGGTCGCCGGTCTGCCCGGCGACCCGGAAGTGCCGCGGCTCCCCGCTCACCACGCCGCGGTCGGTGACGCACACCGGGCGGCCGCCGTCGTCGACCACCTCGGCGGCCCGGGGAGGGGCGAACACCCGGACCGGTGCCGGCCCCGGCACCCGGCCCGGCCACGGCCGGTCCACCGGGCGGAGGTCGACCGCCCGCTCGCCCCACGGCACCAGCGCCTGCCGCGCCGACGGGCTGCGACCGCCCTGCAGCACCGGGCGGCGTACGGCGTCGAAGCCGACCATGCCCTGCACCCGGGCCACCCCGCGCTCGACGAGGTCGTCGGACGCCGACCCCCAGAGCGCCTCGCCGTGCGCGGCCGCCGGCTCGACGAGCTCGGGCACGAAACGCACGCGGTCGATCGGCGCGCGCACGACGCCCGCGTCCTTGCGGCCGCGCAGCGAGCCGCTGACCCCGCTCGTGGACCCGGCCGACTGCAGCTGCCAGTGGACGCGGTCGACGAGGTCACGCGCACTGAAGTGGCGCGGGTGAAGCCAGGAGCGCGACGAGCACACGACCCCGTCGGACTCGGCCTCGACCCGCACGCCGGTGGCGACGAGCTGGTGGTGGGCGAGCTGGGTGACGAAGCGCTCGGCGGTGGTGCGGACGCTGAAGGTGATCGCCTCGACAGAGTCGAGCGGCGGCTCGAACGGCACCTCCGCGTCGAGCTCGGGCGGCGGGGTGCGCGCCGCGAACAGCGTCGGGTCCTCGCCCCGCGCCCGTCGCCGGACCGTCGCACCGTAGGCCCCGAGCCGGTGCTCGACCGCGTCGCCCGGGAGGTCGGCGAGGTCGCCCAGGGTGCGCAGGCCGAGCCGCTGCAGCAGGCCCACGAGCTCGCGACCGCGGGCGCCGTCGTCCTGCAGCACGTGGACGGGCAGGCCGCGCAGGAACGTGGGCGACTCTCCGGGAGGGACGACCGTCCACGCCTGCACCTCCGCCACCCGGGCGGCCTGCTCGGCGGTGAACAGGTCGTCGGCGATGCCGACCCGCACGTCCCACACGCCCGTCTCGACCAGCGCCTGGCAGGCGGTCGCCGCTGCGGCGGTCTCGCTGCCGTACCAGCTGCCCGGGGCCCGGACGGCGAGCAGCCCGGGACGCAGGGCGGCCACCCCCGGGCGCAGGTCCTCGACCACGGCGAGGACCGGCTCGAAGGCCCGGGCGTCCCGGTCGGGGTTGGTCGGCAGCAGCAGCAGCTCGGGACACCGCGCCTGCGCGTCGCGGCGGCGCTGCCCCCGGCGTACGCCCTCGGCGCGGGCGGGACCGTTGCAGACCTCCACGACGTTGGCCGAGAGCACGGCGGCGGGGGAGCGCAGCGACCGGTCGGCCTCCTCGAGCGCCGCGACCACGGACCAGTCGGGGCACCACACGACCATGACCCTCATCGTCGGACGCTCGTCATGCCCGTCGGATCTCCCGCACCTCGCGGGCCTGCCGCTCGGAGCCCGGGTCGACCCGGTGCCCGCCCGGCCAGGCCAGGTCGGCGCGCTGGGGTGGCCGCGCGCCCCGGTGCACCGCGACGCGGGCCCGCCTCTCCCGCAGCTCAYCGGCGCCCGACGTCGGGCCGGTCCAGACCGACTCCTCGACGCTCAGCCGGGCCGACACGCGCGGCCACTGGCCGTGGACGACCAGCACCGCGGACCTCGTGCGCAGCCGGGAGTCGAGGACCCCCGCAGTGCGCTCGTCGACCGTGGCCGGCGGGCGGAGCACCACCACCCGCAGCACGTCGACGAGGGCTGCGGTGACCTCGAGCCAGTGCTCGCCGGGGTCGGGCACCAGCACGGTGCGTGACAGCTCGATGCCGAGCTCCGCGGCGGCCTCGGCACCGAAGTCGGCGCACCCGGCGAAGCCGACCCACTCGCCGGCCCGCGAGGCCCCGGCGGCGAGGGCGAGCGCGAGCGACGCCGAGTCCACGGCGTAGGTCGATCCGGCCTGCAGGGGGACCAGGTCGACCAGTCCGGGCAGGGTGGCAACGGGGTCCCCGGCGGGCCTGCGCTCCATCGCGGCGACCCGCTCGCGCAGCTGCTCGACCACGGACCTGCCCGGGTCGAGCGCGGCGACGGAGCGGGCTGACGACATGTCTCCATGATCGAACACGTGTTCGAACGAGTCAAGCGAGGGCCCGTCGCTGCCGCCCTGCGGGTGGGCCATCAGACCACGACCTGAACGCCGTGGCGAGACGCGGTGCGATGCGCGGCCCGGAACGGTCCGGGTCTGCTTATGCTGACCAGACTGTTCGACGGAAGGGTGGGGTCGTGTCGATCATCTCGAGGCTCGTGGGGAGCCTGTGCCTGTTAGTGGTGGTCTCGTTGGGCCTGGTGGCTCCCGGGCAGGCGAGCGACGTCGCGTCGTCCGCCGGTCAGGCGGCGGCCAAGCCGAAGCCGAACAAGTGGGAGGCCTTCAGCGGCCCCTTCTTCAACGACCCGCATCTCGCCAAGGGTCACTTCGAGATCGAGCGGCGGGTGATCAAGACCATCAACAACACGCCCAAGGGCTCGTCGATCAGGATCGCGATCTACTCCTTCGACCGGCTGCCGGTCGCGCATGCGCTGGTGGCGGCCCACCGTCGTGGGGTGCAGGTGCAGATGCTGCTCAACGACCACTGGGAGACGCCCGCCATGAAGGTGGTGCGTGCCGAGATCGGCAAGAACCGCAAGAAGAACAGCTTCATCTACAAGTGCAAGCAGAGCTGCCGGGGGGCGGCCAACGAGTTCAACAACCTGCACACGAAGTTCTACCTGTTCAGCCAGGCCGGCACGTCCGAGGACGTCCTGGCCGTGGGCTCGGCCAACATGACGCGCAACGCCGCCATCCACCAGTGGAACGACCTCTACTTCACCGACGGCGACCACGAGCTGTTCCGCCAGTTCGTGGCGCTCTTCAAGGACATGTCCAAGGACTACGACACCCGTCAGGAGCCGTGGTACTTCTGCGGCGTCCCGATCGGCCCGGCGTGCGACGACTCGGTCGACAAGCACACAGCCGTCGCGTTCCCCCGGGTCTCGCGGCCGAAGGACGACCTGGTGGTCACGATGCTCGACCGGATCCAGTGCCTGACCCCCGACCCGGTGACCGGCAAGGTGAAGCGCACCCGCCTGGCCCTGTCGATGCACACCATGCGCGGGGCTCGCGGCGACTACCTCGCCGAGGCCATCCGACAGAAATGGGTCCAGGGCTGCGACGTGCGGGTCACCTACGGCCTCATCGGCTACCACACCAAGGGCGTCATCGCCGCCCCGACCAAGCGCGGTCGGATCCCGCTCCGATCGACGGGCATGGACTACAACCTCGACGACAACTTCGACCTCAACAACGACGGCATCGACGACCTGATCCTCGACTACTACAGCCACCAGAAGTACCTCGTCGTCCAGGGCACCTACAACGGCGTGCCCGACACCTCGATGGTGCTGACGGGCTCGGTGAACTGGTCGAGCCTGAGCACGGCCAACGACGAGGTCTGGTTCACCGTGAAGGGCGCGGTGGTCGCGAACAAGTACCTCAAGAACTTCGACTACCAGTGGAACAACACCCGCAACACCCGCAACGCCTACACGACGACGTACGCCAACTTCCGGGTCCGCCGCGAGGTGCGCCAGCCCGACGGTTCCATGCGCACCGTCTGGCGGACCGTCCGTCGCCCGGTCACCACCGTCGAGCCCGACCACTACCTCCCGGGTCCCTACTGGGAAGCCGACTGACCGACGGCGTCAGTGCGCCGCGGTCGAGGCGCGTCCGTGCTCGACGACGATCACCGCGAGCGCCACGACCACGCCGAGCAGGGTCTCGACCCCCCGGTCGAGGAGCAGTCCTGCCGCGTCCTGCGACGACCCGAGCTGGCCCATCAGCAGCGCCATCGGGGTGATGAAGAGCATCGCGATGCCGTAGTTGCGGCCCACCACCAGCTCGGTGACGACCTGCAGGACGACGACCACCAGCACGAGTGGCACCGGGTCGAGCCCGAGCAGCAGCAGCGGCGCGGCGGTGAGCAGGCCGAGCACCGTGCCGACGCTGCGGTGGGCGGCGCGTACGGCCTGGTGGTCCCGGCCGCTGACGCTCAGCGGAGCGACCGCCGCGACCATCGCCCACCACGGGTGGCCGATCCCTGCGGCGGTGGCCGCTCCACCCGCAAGGACCGTGACGAGGAAGTAGCGCAGCGGGTCGACGTACCCCGGCACCCGCCGCAGCGGCGGGGGAGCAGTCCACGGCGTACGACGTGCGACGGCGCCGACGTTGCCGATCACCACGGCGAGGGCTGCGCTCGCCGCGGACACCGCAAGGGCGACCGGGACGTCGGCCGTCGTGGCCGGCACCGCGGAGACGGTGCCGAACGCGAAGAGCAGGAAGAGCGGGCCCGAGGGGTGCCAGTCGAAGACCGTGGACGCCACCGAGCCGGCGGCGGCGACGAGCGCGCTGAGCAGCACGAGCGCCCACGGGCCGACCCCCACGGCCGACACCAGCGCCCCGAGCCCGACGGCGGTGACGAGCGACAGGCCCGCGGTGCACTGCATCGCGGCGCGGGGGAGGTGCACCCGGCTGCGTCCGTAGAGCGCGGTGAAGGCGCCGAAGGCGGCGTAGACCGCCCACGAGGTCCGGTCGGTCGCGACGAGCGTGAGCAGCGGCACGGCGACGCTGAGGCCGGCACGGAGGGCGACCCGGTGCTGCCCGGGCGGCACGGGGTTCAGGCGGAACAGGTCACGTGCGACGGCACGCGGACGGACCCGGGAACCACTGGTCCCGGGTCCGTCCGCGAGGGAGGTGCTGAAGATCGGCGAGGTGATCAGGCGTTCTTGATCGCGGAGACGTCGAACTCGAGCTTGACCTTCTCGGAGACGAGCACGCCGCCGGTCTCGAGCGCGGCGTTCCAGGAGAGGTCCCAGTCCTTGCGGTTGATCGTGGTCGCGCCCTCGAAGCCGACGCGGGTGTTGCCGAACGGGTCGATCGCGGTGCCGGTCTCCTCGAAGGGGATCCTGACCGACTGGGTGGTGCCCTTGATGGTCAGGTCGCCGGTGACGGTCCATTCGGCGCCGTCGCGCTCGACGGAGGTCGACGCGAAGGTGATGGCGTCGTGGTTCTCGACGTCGAAGAAGTCGGCGGAGACCAGGTGGCCGTCGCGGTCGGCGGAGCCGGTCGAGACGCTGGCGGGGCGGATGGTGAGCGAGACGGTCGAGGCGGCCGGGTTCTCGGCGTCGACGTACGCGGTGCCCTCGAAGTCGGTGAACTGGCCGCGGACGGTGGTGACCATCGCGTGGCGGGCCGAGAAGCCGAGGCGGGAGTGGCTGGCGTCGATGGTGTAGTCACCGGTGAGCGCATCGCGCTCGGCGACGGCGACGGGGGCGGCAGCCTGGCTGGGCGTCGAGGCGGCGACGTGGGCGGCGGGCTTGGACGTGCGGCGGAAGAACGACATCGGGGGCTCCTGAGGGGGCGAGAGGTTTTGGTTGACGATTCAACCAACCTAACCGGTCGGCCGTCGTTCTTGTTCCCGCCTCGATGTGATCCGCGCCTCATGCCGACGGCCCGACCCTCCAGCGGTGGGAGGCCGGGCCGTCGCGACGGGTCAGGCGATCGACGAGGGGTGCTTCGCCAGCGGGGTGACCTGGATGTCCATGTGGGGGAACAGCGGCAACCCCGAGAGCAGGTCGTGGAGCGCGTCGTTGGACTCGACGTCGAAGATCGAGACGTTGGCATACTCGCCGACGACGCGCCACAGGTGCGGCCAGCGGCCGGAGCGCTGCACCTCCTGGGCGTACGCCTTCTCGCGGGCGACGAGGTCGGCCTTGACGTCGGCATCCATGTCGAGCGGGATCCGGACGTCCATGCGCACGTGGTAGAGCATCGGCGATCAGCCCTTCGCAGGGTCGAGGACGAAGCCGTAGGACACCGTCGCGGAGCCGTCGGCCTGCCGCTGCGGGTCGAGGATCAGCTCGGGCTTCACGGCCGAGGCGATGTCGTCGTCGTTGTGCTCGTCGCCGGGGAAGTAGAGCTGGGCCGTGAGGAGCTCGTGGCCGGGCGCGGAGACCTTGACGTGCAGGTGGGCGGGGCGCCAGGCGTGCCAGCCGGCGGCGGCGATGAGCCTGCCGCACGAGCCGTCGGTGGGGATCTGGTACGGCGCGGGCTGCACCGTGGTGATCTCGAAGTTCCCGTCGGCGTCGGTGGTGAAGGTGCCGCGCAGGTTCCACTCGGGGATCCCGGGGGCGAACTGCGAGTAGAAGCCGTCGTCGTCGGCGTGCCAGAGCTCGACCTTGGCGCCGCCGAGGGCGGACCCGTCGCACGAGGTGACCTGACCGCTCCACACGAGCGGGGTGCCGCCCTCGTCGTCGCGCATCGAGATGGTGCCCTTCGCGCCCTGCTCGGGAGCGTCCGGGACGTAGTAGGGGCCCTCGATCGAGCCCTTGTTGCCCTCGCGGTGCTCGGTGGCGACGTCCTCGACGACGTGCTCGAGCCAGACGTCGAGGAAGAGCGGCCACTCGCCGTCCTCGCCCACGCCGATCAGCCACGCCTTGAGGGCGTTGAACTCGTCGTAGGTGACCTTGTGGGTGCGCACGGTCGTGTAGATCGCCTCGAGCACCTCGCGGGCCAGGGTGTCGACCCGCTCGGCGGGGACGTCCTTGACCGCGGCGTACGGCGACTTGTCGGCGTGGAAGCGCTCGGTGGCGCTGGCGCCGGAGGCCGCTGCGGTGGCGGACTCGTTGACGGTGGTGGACATGGGGTGCTCCTCGGGAGGGGTGGGGTGGGGTGCGGCGGGGAATGGAAAAGGGGTGGAAAGGGTGGAAAGGGCGGGGAAGGTCCTGGTGCCGGTCAGTCCTGGCGGTAGCGCGCGAGCTTGTCGGGGTCGATGACCGCGCCGAGCCCGGGGCCGGACCGGGCGACGAGCTGGCCGCCGTGGATCTCGAGCGGGTCGGCAAGCAGGTCGTCGGTCATGTCGAGGAAGTTGGACAGCTCGCCCGCCCGGCGCGACGTGAGCTCGAAGGCCGAGCCGAAGGCGACGGAGCACAGCGAGCCGAGCTGGCCGTCGATCTGGTTGCCCATCACGAGCTCGACGCCCAGTCCCTCGGCGAGGTGGTGGACGCGCCGACTGGTGGTGAAGCCCGTGCGGGCGGTCTTGATGCTGATCGCGGTGGCGGAGCCGCCGAGGACCTCGCGGGTCACCTCTGCGGGGGTCACCACCGACTCGTCGGCGATGAAGGGGACGTCGAGCTGCTGCACCAGCCAGCGGCGACCGAGCACGTCGTCCGCCGGGCACAGCTCCTCGGCGAAGGTCAGGCCGAGGTCGCCCATCTCGGCCATCGCGCGCGCCGACTGCGAGGCCGACCAGCCACGGTTGCCGTCGACGTACAGCTCGACGTCGTCGCCGAGTCCCTCGCGCAGGGCGCGGACGACGGCGGTGTCGAGGCGGTAGGGGTGGCGGCCGACCTTCACCTTGAAGGTGGTGATGCCGTGGGTGTCGCGCATCCGCTCGGCCTCGGCGACCATGGCCGTGGGCTCGTCGAAGCCGAGCATGTGGGAGACGTGCATCCGGTCGGTGTAGCCGCCGAGCAGCTCGGTGACGCTGTAGCCCAGCGACTGGCCGAGGGCGTCCCAGATGGCCATGTCGAGCGCCGACTTGGCGGTGGGGTTGCCGATCGTGCGGGAGAGCCGGGTGTGGATCTGCTCGCGTTCCATCAGGTCGAGTCCGACGACCTGGCCGGCGAAGATGGTGTCGATGACCGCGACGATGCCGGCCTGGGTCTCGCCGTAGGTGAACGGTCGCGGTGGGGCCTCCGCGACGCCGACGACGCCGTCGTCGGTGGTGACGCGCACCAGCACGTGCTCGGCGACGTGCACCTCGCCGCTCGCGAACTTCAGTGCCTTGCGGTAGGGGATGGCGAAGGGGATCGCCTCCACCCGGGTGATCTTCATCGGACGACCTCGTCGGAGTCGGGGAGGGCTGCGGGGGAGTCGGCGGACAGCACGTCGAGGACGGCCAGCACCGCGGGGTTGGTCTCGTCGGCGCGCCACACCAGGGCCAGGTCGACGGTCGCGGCGTCGGTGACGTCGCGGAAGACCACGCCGGCGAGGGGGGCCGCCCGGACTGAGGCGGGGACCAGCGCGACGCCGAGGTCGGCTGCCACGAGCGGCAGCAGGACCGAGATGCCGGCCGCCTCGTGCTCGCGGATCGGCACGAAGTCCACCTCGCGCGCGCTGCGCAGGACGGCGTCGTTGACCGCGGAGTCCGGACCGGAGAACAGGACGAAGCGCTGGGTGCGCAGGTCACTCATCGAGATGCTCGGCTGGTGGGCCAGGGGGTGGTCCTCGGCCACCGCCAGCACCAGCGGCTCGGTCGAGAGGGTGCGCGAGGCGAGTCCGTCGCCGGACATCGGCGGACGGAGCACGCCGAGGTCGAGGGTCCCCTCGTGCAGCCCGTCGACCTGCGCGGGGGTGAGCAGGTCGGCGTGGATCTCGAGGGCCATCCCGGGGAGCGCACGCTTGACGGTGCGCGCCATCCGGGGCAGCTCGGTGTGGGCCCCGCTGCCGGTGAAGGCGATGCGGACGAGGCCCTGCCGGCCGGCGGCGATGCGTCGAACGCCGCGCACGCCGGCCTCGACCGACTCCAGGATGCGCGCCACCTCGAGCTGGAAGAACTCGCCGGCGGGCGTGAGCCGCACCTGGCGGGTGGTCCTGACGAAGAGAGGGGTGCCGAGCTCGGCCTCGAGCTGGCGGATGGACTGCGACAGGGCGGGCTGCGCCATGTGGAGGCGGTCGGCCGCGCGCCCGAAGTGGCGGGTCTCGGCCACCTCGGCGAAGTAGCGCAGGTGTCGCAGCTCCACGGGTCCTCCTCCGTTCGACTCCGATGGTGACGACGCTCACGTCGGCGTCGACTCACGGTAGGTCGGGACATTGATCGAGGACAAGGACTTGTTTCCGCGCCATTGATACGTCAGAGCGATCAATGGAGGGCCGTGTCTGGAGCGGGCTTCCGCGGTGCGCCCGGTCGGCGCATCCTGACTCCATGGCCGACCACACGGCAGCACGGGCGTCCGGGAGCCTGGCCGTCCCGCTGGCAGCCTTCGCGGCGGGCGCCGTGGTGGCGGTACTGCTCGGCGTGTTCGGTCGGGTGCACGACCCGACGCTGAGCGGGACGACCGACCTGGGCTTCCGCACCGTGATCGAGATGAAGGTCGTGCTCTCGACGGTGATCGGCGCGCTTGTCGTCCTCCAGCTGCTGAGCGCGCTCTGGCTCTACGGCCATCTCGGCGGCCGGCCACCGTCCTGGCTCGGCACGGCGCATCGGGTGTCGGGCGCGGTCGCGCTGCTGCTGGCGGTGTTCGTCGGCTACAGCTGCCTGTGGGCGCTCGGCCTGGAGGTGGGCACGATCCACACCGGCGAGTCGGTGCCGCTGCGCGTCGTCGTCCACGGCGTGCTCGGCTGCATGGTCTTCGGCGCGGTGGTGGTGAAGGTCGTGGCCGTGCGGGCCCGCCGCGCTCCCGGCTGGTTCCTGCCGGTCGCGGGCGGGCTCCTCTTCACGCTCCTGCTCGTCGTCGTGCTGACCTCGGCGGTCTGGTACGTCGCCGCGCGCGGCTGGCCCAGCCACGGCGGCTACTGATCCCGGTCAGCGACCCCAGCGGGCCGGGACCACCAGGCGCGCCACCACCCCGGCGTGGTCGGAGGGCCACAGGCCCGACGCCGTCATGTCGGACGGGTCGTCGCCGACGATGGTCGCCCGCGGTGCCTTCACCTCGTCGCTGAAGAGGACCAGGTCGATCCGTGAGGTGAGCGGGTTGTCCGGGTCGGTCAGCGTCGCGCCGAGGCAGCAGGTGAAGCCCGGGTCGCCCGGGTGGCTGCGCGTCCACGCGTCGTTGCCGACACCGGCCAGGAGGCGGACATACGCCGGGGCGTCGGGGGCGTCGGAGTTGTAGTCGCCGACGTAGACCATCGGGAGCGCGCCGAGCTGCGTCGTGAGCGCGGCCTGCGCGGCGAGGAGCTCGCCGACCTGGGCCACCCGCACCTGTTCGCCGTCGATGCCGGGGACCCCGAAGGCCTCGAGGTGGGAGTTGACGAAGCGGAACGTCGACTTGCCCACGGACAGGTCCGCGGAGCCCCATCCCCGCGCCACGGGCAGCTGGGCGCCGCCGATCGGGAAGCTGATGATGTTGGTGTAGGTGCCGGTGCGGGCGTTGGTCGTCGCGACGTCGTCGCGGACGATGATCACGTCACGGTCGGCGAGGCGCACCGCCCGCGTCGGGAACGTGGCAGTCGGGCTGGCGAGGTAGGGGATCGGCGGCGAGGAGAAGTTGTTCGACGTCGCGCCGATGACCTCGTGGTAGCCGGCGCCCCGCTCGGCGAGCGCGTCGAGGAGGAGGTCGAGGAAGTCGTACTCGACGGTCGGGTTGCTCGTCGTGCCGTTCAGCGGGTTGTACGCGAACGTCGTCCAGGTCGTGACCTCCTGCAGGCCGACGGCGTCCGGGTCGGCCGCCACGATCTCGTCGGCGATGGCCCCCATCCGCTCCGCGGGCCGGGTCGCCTGGACGGCTGCCCACGTCTGCGTCGCCGCACCGACGATGGCGGTGTTGTTGCCGCTGGCCAGGGCCAGCAGCATCGGAGTGAGGTCCGCGCCCAGGTAGAGGTTGCGGGTCATCACGGTGGCCGTACGTGCCGGGGTGCCGTGCCCGCCGCCGTGGCCACTCCCATGGCCACTGCCGTGCCCGCCGCCCGGGGGACCGGCGTAGACGCTCGCGCTGGGCACCATGGCGGTACCCAGCGCGAGTGCCGTGGCGAGGAGGCCGAGAAGGACGCGGTGGCGGGGGGCTCTGGTCATCTTCGGACCGTGGCACTCCCGGTCGCGGCGGGCAAGCCCCCATTTGGGGGCATTGCTGTCAGCCCTCGCGCGACCCCGAGAGAGCCGGCTGGGGATCCGCCGCGCCCGCGGGTGCCGGCTCCGCCGCATCCCTGTCGGAGAGGCTGGTCCGGTAGGTCTCCGGAGCGAGCAGCGCCGACACGAAGGTGATGGCGGCCAGCACGACGACGTAGATGCCGACCGGCCAGGAGGCGCCGTTGGCCGAGGCGGCGAGGCTGACGGCGATCAGAGGGGCGAAGCCACCGAAGATGATCGCGGCGAACTCTCGGCTCACGGCCGCACCGCTGTAACGGCTGGCCGTGCTGAACAGCTCGGACAGGATCACGCCCTGGACGCCGAACATGATGCCGACGCTGCCGCCCTGGGCGAGCGCGAGGGCGAGCATGGCGAGCACCGGCCGGCCGCTGTCGACCAGCATGAAGAACGGGAAGGCGAACGCGATCGCGTAGACCGCACCCACCATCAGCACGGGGCGGCGGCCGAACCGGTCGGAGGCGATGCCGGCCAGCGGGGCGGTGATCATCACGACCAGCCCGGCGACGAGGAGGCCGGTCGTTCCGGTCACCCGGTCGTAGCCGGCGTCGGCCATGTAGGAGAGCGCGAAGACCTGGTAGAGGTGGCTGAAGGAGAGGGGCGCCGCGACGAGGCCCATCACCAGCAGCATGCTGCGCCACTGGGTCCGCACCAGCGTGAGGAGCGGTGCCTTGGCCGGGGCGACGTCCTCGGTGGCCTCCTCGAAGGCCGGCGTCTCCTCCAGGCGCAGGCGGATCCAGAGGCCGAGCGCGATGAGCAGCAGGCTCGCCAGGAACGGCAGCCGCCAGCCCCACGCCGCGAACTGCGCGTCGGTGGTCAGCGACGTGGTGAGCAGCAGGGCGCCGGACGACAGCACCAGGCCGAGGTAGACGCCGGCCGCGCTGAACGATCCGAAGAACCCGCGACGGCCGGGCGGCGCGTACTCGACGGCGTACACGGAGGCGCCGCTGTACTCCGCGCCGGAGCCCATGCCCTGCAGCAGTCGCAGCACCACCAGCAGCAGGGGCGCGGCCATGCCGATCATCGCGTGGGAGGGGATGAACGCCATCGCCGTGGTGGAGAGGCCCATCAGCATCAGGGTCGCGATGAGGGCGGGGCGACGACCGTGCTTGTCGCCGATGTGTCCGAAGACCATCGCGCCGATCGGGCGGGCGACGAAGCCGACGCCGAAGGTCGCCAGCGAGAGCAGCAGCGACGTCGACTCCGACGCGGTCGGGAAGAACACCTGGCCGAAGACCAGGGCCGCGGCGGCGCCGTAGAGGAAGTAGTCGTACCACTCCAGCGCCGAGCCGAGGAGCACGGCGGTGCAGACCCGCGTGAGCGTACGACGGTCGGTGGCCGGCTGGCCGGTGGACGACCCCGGCGGCGGCCCGGACGGGCCCGACGGGGTGGACGGGGTGAGGGTGTGGGACATCGAGGTCTCCGGTGGTGGATGGCTGCACGCGGGCGCGCAGCAGCGGCTCCCGGCACGTCGTCGTGCCGGGGGTGCGGACCGGGTCAGCGGCGGGAGGCGGTGACCCGTTCGAGGGTGCGTACGTCGGCCGCGGCGCGGGCGGGAGCCCAGCCGTAGCGACCGGGAGCCCAGTCCTCGTCACCGGGGACCCAGAAGAAGAACGTCACCTGACGCTCGGCGAAGCGCCACCGGCCGTCGTCACCGCGGACCATCTGGTCCTGGTAGCGCCCGGCGGCGACGTGGGCGCGACCGTCGACGACACACGGCTGGTCGAGCCACGTCGCGCCGGTCGCTGCGTGGGCAGGTGTGCCCACGAGGTCGATGGTCTCGTTGGAGGAGAAGTGCCACCAGGCCGACAGCGGGCCGTCCTGGAGGTCGGAGAAGAAGGTGCGCAGCTCGTCGTGGCCGCGGGCGGTGGAGAGCCCGACGAACGCGCCGCCGGGGGTGAAGAGGTCGACCAGGTCGTCCCAACGGCCGTCGTCGAGGGCCTGGCAGTAGTGCGCGCGGAGCTGCCCGATCGCGTGCAGGTCCTCCAGGCGGCGCACGCGTGCGGCCAGGTCCTCTGCCGGGTGCTCTGCCGGGTCCTGCTCGGGCGTCGGCACGTCAGACCCCGACCGGCACCCGGACCGGGGCCCCGGTCCGCTCGGAGATCTCCTCGACGGTGACGCCCGGCGCGAGCTCGACGAGCTCGAAGCCGTCGTCGGCGACGTCGAGGACGCCGAGGTCGGTGACCACGCGGTCCACGACCCGACGACCCGTGAGCGGCAGGTCGCACTCCGCGACGAGCTTGTGGCTGCCACTGCGCGACACGTGCTCCATCAGCACGATCACCCGGCGGGCGCCGCTGACGAGGTCCATCGCGCCGCCCATGCCCTTGACCATCGACCCGGGCACCATCCAGTTGGCGAGGTCGCCGGCCATGGAGACCTGCATCCCGCCGAGGACGGCCGTGTCGATGTGGCTGCCGCGGATCATCGCGAAGCTCAGCGACGAGTCGAAGAACGAGGCGCCCGGCAGCACGGTGACGGTCTGCTTGCCGGCGTTGATGAGGTCGGGGTCGACCTCGTCCTCGTAGGGGTAGGGGCCGACGCCGAGGATACCGTTCTCGGCGTGCAGGGTCACCGTCGAGGTCGCCGACAGGTGGGCCGGGATCATCGTCGGCAGGCCGATCCCGAGGTTGACGTACTCGCCCGGCTTCAGCTCCAGCGCCGCTCGGGCGGCCATCTCGTCACGCGTCCAGCTCATGCCGTCGCCGCCTCTCGGGGTCGGGTGGTCAGCTTCTCGATGTCCTTCTCGTGCGCCTGGGCCGGCGTCAGCTCGACCACGCGCTGGACGAAGACACCGGGCAGGTGGACGTCGTCCGGGTCGATGTCGCCGATCTCGACGACCTCCTCGGCCTCGACGATCGTCAGTCGACCGGCCATCGCGGCCGGGATGTTGAAGTTGCGCGCCGAGGCGTGGAAGACGCAGTTGCCGGCGCGGTCCACCTTGGCTGCCCGGACGAGGGCGACGTCGGTGACGATCGACTCCTCGAGCACCATGTCGATGCCGTGGAAGGTGCGTACCTCCTTGGGCTCCGAGGCCAGCGCCACGGTGCCGTCGGGGTGGTAACGCCAGGGCAGGCCGCCCTCGGAGACCATCGTGCCGACGCCGGTCGGGGTGAAGAACGCCCCGATGCCGGCCCCGCCGGCCCGCATCCGCTCGGCGAGGGTGCCCTGCGGGGTGAGCTCGACGGTCAGCTCACCGGCGAGGTACTGCCGGCCGAACTCCTTGTTCTCGCCGACGTACGACGCGATGACCCGGGTGATCCGCCGTGCCTCGAGGAGCAGGCCGAGGCCCGCGCCGTCGACGCCGCAGTTGTTGGAGACGACCGTGAGGTCGTCGGCGCCCTGGTCGAGGAGGGCGCTGATCAGCGTCCACGGGATGCCGACGAGGCCGAAGCCACCGACCGCCAGGCTGGAGCCGGGCGCGATGTCGGCGACGGCCTCCTCGGCGCCGCTGACGACCTTGTCGATGCGGTCGATGGTGCTCATGCCGATCCGCCCTTCAGGTGCGCGACGATCGCGTGGGTGATGGTCTGCGGCTGCTCGGCGTTGGCGAGGTGGGCCGAATCCGGCACGACGAGCAGGCGCCCGTCCTGCACGCTGTCGGCGATCGCCTCGAGGTGCGGGGGAGGGGTGGCCGGGTCGTCGGCGCCGGCGATCGCGAGCGTCGGGGCGGTGATGCGGGGGAGGTCGTCGCGCAGGTCCATCTCGGCGATGACCTCGCAGCACGAGGCGTAGCCCTCGGCGGGGGTCGCCGCCACGATGCCCTCGCACGCGGCCTTCACGTCGGGGTTCTTCTCCAGGAACTCCGGGGTGTACCACCGCGCGACGACGGCCTCGGCCACGGCGGTGCTCCCGTTCGCGCGCACGGTCGCGGCGCGGTCGTGCCACGCGCTCGACGGCTCGAGCCGGGCGCCGGTGCACAGCACCACGAGGCGGTCGACGCGCTCGGGGTTGCGGGCGGCGAGGCGCATGCCGGTCATGCCGCCCAGCGAGAGGCCGACGACGTGCGCCTTCGCCACGCCGAGGGTGTCGAGCAGGGCGACGACGTCGTCGGCGAGGTCGTCGATGTCGTAGGGGCCCTGCGGGACGGGCGAGCCGCCGTGGCCGCGGGTGTCGTAGCGGACGACGCGGAAGTGCTCGGCCAGCTCGTCGGCCTGGGCGTCCCACATGGACGTCGTGGAGCCGAGGGAGTTGGCCAGGACGACGACGGGCGCGTCCTCCGGCCCGGTCACGACGTGGTGGACGGCGACGGCGCTCATTTTCGGGGTCCCTGGTCGAAGCGGAGCGAAGCGAGCATTCGGCTGGGGTGAATCATGACGCGACCCGCTCGAAGATCGCGGCGAGGCCCTGGCCGCCGCCGATGCACATGGTCTCGAGGCCGTAGCGCGACTCGCGGCGCTGCATCTCGTGGGCCATCGTCGCGAGGATGCGGGCGCCGGTGGCGCCCACGGGGTGGCCGAGGGAGATGCCCGACCCGTTGGGGTTGAGCCGCTCGTCGGTGGGGTCGACCTTCCACTCGCGCAGGCAGGCGAGCACCTGGGCGGCGAACGCCTCGTTGAGCTCGATCAGGTCGATCTCGTCGAGGGTGAGCCCCGCGCGGTCGAGGGCGGCGGCGGTCGCGGGCACCGGGCCGATGCCCATCACCTCGGGGCCGACACCGGCCACGGCCCACGACCTCAGCGCGAGCAGCGGGCGCAGGCCGCGACGCTCGGCCTCCTCGCGGGTGGTCACCACGCACATCGCGGCGCCGTCGTTCTGGCCGCTGGCGTTGCCGGCGGTGACGGTGGAGGCGTCGTCGATCTTCTGACGCACCGGCCGCAGAGCGGCCAGCTGCTCGAGGGTCGTCTCGGGGCGGGGGTGCTCGTCGCGGTCGACGACGACGTCCGGCTTCCCGCGGCGGCCCGGGACGGTGACCGGCACGAGCTCGTCGGCGAACCGGCCCGCCTCGTGGGCGGCACCGGCCCGCTGCTGGGAGCGGACCGAGAGCTCGTCCTGCTCCTCGCGCGAGATGTCGTACTCCTTGCGGAGGTTCTCGGCCGTCTCGAGCATGCCACCGGGGACGGGGTGGTCCTTGCCGCCGGCGGTCTCGCGGGCGCGGACCAGGCGGTCCATCAGCTCGACCGAACCGCCCTTGACCCCGTTGCGAAGGCTGAGGGCGTAGTGCTCGACGTTGGACATCGACTCGGCGCCGCCGGCGACGATCAGGGTGCCGCCGCCGCTGGCGATCTGCGAGGCGGCGTAGAGCACCGCCTGCAGGCCGGAGCCGCAGCGACGGTCGAGCTGGAGGCCGGGCACGCCGGTGCCGAGACCCGCGTCGAGGGCGGCGATGCGGCCGATGGCCGGGTTCTCGCCGCTGGGGTAGCAGTTGCCGAGGATCACGTCGTCGACGTCGCCCTCCTGCAGGCCCGTCCGACGCACGAGCTCGGTCAGGGTGGTCGACGCCAGGTCGACGGCGGACAGGGAGGCGAACGCGCCCCCGAAGCGACCCACCGGGGTGCGCACGGGTTCACAGATGACGATGTCGGGCATGGATCGAACCTAATCGTGACGTTCGATACAGTGAAGTATCTGTTTGGCTGTCACTGAGACGTTCGACGTCCTAAAGCGCGATAGTCGGCCCTTGCGGCCGGGGAGCGCCCGGCGCGATCATGGGAGCCGGCGAGGGGGGAATCGCGTGGACGCAACGAGATGGAGTGCTCGCGCACTGATCGCCTGCGCGGTCGGCGCGACGCTGGTCGTGGCAGGTACGGCGCACGCAGGGACGGGAGCGTTCGAGGACCCGCTCGGCGACTCGACGTCCGTCGACATCAGCCAGGTGCGAGTCGTCCACAGGAACGCGGTGAAGGTGAGCGTCCGCTCGGCCGTCCCCCTGGCGGCGGGGCAGGTCTACTCCTTCTGGATCGACACCGGGCGCGGGCCGCGGCCGACGTTCCACGTGTCGTTCCGCGCCAACTCCGACTTCAGCGACTCGCTCGCGGTCGTGCGGTCCTTCGGTCAGCGACCGACGCGCGTGGTGCGGTGCCCGGGCATGCGCGCCCACGCCGACATGTTCGACGAGGCGCCGGTGTCGCTCCGCATCCCGCGGCGCTGCATCGGCGACCCGAAGCGGGTCCGCGTGGCGGTCAAGTTCGAGGACGAGACCACCGGCTCGGTGGACTGGGCACCGGAGCGACGGACGTTCACGCCCTGGGTGGCGCGGTAGCGGTCAGCGCAGCTGGTAGTCCTTCAACAGCGAGCGGCCGATGATCATCTTCTGGATGTCGGAGGTGCCTTCGCCGATGAGCATGAACTTGACCTCGCGCATGAGGCGTTCGATCTCGTACTCCTTGGAGTAGCCGTAGCCGCCGTGGATSCGGAAGGMGTCCTCGACGACCTCGTTGGCGTACTCRSWGGCGACCATCTTCGCCATCCCGGCCTCGACGTCCATCCGCTGCCCGGTGTCCTTCAACCGSGCGGCCTTGACCATCATCGTGTGGGCGACCTCGACCTTGGTGGCCATCTCCGCGAGCCGGAACAGCACCGCCTGGTGCTCCGCGATCGCCTTGCCGAAGGTCTTGCGCTGCTGGGCGTAGGCGATCGCGAGCTCGAACCCACGCCACGCCAGACCACAGGCGCGGGCGGCGACGTTGACCCGACCGACCTCGACGCCGTCCATCATCTGGAAGAACCCCTTGCCGGGCTCACCACCCAGGACCTGCTCGGCGGCGATCACGTGTCCTTCGAGGATCAGCTCGGTCGTCTCGACGCCCTTGTAGCCCATCTTGTCGATCTTGCCCGGCACCGTGATCCCCTGGGCGGTCTGACCGAAGCCGGGCTCCTTCTCCACCAGGAACGTCGTCATGTTCTTGTACACCGACTCGTTGCCCTCGTCGGTCTTCGTCAGCACCGCGACCAGCGTGGAGGTGGCGCCGTTGGTCAGCCACATCTTCTGACCCGTGATCGAGTACTCGAGTGCAGCCCCGTCCTCGTCCTGCTTCGACACAGTGGCCTTCGTGGACACCGCCGACACATCACTGCCGAGGCCGGGCTCGGACATCGAGAACGCGCCACGCACCTCACCGGTCGCCATCCGCGGCAGGTACTTCTCCTTCTGCTCCGGCGTGCCGTGCCGCAGCAGCATGTAGGCCACGATGAAGTGGGTGTTGATCACCCCCGACACGCTCATCCACCCCCGCGCGATCTCCTCGACCACCAGCGCATACGTCAGCAGGCTCTCGCCGAGCCCGCCGAACTCCTCCGGGATCGTCAGCCCGAACACGCCGAGCTCCTTGAGCCCCTCGATGATCTCGGTCGGGTACTCGTCGGCGTGCTCGAGCTCCTGGGCCACCGGGATGATCTGCTCGTCCACGAACTGCCGGACAGCCTTCAAGATCTCGGACTGGTCCTCGGAGAGGCCATCGGTCAGGCAGAGGCGGGGCATGTGGTGGCTCCTGGGCGCTCGCGGCTGGATCGCTCGGAGTCTAGTTATCGATCATTCACCCTGGGCAGGTCCCCGCGCCGAGACAGTCGTCACACCGCATTCGGGCATGGCCTGCGTGAGAGACTCGCTGCATGCGAGCAACCCGTGCGATCGGACCAGCCCTCGGAGCCTCCCTCGTCCTGCTCCTCGCAGCGTGCGGGGACGACGCACCCGACACCGGCGTCGACCCGTCGTCGGAGAGCTCCCCCTCCGAGACGACGACCGAGCCCCCCAGCGAGACCGCCAGCGCCACGCCGGTGGAGCCCGTCGACTTCGGCACCGAGCCCGCCGTGGCCCCCAAGTACAAGAACGCTGCCCTGCGCGCGACGAGCGGCGGCCTCATCACCATGGTCCCCTCCACGCTGCCCGACGGGTGGACGACGGTGGGCGGCGGCTACCAGCGCGACCCGCAGTGGTGGCGGATGGAGTTCACCGCACCGACCGGTGACGTGGTGCTCGACCAGCTGCCGGGCACCAGCGACGACGTGCTCGCCGACCAGACCGGCCTCACCRCCACCGACGACGTCGACCTCTCGGCATGGGGCACCGGCGCGTGGTCGGCGTGGGACCACGGCGGTGCGATCGTGCTGGCCCACGACCTGAAGGGCAGCACGGTGGTGCTGCAGGGTCCCGACCTCGAGACCGTCCGCGGCCTCGCCGAGTCGCTCCTGCCCGCCGACCAGGCCGGCGAGCAGGAGGGCTGACCTCAGGTCAGTCGTTCTCCCAGGTCGGTCCGCCGGCCTTGAGGCGGTCGGGCTCGACCGTGACCATCGGGCCGACGCCGACGCGGCGGCCGTTGACGGTCTTCCAGGACGAGTACGTCGTCGTGTAGGCGTCGCGGCTGAAGGGCTTCTGCCACATGAGGTTGAAGTTCGCCATGTAGTCCCGCACGTTGCCGCGTCCGTGCATGCTGAACAGGATCTCGTCCTGCGGGGTGCCGAGGCTGGACCAGTTGGTCGAGCCGGTCCACACCATGTTGCTGTCGACGATGCCCTTGTAGGAGCCCTTCAGCACGAAGTACTTGTGGTGCGTGTAGCGCTCGATGTTCTCCGGCATGTTGTCGATCTCGGAGTCACCGGTGGGCACGTCCTCCTTGAGGTTGAACCCGGTGGACCGCAGCGGCACGCGCCCACGCGCGGTCGGGGCACCGATGTGCTGCTTGGTGTGGAAGCCCATCAGGCCGTAGTTGACCCGCAGGTTGCAGCCCGCGCCGTAGAGCTCGCGCAGCTTGTCGGCGATGTAGTTGCCGCGCTTGCCGCGCATCGAGTGCATCGACAGCGCGAGCTGGGTGCGGCGCTGGACGCCTGCCGCGTCGGTGTAGACGCACTGGATGTTGTTGAGGATGTCGAGGACGGCGTCGTTGGCCGGCGTCGTGTAGCGGGGGAAGACGATGTTGTAGTACTTGTGCTGGTCACCCGAGGGGCAGTTGAGGCCCGCCTCGCAGAACGCGTAGGTCGCCCGACGCTTGTCCCAGTCGGGCCGCATGTCGTTGAACAGGGCGATGTACTGGTCGTACAGCGTCGTCTTGCCGACCGTGGTCCACAGGTCGTTCCACTGCCAGCGCACGGCGTTGAGGGTCATGTTGTAGGACCCGAGCATGACGACGTCGCGGTTCTTGCCGGTGCGGCTGAACAGGTAGAACTTGCTGTGCAGGTTGTTGTACTCGTTCTCGTCGGCCCGGCAGCCGGAGACGCAGCGCTTGAGGAAGTTCTTCTTCTTGGTGTTGGCGCCCAGCACCTTCTGGATGCGCACCTGCGCCCCGGGCACCAGGTGGTCGTTGAGCAGCACCTTGACCTTGACGCCGCGCTTCTTGGCGCGGATGAGCTCGTCGGCGAAGACCTGCCGGTCGAGGGAGTAGGCCGAGATCGTGATCCTCTCACCCTTGGGCGTGTTCCGGATCGCACGCAGCACGTGGCGCTCGATGACGAAGCGCTTGCTGGGGATCATCGGGTTGTTGAACTTGGCCCCGGTGGGGACCTTCCACTTCTTGTTCGGCTTGCCGGGCTTGCGCGCGGCCAGTGCGGCCGACGTCGCCGGGGCCGCGGCTGCCGGGCTCGACGTGGGAGCCGACGCAGCGGAGGCGGCACTCGAGATGGGCGCGACCAGCGAGGCCATCAGCCCGCAGGCAGCAAACAGGGCAACGAACTTCGAACGCACTAAGACTCCTACGTGGCACCAGAGGCGCCCGGATCAGAGATTCCCCCGACGTGGCGGCACATCACCTGTGCTCGCGCGGACGTCGGCCACGATATCAGCGACGAGTCGGGACGCCGATTCGAGAAGTTCGTCGGTGGTGACCGTGTCGGGCTCGCGGCCCGACGCCCCGCCGGCGTCCGCCGTGAGCGCCGCCAGGTCCCCCAGCACGTGGAAGCCCCGGTCGGCGATCAGCGCGGTGGCGGCGCGGTCGAGCTCGGCGAACCGCGCCCGGTGGTGCTCCGGCAGACCGCCGCGCTCGCGCGGCTGGCGGGCCAGCAGGTCCTCGGCGAGGTAGCCGCGGATCCACACGCCGCGCTCCTGCGCGGAGTAGGGCGGGAGGTGCTTGTTGACCRGCCGGAGCGTCTCGATCTGGACGATCCCGAGGGCGGGGTTGACCGCGTCGGTGGGGGCCTCGTAGGCATCGGGGTCGATGCCGAGCACCTCGGCGAAGTGCCGCCAGTGCAGGTCGCGCGGCTGACCGGCGCCGGGCATCACCAGGACGTGCACCTGGTCGGCCGGCAGGTCGGGTGTCCAGCGCTCCAGGACACCGGCCAGGTCCCAGGTGCGCATGCTGAACTCGGGCCCGCCCGCGGCCTTGCCGGCCATGACGGCGTCGAGGCCGACGGTGCTGCCGTTCTTCACCGACTCCTGCCACCCGGCCGAGACGACGCTCGCGGCGTCGCGGGCCGTCACGACGAGGTGCACCTCGGCGTCCGGGAAGTCGGCGATCGCGCGCGATGCCTGCTCGGCGCTCGCGCCGCAGAGGAACTCGTGGGTGATCAGCGCGTCACCGGTCTGCCCGGATGCCTCGTCCACGAGCCGCCGCCACGCCCCGGGGGCATCGGCGTGGCGCCGCGCGAGCCTGGGCCGCTCCTGCAGGTCGAGGGCCGCCCAGAGGTGCTCGCGGTGGCCGAACCCGGGCAGGAACAGCCCCGCCGACCGCAGGCGGTCGCGGTTGGCCCACACGACCTGCTGGAGGTACGTCGTACCGGTCTTGGGAAGCCCCACGTGCAGGAAGACCCGGCGCGGACCGCCGCGGTCGCCTGAGCCAGGGCTCAAGAGAAGTCCCCGCGGTACTTCCCGAGCAGCTCCTCCAGCCTCTCCTCGTCGCGCGCGGCCACGGGCAGCAGCAGCTCGGTCACGACGTCGGTGAGCTCGGCCAGCCGCACGTTGAGGGCGCGGTTCTCCTGGACGGCCTCCTCGAGGGCGGCGACGCGCTTCTCGAGGTTGCCGTCGACCTCGGGGCCGGAGCCATGCCCCTTCCGATTGCCCAGTCCGAACATGTCTGCTCCCACCTCACGCGTTCCAGTCGATGATCATGCGGCACACCTGCGAGCTGCCGGGGGCGTCCGAGACGTGCTCGCGGACCTCCTCGAGGACCCGGCCTCCCGACTCCTCGACCTCGGCAGCGACGATCGCCGGGTCGAGGGGCTTGCGGGCTCCGGTGCGGCGAGCGTAGCCGTCGCGCCCCTTCTCGCTGAGGAACTGCAGGTGCAGGGTGCCGGTCGTCCCGGCCAGGACCATGCGGGCCGAGCGCAGCATGTTGAGCCGGCCACGGCGCCCGAGGCGCTCGACGACGTGGACGCAGCCGACGGCGCGCGGGCCGGGCATCCGGGCGATCCAGGCGGGGACCGCGAGGACGTGGCGCAGCTCGAGGAGGTTGAAGAGCTGGAACGTCACGCGCGGGTCGTCGGCGCGGCGCTCCGCCTCCGCGTCGTAGGCGTAGGGCTGGAAGTCGAGACCGATCGCGGTGACGCCGCGGTCGGCGAACCACGCGACGTCGGTGCCGCGCCCGCAGCCGATGTCGACGTACGTCGCGAGGTCCGGGTGGCGCTCGGCGACCGCCTCGGCAACGGCCGAGACCGACGTGGAGTGGTGCGCGGTGCGCTTGTGGTAGGCGTGCCACCCGGCGCGGCCGGTGCGCATCCCGCGGAACCAGCCGTTGAACAGCTCGATGGTGCTCGCGGGGGTGGTGAACTTGTAGGCCGGGTCGGGCACGCGCCAGTGGGGGCCGTAGGTGGCGGTGAGGAACTTGTCGGTGTCGGCCGGGACCGGGAGCTCCCGACCCTCCAGCGACGCCGTCCCGAGCGGGTAGATCCACTCGCGCCGGAAGGGGACGGCGATCTCGCCCATGAGGTAGAGGGTGCCGTCGCGCATGAACCCGCCGAAGACGTCGAGGCCGCGGTCGAGGCCGTCGCTCTCGAGCACGTGCACCTTCAGCGCGATGGCGCTGTAGCGCGTGACGCGGTAGCCCATGTCGGTGAGCGCGCGCTGGATCCGGAACGACTCGCGGATCACGTCGACCGGGTGGTCGTGCGTGCTGACGTAGCCCAGGTCGGCGTCGCTGTCGTGGCCGATGAGGCCGCCGTCGCGGATGGCGCCGAGGGCCGTGCCGTAGGCGAGGAAGGCGTCGAGCCCGACCTGCCGCAGCGCGCCGAGCACCTCCTCGATCGCGTCGAGCAGCGGCTCGACCTGCGCGGCGTCGCGCGTGTCGAAGGTCTCGACGAGCTTGAGGGACTTGTCGAGGCTCAGCGGGCGGCCGGCGGGGTTGACCACCTCGATCCGGTCCGGACGCTCCCCGAACTGCACCGTGCGCGAGAACAGCACGGCGTCGCTGCCGGGGTCGCTCAGCGTCACCTCGGTCACGCCGTCGAGGAACGGGCGCAGCGGCTTCGGCCAGGTGAGGGTGACGCCGTCGTCGCCCTGCTCACCGTCGCGCAGCAGCCAGAAGGACCAGATGCGGCGGCCGTCGAAGGCGACGTCGACGAGCTGGTCGCGGGTGCCGGCGACCAGCAGGCCCGCGGGGTCGATCCGGAGGACCTCCAGCGCGGCGGCACGCCTCAACTGGCTCAGGGACCTCACGCGGCGGACTATACCGAGCGGCAGCCGCCGGGCTTCAGCGCCTACTGGCCCTCGCCGTCGGTGTCGGTGTCGGGCTGGACCTCGGTCTCGCCGTCGTCCCCGGTGAGCGTCGCCGTGCTGTGCACCATGCTGTGGTCCGAGGCCTGGCCCGTTCCGGTGACGGAGTAGCCCGTGAAGGCGACGCCGGTGGAGCCGAAGACCCAGTCGACCTGCATGCTCGGCGGCGGGGAGCATCCGCCGGCCGAGCTGCCTCCCGCTGCGGCGGTGAAGACGCCGCCGGCGGTGAAGCGGCAGAAGATCTCGGCACGCTCGTTGTAGTCACCGGTCGCGATCACCGGGGTGCCGTCGGCCTGGTGCAGCTCGGTGAGGTGGGCGACCTCGATGGCGGCCGCCTCGGCCCGCCAGCGAGCGTTGTTGCCGAGGTTGGGCGTGTCGGCGGGGTTGTGGAAGTTGGCGAACCACGCCCGGCGACCGGTGCTGATCGACTCCAGCAGGACGACCGGCATCGCGATGCGGCTGCCGCCGGCGTACGGGATGGAGAGCGTGTGGGCCTCGACCAGCTGGAACACGTCGGAGCGCCAGGCGATGTTGAAGCGCACGGACTTGTTGCCCAACGACATCCCCGGGTAGAGCGAGTACTCACCCGCGCGCGAGGTGAACATGCCGTACTGGCTCTGCTCGAACTCCTGGAATCCCACGACGTCGATGCCGTTGCTGCGCAGCGCGGCGATGGACATGTCCATGCGCGGGCCGCCGTCGGGGAAGCCGGGCTTGTTGCCCCCCGGCCCCGTGTGCGAGTCGCCGAGGACGTTGTAGGACGCGACCTGGAACTCGAACGGCTGGGTGCGCCGCTCGACCACCTTGACCTGCCGGGAGACGCGGGCGGCGAGCCGGCGCTGGGCGGCACGGAAGCGGCGTACGGACTCCTCGAGCTGCTCGGGCTCCGCGTGCTCGGGCTCGGCTCCGGCCGATCCGGACCGCTCCCCCGCACCGTCGTCGTCGCCCGACCCGTCGGGGTCGTCCGATTCGCCCGAGTCGGCCGCGTCGTCCGAGGCGGCCGTGGCCTGCGAGGCGTCCGACCGGTCGCTGGCGACGTCGTCGACCGCCGAGTCCGACCAGAACGACGCCCACACCACGGCCGCGACGACAGCGAGCACGAGGAACGGAGCCCACAGCTCGACGCGCGAACGGCGCGGGCGGCCCGCACCGCTCGTCGTCTCGGGGTCCTTGTGCTTCACGGCCACCTTCTGCGGAGGGCGAGCCGACGGCCCCGGCGGACGACTCCACGCCGGGCGTGGACGGCTCAGAGAGGCAAGCCTAACCGGGCGCCGTCACCCGGCACCAACCGTCGCGGTCAGGACCCGGGCACCAGCAGCGGGTCGAAGACCTGGAACCGCTGCTCCGGGTCCATCGAGGACGCCGGCACCGGCGGGACGCCCAGCGAGCGTGTCACCAGGTTGGTCAGGTCGCCGACCCGGATGGGCTGGGTGCCGGAGTAGCCCGGCTGCGCGCTGCCGGGTGAGGTGAAGGACGGGTTGAGTCCGTAGAGGTCGCTGCCGGCCGGGACACCCGGACCGGTCACCCACATCGGCACCTTGTAGCTCTTCGCCCAGGTGCGCGACGACCCGCGCGACTTCTGCGCGCCGCCGGTGCCGGTGACGATGAGCAGCGTGGTGCCGTTCATCTCGGCCGACTTGGCGATGCTGCGACGGATGCCGGCCACCTTCTGGAACGCCTTGCGGACCGCCTTCTGGTACGCCTGGCCCTTGAAGCCACCGTCCAGCCCGGCCTTCATCACGCCCGAGAGCTCGATGACGCTCAGCTCGGCGGGCTTGCGCTCGATGGTGTCGCGCCACCAGCCGACGCTCTTCGAGTCGTCGCGCATGATCTTGAACCGGTCGATCTTGGCGGTGCCGTCGTCGACGCCGTAGGGGTCCTTGCCGCCGCTCTTGCGGTTCCAGCTGCGGAGGACGAGCTGGTTCTCCTTGCGGCTCGAGGCGAACATCGTCCGCCCCGAGTTGTTGTGCGCGAGGTCGAAGAGGCTCGAGACGTACTGGCCGGCCGAGTCGTGGACCGTGGACGGAAGCGTCTTCTTGGAGCCGACGCCGTGGCCGCCGGCCTTGGGGAACACCCGGCGTCCGGTGAGGAGCGACATCAGGTTGGCGTCGGCCTGGGTGTTCTCGGTGACGGTCCGGGCGTTCATCGTCGACGCGCCGTTGGTGGCCATGCGGGTGGCCTCGCCCGGGGCGCTCGAGCCGCCCGCGATGGCCGAGGTCAGGCCCGGGACGGCGACCACCACGACGTGGTCGACGCCGACCGGCGCGGAGGCCGGGACGACGACGTTGGCGGTGTAGAGCGGGTGGTCGCTGGTCTTGGAGACGTAGTCGTTCCACACGCGCGTGTAGCTGTTGAAGAAGACGTCCTTGGTCCCCATGATCCAGTCGATCGCGCCGCCGCCGGGCGCCGAGCAGGTGCTGCCGTCGACGTAGCCGCCGCTCGCCGCCCACATGTTGGCGCCGGGGGCGACCTTGCAGTAGTAGCTGGCGCGCTCGTTCTTGTCGCCCAGCGAGATGAACGGAGCGTCGGGGTAGGCCGCCCGCAGCTCGTTGGCGAGGGCGACCTCCATCGCGAAGCCGGCGTCGCGGTAGGCCTGCGCCGGACCACGGACGTCGGCCGGGTTGTGGGTGTTGAAGAACCACACGCGGCGGCCGGTGGCGACGTTCTGCAGGAGCACGGCCGGCATCCGGCTCGGCACGCCGTCGAAGTACGGGATCGGGAGGGTGCGCGCCTCGAGGAGCGTCCACACGTCGGTGCGCCAGCCGATCGAGTTGACCGACGGGCCGGCCGGGTTGTCGAGGCCCGGGTACGTCTGCCACGACGTGCCCATCAGCTCCGCGAAGCGGGCCGCCTGCGGCGGCTGGAACTCCTGGAAACCGACGACGTCGAGGGTGTTCTGCCCCAGCAGGGAGACGACGCGATCCATGCGGACGGTGCCGGACTCCCAGCCCTTCCGCTTGCCGCCGGGAGCGGTGTGGTCGGCGCCGAGGACGTTGAAGTTGCCCACGCGGAACCCGGTGGCCGTGGTCGTCTGCGGGACCTCCATGGTCCGGGCCGCGACGGGCGTGGCGGCGGGCTCGGCCGCCGCGGCGGGCGCGAGGCCGGCGTCGGGCGTGGCCGGGGCCACGAGGAGGGCCGTGGCGAGGGTCAGGCCGACGGCGCAGAGGCGTCGGAGGGAGGACGGGCGCGAGGAAGCAGTCGTGCCGGGCATGGAGGGGGCCTCACAGATGTCGGGGAAGTGGCGTCGTCGAGGTGACCCGACCGTGACCCCTCCCCACACGTCGTCGACGTGTCGGCCCGGGTCCGATCGATGTGACAGAAGTGACTCGTGCGACGTCAGGGTACACCACGTGCGCGGCGTGGAGGCGGTTCACGAACGACGGGGCACGCTAACGTTGCGGGCGTGAGCACCACCCCGACCCGCGTCTTCGTGGCCCGGCTCGTCGGGCTGCCGATCTTCGACCCCCAGGGCGACCAGGTGGCCAAGGTGCGCGACCTGGTCGTCGCGCTCCGCACGGAGACGAGCCAGCCGCGCGTCCTCGGCATGGTCGCCGAGGTGTTCGGCCGACGCCGGATCTTCGTGCCGATGACCCGGATCACCGCGATCGACAGCGGTCAGGTCCACACGACCGGGCTGCTCAACATGCGCCGGTTCGAGCAGCGCTCGACCGAGACGCTCGTGATGGGCCAGATGCTCGACCGCACCGTGACCATCAAGGACCCGGCCAAGGACGGCGGCACCACCGGCGTGGTCTACGACGTCGCGATGGAGCAGGCCCGCAACCGCGACTGGGTGCTGTCGCGGGTCGCGGTGCAGGAGCCGAGCAAGGGCTTCCGGCGGCGCGGCCAGACCCACGTCGTGGAGTGGCGCGACGTCACGGGGCTGACGAAGCACGAGCCCACGCAGGGCGCCACCCACCTGATCGCCGCCCTCAACGAGATGCGCCCGGCCGACGCGGCCAACATGATCCACGACCTCCCGCCGGAGCGGCGCACGGCCGTGGTCGCGGCCCTCGACGACGAGCGCCTCGCCGACGTCCTGGAGGAGCTCCCCGACGAGGACCAGGTCGAGATCCTCGAGCACCTCGACTCCGAGCGCGCTGCCGACATCCTCGAGGAGATGTCGGCCGACGACGCCGCCGACCTGATCGCCGACCTCAACCCCGAGACCGCCGCCACCCTGCTCGGGCTGATGGAGCCCGAGGAGGCCGAGGACGTCCGGCGCCTGATGTCCTACGCCGACGACACGGCCGGGGCGATGATGACGCCGGAGCCGGTGATCCTCTCCCCCGACGCCACCATCGCCGACGCGCTCGCCCACGTGCGCAACCCCGAGCTCACGCCCGCCCTCGCCGCCCTGGTCTACGTCTGCCGCCAGCCCCTCGAGACCCCGACCGGCAAGCTCCTCGGCGCCGCGCACATCCAGCGGCTGCTGCGCGAGCCCCCCTCGACGCTGGTCGCCGCCGCGCTCGACGAGTCGATGGACCCGTTGCGCCCCGACGCATCCCTGGACCAGGTCGCCGCCCACCTGGCGACGTACAACCTGGTCGCGGCACCCGTGGTGGACGACGAGGGGCGCCTGATCGGCGCGGTCACCGTCGACGACCTGCTCGACCACATGCTGCCCGAGGGCTGGCGCGACCGCGCCCCGCGGCCCGGCCGGATCAACGGCGGACCGAGCGCAGGGAGGGCCGGGTGAGCGCCGACCGCCGGACCCGCCTCGACACCCCGCGCGAGACCCGGCGCCAGATCGTGCGCCGGCCGTCGGTCGACGCCGACACGTTCGGCGTGTTCGCCGAGTCGTTCGCCCGCTACATGGGCACCGCGAAGTTCCTGCTCTGGATGACGATGTTTGTCGCCGCCTGGATCTGCTGGAACGTGCTGGCCCCCGCAGACCTGCGCTTCGACGAGTTCCCGTTCATCTTCCTGACGCTCATGCTCAGCCTCCAGGCGTCCTACGCCGCCCCGCTGATCCTGCTCGCCCAGAACCGCCAGGAGCAGCGCGACAAGGTGGTCGCCGAGCAGGACCGCCAGGCCAACGCCCGCGCCCACGCCGACATGGAGTTCCTGGCCCGCGAGGTCGCCTCGCTGCGGATGTCGGTCGGCGAGGTCGCCACCCGCGACTTCCTCCGCTCGGAGCTCCGCGGCCTGCTGGGTGACATCGAGGACCTGTCGCGCCGCGAGCCGGAGGACGAGCCGGGACCGTGAGCCCACGGGGTGGCTCGTAGACTTCCCCATCATGAGCACCCCCACGCAGCAGCAGGTGATGGACGCCCTGGCGACCGTCAACGATCCCGAGATCAAGCGCCCGATCACCGAGCTGGGGATGGTCGACACCGTCGAGGTGGCCGACGACGGCTCGGTCGCGGTCCACGTGCTGCTGACCGTGGCCGGCTGCCCGCTCAAGGAAACCATCAACCGCGACGTCACCGCGGCCGTCACGAAGGTCCCCGGCGTCGCGTCGGTCGACCTCACTCTCGGCGTGATGACCGCCGAGCAGCGCGCCGGCCTCAAGGAGATCCTCAGCGACGGCCGCGCCCAGCGCGAGATCCCGTTCGCCCAGCCCGGCTCGCTGACGAAGGTCTACGCCATCGCCAGCGGCAAGGGCGGCGTCGGCAAGTCGTCGGTCACGGTCAACCTCGCCCTCTCACTCGCCGCGCAGGGCCTCAAGGTGGGTGTGGTCGACGCCGACATCTACGGCCACTCCGTGCCCGCCATGCTCGGCGTGGCCGACACCCGGCCGACCCAGGTCGACGACCTGATCATGCCCGTGCCCACGCCCAGCGGCGTCTCCGTGATCTCCATCGGCATGCTCAAGCCCCGCCGCGACCAGGTCGTCGCGTGGCGCGGCCCGATGCTCGACCGGGCGCTGGTGCAGATGCTGGCGGACGTCTACTGGGGCGACCTCGACGCCCTGCTGCTCGACCTGCCCCCGGGCACCGGCGACGTGGCGATCTCGCTCGGCCAGCACCTGCCGAGCGCCGAGGTCATCGTCGTCACGACCCCGCAGGAGGCGGCCGCCGAGGTCGCCGAGCGCGCCGGCACCATGGCGTCCATGATGCACCAGCGCGTCGTGGGCGTCGTCGAGAACATGAGCTACCTCCCCTGCCCGCACTGCCCGCCCGAGGACGACCACCGCCTGGAGATCTTCGGCTCCGGCGGTGGGGCTCGCGTCGCCGCGACGCTCTCCGAGCGGTTCGGCTACGACGTGCCGGTCCTGGCACAGATCCCGCTCGACATCTCGCTGCGCGAGGGCGGCGACGTGGGCAAGCCCATCGTCGAGGCCGACCCGACCGCCCCCGCCGCGCGCGAGCTCACCCGGGTCGCCGAGACGCTGTCCGGCCGCGGCCGCGGGCTCGCCGGCATGCAGCTCGGGCTCACCCCGTCCAGCAAGTTCTGACCACTCCGGACCACGGCTCCGGCCAGGCAGTAGGTTCTGAAGCATGTTCGACGTCGGGCTCCTCGAGCTGGCCGTGATCGCCCTCGTGGCGGTCATCGTGCTGGGTCCGGACAAGCTGCCCGACCTCGCGCGCCAGGCCGCCCAGCTGCTCCACCGCGCCCGCGGGCTCGCCACCAACGCCCGCGACGAGCTCCGCAACGAGCTCGGTCCGGAGTACTCCGACCTCCAGCTGCGCGACCTCGACCCGCGCACGATCGTGCGCAAGCACATCACCGAGGCCATGGCCGAGGTCGACCGCGAGCAGGCGGAGTCCGCCAAGAAGTCCGCCCTCCCCGACGGCCAGGTCCCGCCCTACGACGTCGAGGCCACCTGACGATTGCGGACGCCGCGTCAGTCCTCGCGGCTCTGCACGGCGACGAGCCCGGCGTACGGCACGAGGAAGACCTCACCCGAGGTGGCGCGCCCCTCGAGGAAGTCCGCGCCCACACGGTCGACGTACGCCTCGTGCCGGGTGCCGTCGGCCAGGTGGACGAGGCAGCGGGCTCCGGCGTCGGCGAGGCGGCGCAGGGCGGCGCGCAGGCCCAGGYGGTCCACCGGCGACCACGCCACCTCGGGCACCGAGCGCTCGCTCGCCCCTCGTACGCCGGTGACCGCGCGCAGCGGGACGATCCAGTCCTGTCCGGTCGCGTCGAGCAGGCACCACTCCTCCCCCACCCGGGCGAGCCGTCCCTCGAGCCGGCCGACGTGCGGGAGGTCGAGGGCCACGTCGCGGCCCCGTGAGGCCATCAGCCGGCTGGCGAGCGTGACGGAGCCGTACTCGGTACGCGCCCGGTCGGCGAGCTCGGCCTCGCGGTCGACCTCCCACGCTGCGGCCGCCTGCCCCTCGAGGTCGTCGAGCAGCGCGAACAGGTCGTGCTCCCAGGACATGGGGCGAGCCTAGCCAGCGACGTCGACGAGCTCGCAGGTCTTCGTGTCCGGCCGGCACCGGGCCAGCCCCTCGGTCTGACCGGTCGAGGAGACAAGCACGGCGAGCAGCTGCCCCGGGGACTCCCAACGGAACCCCGGTGCCATGAACTGCCATCCCTCGGGCGCGGTGAGCACACCCGCATCCGAGCCGTCGCGACGCTGCACCTGCAGGTCGACCGTCCCAGACGCCTCGCCGCCCACCGTCCCCGGCGGGACGTAGGCGACCCACTCCTCGTCTGCCACCAGCACGTCGTGCGTCGGCAGCGGGTCCAGGCGGGTCAGCGTGCCGTCGTCCGCGGGGACCGCGAGGTAGGGAGCCCCCTGGGTCGCGTCGGTCCGGCCGTAGGTCCCCTCGTTGACGACCAGGCCCGCGTCGGTGGCGCCGAGCACGACCTGCCCCGGCGCGGTCTCGGCGAGGTCGACGGTCGCACCGTCGACCAGTGGCCGCCAGAGCCACTGGAAGTCGGGCCCGCCGGCCACGACGAGTCCGGATGGGGTCACCGCGATCGCGCGCGGCGGCGGACTCATCGCGCCCCGCGGCAGGTCCACGGCACCGAGGCCCTCGCCGCCCTCCTCGGTGTCGGCACCGACGAGCATCCACCGATGGTCCGACTCGGTCCGGACGTAGGCGACGTGTCCGCCGTCGGCCGAGATCGCGGGCGGCTGGTCGATCTCGCCCTCGATCCTCTGCGGCTCGGCGTCGTAGCCCCACCACCAGGTGCGGTCGTCGCGGAGACCGACCCAGTGGGTGCCGCGGCCTGCCACGGTGTACCAGCGTCCGGCCACCTGCTCGCCACCGACGTGGAGGGCGAGCGCGACGGCCACGGGCAGGTGGGTGTCGGCACTGCTGCTGGGGTCGGGATCGCCGGTGGACGACTCGATCGGCTCCGAGGACGGCTCCTCAGTCGGCTCGGCCGTCGCTCCCGTGACTGCGGGTGCGTCGCCGCTGTGCTTCGCCCCGCAGCCGGCCGTCAGGGTCAGCAGCACGGCCGCAGCCGTTGCCCGGGTCCGGGCTCGCGTCGTCATGGTCCTCACCGTCATCGTCCCCCTTCATCCGGGAGACGCCATGACCCCTGCATCGGTTGCCGTGAGCCGGCCGGCACCTTGTGGAGGAGCCGTTGACACACCTGGTGAACACTCGTTGAATGATGCAAACACACGCAAACGAAAGGATCGCGTGGTGACTCGGGGGTCGATTTGCGCGGCGCGGCCGTACGCCGTCTGGCTCGGCGTCACGGCCGCCACCGCAGCGGCGGCACACATCGTGCCCGGCTCCTGGCGCGCTGCCGCCCACGCGAGTGCCGCCGAGACGATCCCCCAGACGATGGTCGCCGCCTGCGCCACCGGGCTGGCCCTGTCCCTGGCGTGGCTCTGGGTCGTCACCTCGGTGACGGTCGCCGAGGTCGTGACGGGCGCGGTGCCTCGCAGCGGAGGAGCCACGCGTCGACTGGTGCTGCTCGCGTGCGGCGCGGCCGTGGTCGCCGGTACGGCGCTCCCGGCGCACGCCTCGAGCGGCGACGGAGCCGAGGTGCTCGTCGGGCTCCCACTGCCCGAGCGTGCCGCCGCGCCGGACACGTCGGGGCGCCCGGCTGCGCCGGTCGCCTCGATCGCCGCGACGACTGCCGACGCCTACGTGGTCCGGACCGGCGACTCGCTGTGGTCCATCGCCCGCGCGCACCCGGCACCGGCCGGCGACGTCGAGACCCGCTGGCGGGCGATCTGGCGCCACAACCGCGGCGTCGTGGGCGGAGACCCCGACCTGATCCACCCGGGCCAGTCGCTCCGCCTGCCCGACACCGACACGAGCACAGACCCGAGCAACGAGCCGATCAACGAGCCGAGCAACGAGAAGGACGGAGAACGACGATGAGCACACCCGACAGCGCCGAGGCCGAGGTCATCATGCTCCGACCGAGCGCCGGCATGGCCAGCGTGCAGGGCGCCCTGGCCCTGGACCTGACGCCGCGCACCGCTCCCCCACGGCCGCGCCTGCGCAGCACCCGCGCGAGCGACCTGGCCGACCTGGAGCGCGCCTCCCGGGAGCAGGTGGACGCCTTCGTCGGCCGCTACCTGCAGGCCGCCGTCGAGATCGCCGCCGGCGACCGGCCGGTCGCCCAGCTCCTGCGCCACACGGTCCCGGAGGTCTTGGACACGATGTCGGGCCGCGCCCGGACGGTCACCGCCGCCGGCAGCCTCGCGCCGGGCCGGGTCCGGGGACCCAACCCGGCGCGGCCGGTCGTGGTCGGCGTACGCACCGCCCTGATCCGCAGCGACGCGGTCGAGGCCAGCGCGCACGTGCGCTACGGCCGTCGCTCACGCGCGGTCGCCGCACGATTCGAGGTCGTGCGGGACCGGTGGCAGTGCGTGGCGATCGCCTGGGGTTGAGCTCGGGGCTGACGCCCCGTCGCGCCCGGGGTGTTCAGCCGCCCATGGTCGCGCGACCCATGGCGCCGCCGGGGGCGCCGTGGCAGCGCTTGAACTTCTGACCCGAGCCGCAGGGGCACAGCGAGTTGCGACCGACCCCGGCGAACGGGTCGTCCTCGGCGCCCGCGGACGCGTGGACCTCGGCCTCACCGTCCTCGGACGGCGCGCTGTAGGACAGGTTCTGCGGACGGTTGGGCTTGTCGAGGCCCTTGGCCCGGATGGTGGGCGTGTGCTGGTGCGGCTGCTGCTGCGGCTGGGCACCGGGCGCATGGGCCGCCGCCTGCGCGAAGTCGATCTGCGGGGTGGACGCGGAGACCTGGGGAGCGACCGGCTGGGCCTGCACCTCGTCGTCCTCGTCGTCCTCGACCTCGACCTGGAGGTTGAAGAGGAAGCCGACCGACTCCTCCTTGATGCCGTCCATCATCGCGGCGAACATGTCGAAGCCCTCGCGCTGGTACTCCACGAGCGGGTCGCGCTGGGAGTAGGCCCGCAGGTAGATGCCCTCGCGGAGGTAGTCCATCTCGTAGAGGTGCTCGCGCCACTTGCGGTCGAGCACGGAGAGGACGACGCGGCGCTCGAGCTCGCGCTGCACCTCCTCGCCCATCTCGTCCTCGCGGCGGTCGTAGGCCTCCTGCACGTCCTTCTGCAGGTCCTCGACGAGCTTCTCGCGCCCGAGGCCCTCGACCCCTCCGGCCTCCTTGACGAGGCCCTCCTTGGTCAGGCCGACGGGGTAGAGCTGGTTGAGCGCGGTGAACAGGCCGTCGAGGTCCCAGTCCTCGGCGTAGCCCTCGGTCGCGCCGCGGACGTAGCCCGCGATCACGTCGTCGAGGAAGCCGCGGATCTGCTCGCCCAGGTCGGCGCCCTCGAGCACCCGGCGGCGCTCGGCGTAGATGACCTCGCGCTGGCGGCTCATCACGTCGTCGTACTTGAGCACGTTCTTGCGCGACTCGAAGTTCTGCGACTCGATGTTGGCCTGGGCGCCGGCGATGGCGTTGCTGACGCGCTTGGCGTCGATCGGCACGTCGTCGGGCACCTTGAGCACGGTCAGGATGCGGTCGACCCACTCCGACTTGAACAGGCGCATCATCTCGTCCTGCAGCGACAGGTAGAACCGGGACTCGCCCGGGTCGCCCTGACGGCCGGAACGACCGCGGAGCTGGTTGTCGATGCGACGCGACTCGTGACGCTCGGTGCCCACGACGTAGAGGCCGCCGAGGTCCCTGACCTCGTCGTGCTCGGCCGCGACCTGTGCCTTGATGCGCTCGACCATGGCGGGCCAGGCGGCGTCGTAGTCCTCCGGCGCCTCGACCGGGTCCAGGCCCTGCTTGCGCAGCTCCTGGTCGGCCAGGAAGTCGACAGACCCGCCGAGCATGATGTCGGTGCCTCGACCGGCCATGTTGGTGGCGACGGTGACCGAGCCCCGGTGGCCGGCGAGCGCGACGACCTTGGCCTCGTCGGCGTGCTGCTTGGCGTTGAGGACGGTGTGCGGGATGCCGCGCTTGCGCAGCAGGTTGGAGAGGTACTCCGACTTCTCGACCGAGACGGTGCCGATCAGGATCGGCTGGCCCTTCTCGTGGCGCTCACGGATGTCGTCGGCGACGGCCTCGTACTTGGCCTCCTCGGTGCGGTAGACGAGGTCGACGTTGTCGAGGCGCTGCATCGGGCGGTTCGTCGGGATCGGGACCACGCCGAGCTTGTAGATCTTGTCGAACTCCGAGGCCTCGGTCATGGCCGTACCGGTCATGCCGGAGAGCTTCTCGTAGAGGCGGAAGTAGTTCTGGAGCGTGATCGTGGCGAGGGTCTGGTACTCCTCGCGGACGGTCACGCCCTCCTTGGCCTCGATGGCCTGGTGCAGGCCGTCGTTGTAGCGACGACCCGACAGGATGCGGCCCGTGTGCTCGTCGACGATGAGCACCTCGCCGTCCATGACGACGTACTCCTTGTCGTTGCGGAACAGCTCCTTGGCCTTGATGGAGTTGTTGAGGAACGAGATGAGCGGGGTGTTGACCGAGTCGTAGAGGTTGTCGATCCCGAGGTGGTCCTCGACCTTGGTGATGCCGGGCTCGAGCACCGAGATGGTGCGCTTCTTCTCGTCGACCTCGTAGTCGACGTCCTTGACGAGGGTGCGCGTGAGCTTGGAGAACTCGGCGTACCACTTGACCTCGTCCTGGGTCGGACCGCTGATGATCAGCGGGGTCCGCGCCTCGTCGATGAGGATCGAGTCGACCTCGTCGACGATGGCGAAGTTGTGGCCGCGCTGCACGCACTCCTCGACCGAGTCGGCCATGTTGTCGCGCAGGTAGTCGAAGCCGAGCTCGTTGTTGGTGCCGTACGTGATGTCGCAGGCGTAGGCCTCGCGGCGCTCCGCCGGGCGCATCGACGGCAGGATCACGCCGGTCGTCAGGCCGAGGAAGTGGTGCACGCGGCCCATCTGCTCGGACTGGAACTTGGCCAGGTAGTCGTTGACCGTGACCACGTGCACGCCCTTGCCGGCGAGCGCGTTGAGGTAGGAGGGCAGCACGGCGACGAGCGTCTTGCCCTCACCGGTCTTCATCTCGGCGATGTTGCCGAGGTGGAGCGCCGCCGCGCCCATGACCTGCACGTCGAAGGGCCGCATGCCCAGCACGCGCTTGCTCGCTTCCCGGACGGTGGCGAAGGCCTCCGGCATCAGGTCGTCGAGGCTTTCCCCGTTGGCGAACCGCTCGCGGAACTCGTCGGTCATCCCGCGGAGCTCGTCGTCGGTCATCTTGACGAAGTCGTCCTCGATGGCGTTGACGGCCTTGGAGACGGACTCGAGCTCACGGAGGATCTTGCCCTCGCCGATGCGGAGGAGCTTGTCGATGATGGCAGGCACGAGTGGTAACTGTACCTACCTCGCCAACGGGTCTCCCAATGCGTGCGACAGGTCGCCCCGCTCGCCCACCACGACGTCGTCCAGACCGAGCCAGTCGGCCATCCGCCGCAGCTCGCCGGCCAGCTCGTGGGCGGTCTCCGGCGGGGCGCCCGCCTCGGCGAACGCGCCCTGGACGAGCAGGCGTCCGGTGGCCCGGTCGGCCTTGAGGTCGACCCGCCCGACCAGCCGGTCGCCGAGGAGGAACGGCAGCACGTAGTAGCCGTGCACGCGCTTCTCGGCGGGGACGTAGATCTCGATCCGGTAGAAGAAGTCGAAGAGGGCCTCGGCGCGCGCCCGCTCCCACACGAGCGGGTCGAACGGGCTGAGCAGCGTGCGGGCGGCCACCCGCCGCGGGAGCCGGGCGTCGCGGTGGAGGTAGGCCTGCCGCTTCCACCCCTGCACCGCCACGGGGGTCAGCTCGCCGGACTCGACGAGCTCGTCGATCGCCACCTTGACGCTCGCCTTCCCGGGCGCGGGCTGGAGCCGCAGGCGGTAGTAGTCGGCCAGGCAGGGGCCGCTCGCCACGCCGTGCGAGCGCGCGGCACGGCGTACGAGCTCGGTGACGGCCTCCTGCGGCGTCGGCGTCGGTGCGGCGAGCACGCTCGCGGGCAGGACTCGCTCGGGCACGTCGTAGACCACCTCGAACTGGCTGTTGCGCCCGGCGACGGCGACGTCGCCCACGAGGTAGAGGTAGTCGAGGACCTTGCGGGCCTCGGACCAGTTCCAGCCCCAGTGCTGCTTGGTGCGCGGACCGGTGCTGAAGTCGTCCTCGAGGTCGCGGGCGGTGACCGGGCCTCGGTCGCGCACGGCGTCGAGCACCTGCGGCTCGAGCGACGCATCCGCGGTGAAGCCCCACTTGCCCCGCTCGCCGCGGTACTTCTCCATCCGGTGGCGCATCAGCGGCCACAGCTCGACCGGCATCAGCGCCTGGACGTGCGCCCAGTACTCGACGAGCCGGCGCGGTCGGCGTGGGGTGCCGTGCTGGGCGCGGCGCAGCAGGTCGACGTCGTAGGGGCCCATCCGCGAGTAGAGCGGCATGAAGTGGGCGCGCTGGAGGACGTTGACCGAGTCGACCTGCAGGACGCCGGTGCGCGCCAGCGTGCGGTCGAACGTCGCCATCGTGGGCGTGGCGTGGGGCCGGTCGGTGAAGCCCTGGGCGGCCAGGGCGATCCGGCGGGCCTGGAGCCGCGTGAGCTGGTCCACGCGTGAACTCAACCAGACGGGTACGACACCGCCTGCACGATCAGGGCAGGTCGAGGAGCTTCTCGCGCATGGCGTACATGACGGCCTCCATGCGGGAGTGGAGCTGTAGCTTCTCCAGGATGTTGCGGACGTGGTTCTTGACCGTGTTCTCGGAGATGAACAGCTCCTTGGCGACCTCACGGTTGTTGAGCCCCTTGGCGACGAGGCGCAGCACCTCGAGCTCGCGCTCGGTGAGCCGCAGGGCCGGGCCCTGCTCGCGCTCGGGCTTCGACATCTGCTTGAACTCGTCGATGAGCTTGACGGCCATGGAGGGGCTGATGAGGGACTGGCCCTCGTTGACCACGCGGATCGCCTGGGCGACCTCCTCGATCGAGGAGTCCTTGAGGAGGTAGCCGGCGGCACCGTTCTTGACCGACTCGTAGAGGTCGGCCTCCTCGTCGGAGACGGTGAGCATGATGATCTTGGTGGCCGGAACGGCCTCCTTGATCGCGCGACAGGCCTCGACGCCGGTGCGGCGCGGCATCCGTACGTCGAGCAGGATCACGTCGGGCGCGGTGGTGATCGCCAGCTCGGTGGCGGTGATGCCGTCGGCGGCCTCGCCGACCACCTCGATGTCGATGTCTCCACCCAGCAGCATGATGAGGCCACGACGGAAGAGCTCCTGGTCGTCGACGACCAGGACGCGGACGGGTTCGGTCCCAGCTGATGTTGCCTCGGTCACGCGCGCATCATGTCATGCGCGCGCGACCGGGGGCAGTGGACGGTTCAGTCCACCTCGAGCGAGATGACTCCGTAGTCGTAGCCGCGGCGGCGGTAGACCACCGACGGCCGCTCGCTCTCCTTGTCCACGAAGAGGTAGAAGTCGTGCCCGACGAGCTCCATCTCGTAGAGGGCCTGGTCGAGGGTCATCGCGATCGCGGTGTGCGACTTCTCGCGGACCACGAGCGGTCCGTCACCCGTCACCGTGATCGGGCCGACCTTGCGCTCGACGACTCCGTCGTCGTCGGCGGAGGCGTCCTCGACCTCCGGCAACGAGGCGAGTGCCTCGCCCACGCCGACGTGCGCGTTGCGTCCCTTGTGCACGCGGCGGCGGTCGGCCGCGCGACGCATCTGGGCCTGCATCTTGTCGAGGGCCAGGTCGAGGGCACCCATCTTGTCCTCAGCGGCAGCCTCGGCGCGGATCACCGGCCCCTTGGAGAAAGCCGTGAGCTCGACCTTCGTCGAGCGGTCGTGCTGGCGGGGGTTCTTCTCGAGCTCCACCTCCACCTGGACGCGCATGATGCGGTGATCGTGCTTCTCCAGACGGCTGAGCTTCTCGGACACGTGCTCGCGGAACCGGTCGGACACCTCGCAGTGCCGTCCCGTGACCACAACCTCCATGTGAACCTCCTCAACTAGCGAACGGTCCGCACCCCTCCATTTCGCCGCGGCGGAACGCCCGCCGGGGCAGGGTGGGATGGAGCCCGCCCGGCCGACCTGGTCTTCGACCCCACAACCGCCTGCTGAAGCGTTCGCAACTTCTCCGTCACTACTGGCCTTCTCCCGGCGTCCGGCACATCTGGTGCCGGCGACGAGGCAGGACTTACTTCTAAGCCGCACCGTGATCGTCCGACGGGCGTCGGGCTGCAGAGCAGCGCTGTGCCCGGGGACTTACGTGGACCGTTTCGCCTGCGACTGGCATCGGCTTGCCACGGGTCTGGCCTGTCGCTGCACCTTGCGGTGCCGCGCACAGCCCTCTCCGTGACGCAACCACGGACCCGGGCGGACTCCATGACAAGACGCTAGCCCCTCAACCGCATCGGGCCAACCGTGGGGTCACCTGTCGGTCTGGGACATCTGGCCTCCAGGGCCGGCGCGCCGCCGGGTGGCCGCCACCGCAACGACCGCGACGGGCGGCAGGCCCACCGCCTCGAGGGCCCGCTGGGCCTCACGGGCGGTCGATCCGGTGGTCAGCACGTCGTCGCAGACGAGGACGTGGGCCCGGCTCCACCGGCGGCCGACCCGTGCGAGCGCGGCGGAGGGACAGTGCATCGAGCCGGCCATGTTGGCGGCCCGGTCCCCCGCGTCGAGGCCGGCCTGGTCGGCGGCCCCGCGCGAGACCAGCAGCGGCGCGACCGCCGAGGGTCGCTCGCGACGTACGCGGGACGCGGCCCGGCGCACGAGCGCCTCGGTGGCCTCGTAGCCGCGACGACGGCCGGCACCCGGCCGCGACGGCACCGGGACCAGCAGCAGCGGCACCGCGGGGTCGAGGTCGGCGGCGGCGCCGTGGACCGCCTGCGCGAGCAGGTCGCCCAGCACCCGCCGGTGGCCCCACTGGCCGCGGTCCTTGTGCCCCACCACCAGCGCTCGCACCGCACCGTCGTAGGCCTCCGCGACCCAGGGCGTCACGAGCCCGTCGGGCACGGGTGCCGGCCACGCCACCCGTGGCCGGCGGGACAGGCCGGCGCGGCAGCCCGGGCAGAGCATCCGGCCTGGCAGGTCGCACCCCACGCACCGGCTGCCGAGGAAAAGGTCGAGGGCCTCGTCGAGCACCCGGCCATGCCAGCAGCAGGTGTCGTACGACGGCAACCGCAGGCGCGGCGCCTGTGGATCAGCCGACGTAGGTGAGCGACGTCAGTCCGGGCGGCAGGTCGGGCACCGAGCGCTCGGGTCGCGTGAGGGCGAACACCGAGCGTCCGGCCACGGCGTAGGCCTCGACGAGGTCCACCGGGGTGGACACGAGCGTGCGGACGCGTCCGCGCAGGGTCGTCGTGCCGGTCGAGATCTCGCCCGGAGCACCGTCGACGGAGACCGTGCGCACCTGCGAGAGCCCCTCGGTGATGATGTCCCTCAGCACCGAGACCGTCGTGGGCGAGCGCCAGGCGATGTCCCGGATCCGTGCGGTGCCCTCCGCGGGCTCCGGCAGCACCTGCGGCCGGGTGAAGCCGATGACGGCCCCCGCGGAGTCGTGCCGGACCCGCACCGAGACGACGCGGTCGGCCTTGCCGGTCCGCACGACGGCCACCAGCCGGCTGCCGTCGCGCGAGACGATCAGCTCGGTGAGCCGGCGCCCGGTGAACCCCGGCACGGCCACCTCCGCGGCCACCCCGTCGACGACCTGGAACACCCGCGCGCGGCCGTTGTTGCGGTCGAGCGCCCAGATGCGGTCGCGGTAGTCCCAGTGCGGTGCGGCCAGGTCGACGGCCCCGGAGATCACGGTCGCTGCCTCCCCGGACGGCGACTCGGTGGGCGCCACCACCAGGTCCGAGCCCGTCGTGGTGACCCCCGCCACCCGGGCGCCGGAGAGGCTGGCGCCGACAGAGCGCAGGTCGTAGCCGGACTCCTCCTGCCCGAGCGGGCCGAGGGTGGGCAGGAGCTCGCCCATCGGACCGGTGACGACACGTCCCTGGTCCAGCGCGAACAGGTCGGTGGTGGCGGGCACGCCGTTGGGGTCGTAGCCGCTGCCGAACTGCAGGCTGACCTGCGGGGAGCCGCTGGGCCCGACGATCGTCCGACCGCCGATGCTGAGCTGGACGGCACCGATGCGCGGCTCCTGCCGGAGCGTCCAGACGAGCTGGGCCAGCATCCCCTGCGCGGTCAGCTCGTCCACCGCGTCCGGGTCGCCGGACAAGGAGACCTGGGCGACGCCGGAGGTGATCGGCACCGAGAGACCGTGCGTGGTGCCCGGAGGGAAGTAGCTGCGCGTGACGTCCTGCAGGTCCGAGGACGACCGGGTCAGCAACCCGCGCACGAGCGACGACGCGAACTGGTCACCGCGGGGCACGAACACCGGCTCGGGGACCATGATCTCGGTCGTGGGGTCGAAGTAGTAGAGCGATGCCCGCTCGTACCAGTCGTCGAACCACGTCTCCGGCACGATGAGGGCGTCGGGCACCTCGTCGATGCGCCACTCGCCGTCCTCCTTGACCAGGCCGAGGGACAGGGTGGCGCCGCCGCGGGTCCGCTGCCAGGCACCGCGGGCGTCGTACGTGTTGACGTCGTCGAGCGACACGCGCACCGAGGTGCCGGCCGTCGGGTCGCCGAGCTCGGCGTAGGTGATGATCTGCTGCTCGGGCACCCACGCCTCCGCCGCCTCCCGGGAGAGGAACTGGCGTGCCACGCTGACGCTGACCGGGGTGGCCTTCATCGCCTCGAAGAAGCCCTCGACCACCTCGCCGGTCGCCTGCCCGGCCTGCGGAGGTCGGGGGTCGAAGGAGATGCCGGGCGCGTCCTGGGAGTCGCTGGTGCCCTCCGACTCGACCACGGGACCCGAGGTCGGCATCCGCACGCAGCCCGCCAGCAGCACGGCCACGGCGACCAGGCCGAGCACGCGCGCCACCCGGACGGCGCGACGCCTCGTCATGCCGTCTCTCATGCCGTCTCCCGGGCGTCGACGGGGACCAGCGGCAGCGGCGAGTGGCGCAGCTGGGTGCCGAGCCGGCGGGGCAGGGTCAGGCGGAACTGGGCACCCTCGCCGGGACGGCCCCACGCCTGGAGCCACCCTCCGTGCAGGTGGGTGTCCTCGAGCGAGATCGACAGGCCGAGCCCGGTGCCGCCGCTGGTGCGGGCCCGCGCCGGGTCGGCGCGCCAGAACCGGTTGAAGACCATCGCGGACTCCCCCGGCCCGAGGCCCACCCCGTGGTCGCGGACCGCGATGGCGGCGGACTGGAGGTCCGCGCCGACGAAGATCTCGACGTCGCGGCACTCGGCGTGGTCGATGGCGTTGGTGACGAGGTTGCGCACGATCCGCTCCACCCGGCGTACGTCGGCCTCCGCGACGCACGGGGTGCCGGGGTCGTGCAGCACGACGCGGGTGTCGCGCTGGGCGGCGAGCACCGAGGTCATGTCGACGACGCGCCGGACCACGTCGACCAGGTCGACGTCCTCGGTCTCGAGCACGGCGGCCCCGGCGTCGAAGCGGCTGATCTCGAGGAGGTCGGCCAGGAGCGTCTCGAAGCGGTCGAGCTCCTTCTGGAGCAGCTCGGCCGCGCGACCGGTGACCGGGTCGAGGAACGGCTTGGCGTCGTGGATGACGTCGCTGGCCATCCGCACGGTGGTGATCGGCGTGCGCAGCTCGTGGGAGACGTCGGAGACGAAGCGCCGCTGGAGCCGGCTGAGCTCCTCGAGCTGGCGGATCTGCTTCTGGAGGTTGGAGGCCATCTGGTTGAACGACGTCGCGAGCCGCGCCAGGTCGTCCTCGCCGGTGACGCGCAGGCGCTCCTGGAGCTGCCCGGCGGCCAGGCGCTCGGCGACCCGGCGGGCCATCCGGATCGGGGTCACCACCTGCCGGGTCACCAGCCACGTCAGCAGGGCGACGAGCAGCAGCAGCGGGACACCGGCGACGAGCATCGCCCGCGAGACGAGCGCGAGCGTCTCCTCCTGCTCGGCCAGCGGGTAGAGGTAGTAGAGCGTGTAGGTGTTGTCGTCGGCCGGGAGCCGGACCTGGCTGCCGACCACGATGCCGGGGCCGTCGGGGAGGCCCTGGATCGGCCGCGTGGTGCGGATGTCGGTGAAGGTCCAGGCCGTCGGGGAGAGCGAGTCGAAGCGGGCCTCGAGGGTCTCCGGGACGCTGGCCAGGTCGAGGCCCTCGGTGAACTTCGCGCCGCCGTCGGCCAGGCGGACGCCCTCGTCGACCGGCGGGGACAGCACCACGGCGAAGCCACGCGTGCTCCCGCGCGCCTGGATCGGCTCGACGAGCGCCTGCTGCTGGGCCGACTCGTCGGCATCGATGCCGGGCGTGGCGGCCAGCGCCGCGCGGGCGGCCTCGGTCTCGCCCTCCGCCTCCTGCACCACGGCCTCGACCCGGTGGTCGAGCAGCCCGTCACGGGTCTGCTGCATGAGGAACCAGCCGACGATGCCGACGACCGCCGCCGAGAGCAGGAGCGTGCTCACCACGACGCGCGCCTGCACCGAGCGCCGCCAGAAGGCGGGCCCGTGCCGCAGCACCGGCGGGAGCCGGTCACGCAAGCTCACCGGTGGCTCCTAGGACTTGCCGGCCTTGTAGCCCACGCCCCGGACGGTCACGACGACCTCCGGGTTCTCCGGGTCGTGCTCGACCTTGGAGCGCAGGCGCTGGACGTGCACGTTGACCAGCCGGGTGTCGGCGCTGTGGCGGTAGCCCCAGACCTGCTCGAGCAGCACCTCCCGCGTGAAGACCTGCCACGGCTTGCGCGCGAGGCACACCAGCAGGTCGAACTCGAGCGGGGTGAGGTTGATCGGCTCGCCCGCACGGGTCACCGAGTGGCCCGCCACGTCGATCGACACGTCACCGATCGTCAGCCCCTCGCCGGGGGTGACGTCGTTGCGGCGCACCCGCGCACGGACGCGCGCGATGAGCTCCTTGGGCTTGAACGGCTTGACGATGTAGTCGTCGGCACCGGACTCCAGGCCGACGACCACGTCGATGGTGTCGCCCTTCGCGGTGAGCATCACGATCGGCACGCCGGACTCGGCGCGGATCTCCTTGCAGACGTCGATGCCGTCCTTGCCGGGGAGCATCAGGTCGAGCAGCACCAGGTCCGGCCGGTAGTCGCGGAACGCGTCGAGGGCCACGTCACCGCGCCCCACGATGCGGCTGTCGAACCCCTCCTGGCGCAGGACGATGGACAACATCTCCGCCAGGGAGGGGTCGTCGTCGACCACGAGCACGCTGCCACGCGCTGGTTCGGCGAAGTCGGTCATGGCGCCAGTCTATTGGGGCACCACGACCGACCTCAGCCGAACGCGTGCGCTTGCTCAGTAGCGGTAGTGCTCGGGCTTGTACGGACCCTCGACCGGGACGCCCAGGTAGGCGGCCTGCTCCTTGGAGAGCTCGGTCAGCTCGACGCCGAGGGCGTCGAGGTGCAGCCGGGCGACCTCCTCGTCGAGGTGCTTGGGCAGCACGTGCACGCCCAGCTCGTAGGAGTCGGCCTTGGTGAACAGGTCGACCTGGGCCAGCACCTGGTTGGTGAAGGAGTTCGACATGACGAACGACGGGTGGCCGGTGGCGTTGCCCAGGTTGAGCAGGCGGCCCTCCGACAGCACGATGATCTTCTTGCCGGGCTTGTCGTCCTCGCTGGGGAAGATCCACTGGTGGACCTGCGGCTTGATCTCGTCCTTGACGATGCCGGGGATCCTGGCGAGGCCCGCCATGTTGATCTCGTTGTCGAAGTGACCGATGTTGCCGACGATCGCCTGGTGCTTCATCTTGTGGAAGTGCTCGACGGTGATGATGTCGAAGTTTCCGGTGGTGGTGATGAAGATGTCGGCGGTCTCGACGACCGAGTCGAGGCGCTTGACCTCGTAGCCGTCCATCGCGGCCTGCAGCGCGCAGATGGGGTCGATCTCGGTGACGATGACGCGGGCACCCTGGCCGCGCAGCGACTCCGCGGAGCCCTTGCCGACGTCGCCGTAGCCGCAGACGACGGCGACCTTGCCGCCGATCATCACGTCGGTGGCGCGGTTGATGCCGTCGACGAGCGAGTGGCGGCAGCCGTACTTGTTGTCGAACTTGGACTTGGTGACCGAGTCGTTGACGTTGATCGCCGGGAACAGGAGGGTGCCCTCCTTGAAGCGCTCGTAGAGCCGCAGCACACCGGTCGTGGTCTCCTCGGAGACTCCCTTGACCATGGGGGCGCGCTTGGTCCAGCGCTGCGGGTCGGCCTCGAGCGAGCGGGCCAGGACGCGCAGCACCTCCTTGAACTCCTCGTTGTCGGTGGAGTCCTGCGACGGGACGGCGCCCGCCTTCTCGTACTCGACACCGAGGTGCAGCAGCATCGTGATGTCGCCGCCGTCGTCGAGCAGCATGTTGGGGCCGCCCTCGGCGAAGTCGAAGACCTTCTCGGCCTCGTCCCAGTACTCGGCGAGGCTCTCACCCTTCCACGCGAAGACCGGCACGCCCTTCGGGTCCTCGGGGGTGCCCCCCGTCGACGGGTGGCCGACGACGACCGCGGCGGCGGCGTGGTCCTGGGTGGAGAAGATGTTGCAGGTGGCCCAGCGGATGTCCGCACCGAGGGCCGCGAGGGTCTCGATCAGCACGGCGGTCTGGATCGTCATGTGCAGCGAGCCCGCGATGCGAGCGCCCTTGAGGGGCTGCTCCTTGCCGTAGCGCTCGCGCATGGCCATCAGGCCCGGCATCTCGTGCTCGGCGAGCTCGATCTCCTTGCGGCCGTAGGCGGCGAGGTTGAGGTCGGCGACCTTGAAGTCCATCGGTTGTCTCCTGGTGTGGTGGAGCCGTCTGCGCCGCACATCTGTGCGTCCTCGGGATCTCCCGCGCGGACCAGAAGAGAGTAGGACCGCCCTCAGCGATTCGGAGAATCCTCGGGGGGCGGGTCGGTGGGGGTCGATCCGGTCGCACCGCCACGCCCCTCGGAGCCCGTCGGGACGTGGTCCGCAGCGTGCTCGTCCCCGTGCTCGTCCCCGTGCTCGCTGCCGTGCTCGTCCCCGTGACCACCGACGCCGACCGCGCGCAGGGCGTACAGCACGACGAACCCGACGACGAGGCCGACGAGGGCGGAGACGAGGGTGTTGAGCAGCCACCCGACGAGGGCACCCAGCGCCCCGCCGATCGCGTGGTGCACGTCCTCCTCCCAGTGGTGGAGGAGGTCGTACGGCGCGTGCAGGGCGTCGCCGATGGCGGTGCCCTCGAGCAGGCCGTCGTGGCCGCCGATCTCGTAGAGGCTGACCAGGAAGATGTGGCCACCGACCCAGAGCATGGCCAGCGTGCCGATGAGGGAGATGCCGGCGAGCAGCTTCGGCATGAAGCCGACCATCCCGAGGCCGATCCGCTGGGAGGCCCGGGAGTCGCGCTTGGACAGGGCGAGGCCGACGTCGTCCATCTTCACGATCAGCGCGACGACGCCGTAGACGAGGACGGTGATCAGCACCGCGACGACCGCCAGCACGATCGCGCGCATCCAGATGCTCGCGTCGGGATCGGAGCTGACGACCTCCTTGAGCGCGATCACCATGATCTCGGCGCTGAGGATGAAGTCGGTGCGCACGGCGTTGGCGATGGTGCGCTTCTCGTGCTCGGGGGTGAACTCCCCCACCTCCGACACGTCCTCCTCGGCCTCGGTGGAGTGCCCGGTGAGGCGCTCGTGCACCTTGTGGGCGCCCTCGTAGGCGAGGAAGCCACCACCGAAGATCAGGATCACCGGCAGCAGCCACGGGAGGAACTGTCCGAGCAGCACCGCGGCGGGGAGGATGAAGAGCAGCTTGTTGCGCAGCGAGCCGATGGCGATCTGCTTGATGATCGGCAGCTCGCGGTCCGCGGCCGACCCGTGGAGGTACTGCGGGGTCACGGCGGTGTCGTCGACCACGACGCCGGCGGCCTTGGCGCTGGCCCGACCCGCGGCAGCACCGACGTCGTCCACGCTGGCTGCTGCGATGCGCGCGAGCGCGGCGACGTCGTCGAGGAGGGCGAACAGTCCGCCGGCCATGGGCGATCCTTCGGGTCAAGTGGGTCGGTGGTGCATCCGGTGGGCTGCAGCCTATCGGCGCGGCGTACGCCGTCGTGCCCCGCCGACTGCCCGCACCGAAGGGCCGGGCTCAGGCCTCCACGGTGCGGCGCATCACCCAGCGCCACTTGGCGATCCTGCGGTCACGGGCGAAGCCGAGCTCCTCGTAGAGCGACTCCGGGCCGGTGTGCAGGTAGGCGCCGCGCTGCGGCTTCCGGTCGACGACCTGCTCCGGGTAGGCCTCGACCACTCCCCCGCCGGCCGCGGCGATCTCCGTGAGGACGGCCGACACCGCGGCCCGCGCGACGCCCTTCCCGCGGTGCTTGCTGCCGGTGAAGATGCAGCCGATCCGCCACTGCGGCAGGGCCGCGAGCTCCGCCTCGTAGGCCTTGGCGTTCTTGATGTGCGGGAGCTCGTCAGGCGTGCCGAACTGGCACCACCCGACCACGTCGTCGCCGTCGTACACCAGCACCTGGTGCACGGTGCCCCTGTCGGTGTGCGCCCGCTTGGCGATCCTGTGGTCGTCCGCGGTCCCGGCCAGGCCCTCGGGGTGGAAGCCGATGCACCAGCACCCGCCCCACACGCCGTTGTTGGCCTCGACGAGGGCCGCGAAGTCGGCCCAGGTCTCCGGGGTGAGGAGCCGGGTGTCGTACGGCGGCGCGTCGGTCATGTCGCCACTGTGGTGCCGGTTCCGGACGAACCTGGGTCGTAGGCGTAGGTCAGCAGCTCGGCGTGCGGCGGCTCGTCGGCGCGCATCCGGCGCAGCAGGTCCTCGGAGGCCATGCAGGGACAGTAGCCTCGCCGGATGTCGACACCGTCGCCCTCGGACCTGCCGGACACGGCCGACCACGCCTGGCTCGTCGAGGAGCGGGAGTACGCCCGGCACGAGGCCCGACGCGGCCGACGGCACGCCTTCGAGCACCTCGACCCGCGACGCACCGCGCTCGTGGTGGTCGACCTGGTGCCCTTCTTCGTCCGCGAGTCGGCGTACGTCCGCGGGATCGTGCCGCGCGTCGAGCGGCTGGCCTCCGCACTCCGCTCGGCGGGAGGTGTGGTCGCGTGGGTGGTCCCCGGCTACGCGCCACCGAGCGCCAAGGACCGCGAGTTCTTCGGCGACGAGGTGGCCGAGCGCTACGCCCGGTCCGGCGGCGACGGTCCTCCGAGGTCGCGCGTGGACCCCTCGCTCGACGTCGCCCCGGACGACCTGGTCGTCGAGAAGACCGCGCGGAGTGCGTACTCCCCCGGGTCCTCCGACCTCCCCGCCCTCCTCGCGGCGCGCGACGTCGACACCCTCGTGGTGACGGGCACCGTCACCAACGTCTGCGTCGAGGACACCGTGCGCGACGCCAGCACTGCCGGCCTCCGGGTCATCCTCGTCGCCGACGCGTGTGCGGCGATGCGCGACCGGGACCACAACGCCACCCTCCACGTCGTCCACCGCTCCTACGGCGACGTACGGCCCACCGCAGAGGTGCTCGACCTGATCGCCGGGCGGTAGGTCGACGTTCGCTCGCACCAGGTACGAGCGAAGGGGACGTCAGCGCGCTTCTCGGCGGTGGTGGAGGGAGGACGGGGTCCCGTGACGAAACCCGTCCAGAAGGGGTGGCCAGGACTTGTCCACAGCCACGGCGGACCCATGGCCAGTGTCGGTGCTGACCGGTAGAATCGAACACATGATCGAGACGCTGGCAGGGCCCGGAGCAGGTGAGGTCGAGGACCTCACCGCTCGCGACCTGCTCGCTCTGGCCCGCGACCGCAAGGCGGCCGAGGACCGCGCAGCAGCTGACCTCTTGGTCGTGGCAGCCCGGTGGGCCGACCTGCACCCGCCGGAGTCGATCCACTCGGCCGCGACGTTCACCGTGCCGGGCTACGAGCACGAGGAGCCGATCGCTGGCGAGGGTGCGCCGTTCGTGGCGGAGTTCTGCCTCGCCGAGCTCGGCACCGTCCTCGGGGTCTCGACGACCGCGGCGAAGAAGCTCGTCGGCCACGCCCTCGAGCTGCGCCACCGCCTCCCGCGGTTGTGGGCTCAGGTTCAGTCCGGACGGGTTCCGGCATGGCGGGCGCGTTCGGTTGCGGAGGTCACCATCCACACCACTCCTTCGCTGACGCGGGAGGCTGCGGCGTTCGTGGATGCCCAGGTCGCTGCCGTGGCTGGTCGGGTCGGTCCCGCGCAGCTGGACCGCCTCGTCGCCGAGGCCATCAGGCGCTACGACCTCGCCGACGTCGACCCGGCTGCGGATCCGGAGGACGGATACCTCCACGTCGACCCCCGCCACGCGACCATCCACGACGATGACGTGCACTTCACCGGCACGATGCGGATGGAGGCCGAGCTCGACATCGCCGACATGCTCGACCTCGACCGTCGCCTCGCCCACGACGCCGCCACCCAGGCTGCCGTCGGCTCCACCGAGTCTCTGCAGGTGCGGCGCGCGAAGGCCCTCGGTAACCTCGCCCGCACCCAGACCGCCCTCGACCTCCACGCCCAGGGCACAGCCCCGGCTTCGCCGAAGGACTCCGAGGGGCTCCCGGCCGCACGGGAGGTCGTCCTCCACGCCCACTTCGACGCCACGCTCGACGACCTGACCACGGTGTTCGGTCCAACGGGGCGGATGGAGGAGGGCCAGCGCCTCGTCCTCCTCGACCAGGTCAAGAACTGGTGCCGCGACTCCCGCACCACGGTCACCGTCAAGCCCGTCATCGACCTCAACGCTCAGATGCACACCGACGCGTACGAGGTGCCCGACCGGATCCGGGAGCAGGTGATCCTCCGGGACACGACGTGCGTGTTCCCGTGGTGCACCCGACCGGCACGCGGCTGCGACATCGACCACGTCATCCCTCATGACCCGGACGCCGAGGCGGTGGGGCGACCACAACCGGGTCCTACCCAAAGCGACAATCTCGCCGCGCTGTGCCGCTTCCACCACCGCCTCAAGACGCACACCGCCTGGCGCTACCGGACGACCGAGAACGGCTCCTTCGTGTGGACGAGCCCGCACGGCCACCACTACCGCCGCGACCGCACCGGCACGAGAGCGGTCGACCAAGCCGAGCCACCCGGCATTCCGCGCCCGCGCCGACCATGACCCCGCCCCACACCCCGCCACCCTCCGGTGGCGGGGCCACAGGCACGTCTCTCCCCTGCCGACTACTCGTTCGTGCGTCGGGCGCAGACAGTTCGCCTGGAATACCGGGTGGTCCTGCCCCGCGGCGGTTCGAAAGAAGCGAGGCGCGCGGCGACCTCGCGGTCCTGCTCCCAGGTCTCGCCCGAGCCGGCGAGCCCGCTGCGAGGATGTCCACGTGAGCGACGTGGGGACCTACGACGGCGACGACTTCTACTGCGACGTGGCGATCCCGCGAGCCGTCCCGCTGGAGGTCGTCCACGAGGACGACCTGGTGCTCGCCTACCACCACACCCGGCCGTTCTGGCAGGTCCACCTCGTGGCGGTGCCGAAGCGGCACCTCGCCTCGTTCACGACGGTCGGGGCGTCCGACGAGGCGGACGTCCGGGCACTCCTCGCGGTCGTCCAGCAGCTCGCCCGGCGGGTCGAGGAGGAGCACGGGGCAGCCGCCGTCCTGACCAACCTCGGCACCTACCAGGACTCCAAGCACCTCCACGTCCACGTGCACTCGGGCGCGCAGCTCCGCGCCTGAGCCGATGTCGGTACCGACGGGCACACTCAGCACATGGACGCGCGAGCACTGATCACCCGTCTCGCCGAGCTCATCGATGCCCACGACTGGGAGGCGCTGCCCGGCGTGCTGCACCGCGACTTCACGTGTCGGCTGGTGCACACCGGCGAGGTCTTCGATCGCGACGGGTGGGTGCGGTTCAACGCCGACTACCCCGGCTTCGAGCGGATGCACGTCGAGGACCTGGTGGTCGACGGCGATCGTGGGGTGCTGCGGGCGCGAGTGACCGGGAGGGGCGGCGTGGGCGAGCGGCTCGAGTTCGCCGTGGCCAGCTTCGCGACCGTGCGCGACGGCCTCCTCGTCGAGCTCGTCGAGGTCTGGGCCGACGTCGACCAGCAGGCACCCGAGGGCACCCGGCCCTAGCCTGACCCAGTGCTCCCCCGAGCATCTCCGCTCCGCCGGACGCGGCGCGTTCGTCGGCGACTGCGGACTCACCGTGCAGGACGTCGAGGGCGCCCCCCACGTCGAGGTCGGCTACCACCTCCTGCCGGCGACGCGCGGCCAGGGCTGCGCCACCGAGGCGGCCCGGTCCGTGCGGACAACGGGCCCTCGCAGCGGGTCGTGCGGCGCCTCGGCATGGAGGTCGAGCGGACGGCACACGTCCACGGCGGCGACGCACGGGTCTTCGGCATGCACCTGGGCCGGCCCTGAGCACACCAGAGCCCCGGGCCGATCCGCGTGGTGCGGTCGGCTCCGGGGCTCCGGGAGGTCACCTGCGGTGAGGCGTCACTTCATCTTCTTGGCGGCGACCTTCGCGAGCTTCTTGATGGCGGACGCGGGGATGGCCGCGTCGTCGATGGCCACGACGGCCGCGACGCGCTTGCCATCGCCGATGAACACGGTGCTCGAGTAGGAGACGACGCCCGCGACGGCGGTCTCCTGCTGCAGCATCACCGTCGACTGGCCGAGCTTGGGCGCCTTGACCAGCGTGGTCGTGACCGTGCCGCCCGAGGTGGGCTCGGTGAAGGTGGCGCAGTCCTTGGCGTACTTCTTGTACGACGTGACGTACGCCTTGACCTTGGCCGCCGAGGAGTGCTGGACGACCGTGGACTGCACGTAGGACGCCCCGGTGGACGAGACGCCGCGGATGCTGGTGAGGCGCTTGACCGGCACGATCTTCGACGTGTCGCAGGTGGCCCCCGGCGCCGAGTTCTTCTTCGTGGTGAAGGAGGTGAACTCGGCATCCGCCATCTCCGGGAACGCCTTGACGATGTCGCCCTTCTTCGGGAGGTCCTTCGCGGACACGGCCGCCTGGGCCGGGGTGCCGGAGACGAGCAGGACCGCGGTGAGGCCGGCGGCGATGGACAGGGAGGTGCGACGCATGGATGCTCCTGTATGACGTGGTTGCTGACTGCCCAGTCCTGCCCGGCACCGAGCGGCTCAAACCTCCAGCGACGCGAGAGCCCGCGTCAGTCCTCGACGAGGCCGACGCGGAGGTACTCCGCGGCGTAGGTGCCGGTGAGCAGCAGCGAGGCGTAGCGCGCGACCTCGGAGTCGGCGTCGGTCTCGATCACCTCGACCCGTACGCCGTGGCGCGCGGCGGCGGCCTCGAGCTCGCCCGTCTGCGCGCGCACGGCCGGGTCGTCGGACCGGTCGTCGAGGATCAGCAGCAGCGGACGCAGGTCGCCGGGCTCGTCGGCGAACGGGTCGGCGAACAGGTCGTGCGGCCTGGTGGCCACGATGACCGGGAGCAGGTGCTCGGCATCACCGGCGATCGCGGACCGGCCGCTGGTGCGGCGCAGCGACTCGGCCAGCCGCCGGGCAGCGCGGGCCGCGAGGACGGAGCCGCCCCAGACGAGCGGGTTCGTGTCGGCCATCGCGATCGCCAGCATCTTGGCGGGATTGACCGCGAGGTCGCGATGCGGCGAGCAGTTCTCGGCGACCCGGTCGAGGGACGTGGCCACCGACTCGGCGTCGGCGCGCGGACCGAGGTGGACGTGGGCGAGGTAGTCGAGGACGACCACGGCAGTCGCGAGCTGGTCGCCCGTCACCGTCGGCAGCACCGTCACGTGCCGCCCGGCGGCGTGCTCCCCCACGAGCGAGCGCTCGGGGCACGCCACCACGACCTGCGCCCCACGACGTACGGCCTCGGCAACGGCCGACGCCGACCCGTGGTCGTTGCCCTCGGGCGCCAGCATGACGACGAGGTCGAGCGACCCCGCCCATCCGGGGAGGCCCGGGTGGGGCCACGCCACGAACGGCACCGGGCACCACGCCTCGAGCACCGCACGGAGCAGCCGCGAGTCGGGCCCCGCCGCGATCACGGCCCGCGGACGGGCCTCGTCGCGACCACGGGCGATGGCCTCCGTGGTCGCCGCTGCGGACTCCTGGGCCTCCCGCCGCACCCGGGCACCGCTCTCGGCGAGCGTGCGCAGCCGGAGGTCGACCGTCTCCAGCACCCCGGCGTCGTCCAGCCGGGCCTCGTCGAACCAGGTCGCCACGGCCAGCTCCTCAGTGCTCAGGCGGGCTTGCGGGCCTCGTCGACCAGCAGCACCGGGATGTCGTCACGGACCGGGTAGGCGTTGCCGCAGCCCTGGCACACGAGCTCCTCGACGCCGTCGGACGCGGGTGACAGCTCGCCGTGGCAGGCCGGGCAGACGATGATGCTCAGCAGCTGCTGGTCGATGTTCACGCCGATGATCCTAGGGGGTGCCGTGACCGGTCAGTCAGTGGGCGTGAGCACGCGCAGGTGTCCACGCTTGGCGCCGCGGGTCGGGTCGTCGGTGGAGTGCAGCGGCACCGGCGCCGGAGCGGGTCGGGCCGCCTCGCGGACCGCGTCGGCCAGCGCGAGCAGGTCGTCGCTGCTCGGGCCCTGGGCCTTCGGGTCGGCCGCCAGCCGGAGCACCTCCCAGCCGCGCGGGGCCGACAGCCGCTCGCTGTGCACCTCGCAGAGGTCGTAGGCGTGCGGCTCGGCGTACGTCGACAACGGACCCAGGACAGCGGTCTGGTCCGCGTAGACGTAGGTCAGCGTGTTGACCGCAGGACGGCCACACGCCGTCCGCGAACAACGACGGGCAAGGCTCACGGCGCCGACGCTACCCGGCGCGCACACGCGCGGCGCTTAGGCTCGCGGCGTGGACATCGGGGTGGGCAGCGACACGGGCAGCGAGCGGGCCGGCGGGGCGCGGCCCCGGACCCGGGACCGGAGGGGCCGCGGCATGCGCGGACCCGGGGTGGTGCCGGCCCGTCCGGGCACCACGGCGCTGCGGACGGCGCGGCAGCGGTTCGACCAGCTCGTGCTCGACGTGGTGACCCCGCTGGACGAGCGGTGGCACCGCCACCTCGGCCTCGTGGAGTACGCCGTCGAGGACGCGCCGATGCTGCCGGACGACTGGGGCGACGAGACCGTCCCGCTGTCGTCGCTGGTGCGCGGCAAGGGCCAGGAGCCGACCCGGCTGGTGATCTTCCGCCGCCCCATCGAGCACCGATCGACCTCGCGCGACGAGCTCGAGGCGCTCGTGCACACCGTCGTCGTCGAGCAGCTCGCCGAGCTGCTCAACCTCACCCCCGGCCAGGTCGACGAGAGGTACGCCGACTGAGCCGGGCCGGTCCGGACTAGCGCTGGGCGGGCCGCACGTCCGCGACCTCGCTGGTCGTGCCGAGCTGCGACAGGGGCAGGACGGACAGCCCGCGGTCGCTGACCTCGACCGACACGACCGCGCCCGTGCGCTCCACCAGCACCTGGGCGAGCACCGCGTCGTCGGGCACCCGGATGCGCGCCGCCGTCGCCGGGTCGATCTCGACCCGACGCTCGCGGACCACCGGGTCGCCGCCCTCGTCCCAGGCCTGCACGGTCACCAGGCCGGGAGCGGTGGCGCCCGTGACCACGATGCGCTTGGCCCCGGCCGGCAGGGCGACGGCGGCCTCGCCCTCGATCGTCGAGCCCGCCGGCGTCAGCGCGAGGTCGGTCGGGGTGCGGGTGCGGAGCGAGGCGGTGACCGGACCGGTCGCCTCCAGGCGCAGCGCCTGGACGCCCGCGAGGCCGCGGCCGCGCAGCACGCCGCTGAGGTCGACCTCGTTCACCGACGCCGGGTCGAGCGTGACCTCCTCGAGGCCGGAGGGCGCGAACTCGCTGTCCTCGCTGACCAGCTCGAGGGAGACCCGCACCTCGCTGTCGCCGGGGTTGGCCAGGGTGAGGACTCGGTCGGCGGCGGTCGTGCCGATGCCGGCGACGTACGACGTCGAGGCGGGCGCGGCCTGGGCGGGCAGCCACTCGCGCACCGGGCGGTCGCGTCCGACCGGGTCGACCACGTCGACCACGTGGGAGGCGAGGCGGCCGCGCGAGACGCCGACGCGCAGCGCCAGGGCGTCGCGGTTGGGCGCGACCTCCGAGAGGTCGAAGGAGGTCGAGCGGCCGCCCGGCACGCGCACCCCGCGGAGCGCGGGGACGTCGACGAGACCGCTGCCGTCCCAGACAGTGACGTCGGCGACGGCCGGCCCCCGGTCCGGGTTGATCAGGGTGAGCGTCGAGGTGTGCTCGGCGGACGCGCCGGCGCCGGTGAACCACCGCTCGGGCGCCGGTTGGTCGCAACCGGTCGCCGACCCGTCGCCGGATCGCGACGCGACGAGGCCGGGGGCGAGCTCGCCGCTGCCGTTGATGACGACGTACTGCCGCTCGGTGCGCGACGCGACGCCGCCGGTCAGGGTCTGGGTGTCGGCACGGCGTCCGACGCGGAGCGTCAGGTCGCCCGAGCCCAGCCCGGTGGTGCCCATCCGGATCTCGTCGGCGCCGGGAAGGCGGGCGGGGCAGACCGCGGTGACGCGGTCGAGCGGCGCCTCCGCGGGAGCGTGGGAGGACGACGCCTGCTCGGCCGGTCGCACGAGGGCGAGGGCGGCCACGGTGAGGAGGGGGATGAGCACGGCGAGGATCGTCACCGGCGAGGGCCGGGTGCGCGTGGTCTCGGCAGCCCGACGCCGGCCGCCTCCCGGAGCGGGGGTGCTGGGCTCAGTCATCGCGACCCTCCTCACGGCGGCGCTGCCGGACGGTCGGCAGGGCGAGCACCAGCACGACCACGATCGCCAGTCCCTGCACCACGAGCAGCGCGGTGCGCCACCACGGGCTGGGGCCCTCGAGCGACGCCGGGTCGAGCGGCCGGTCGACGCGCCAGGCGCGGGTCGTGCGGTCCTCCGCGCTGGCCTGCTCGAGCCCGGCGGTCGCGTCGAGCAGCGACGAGATCCGGCCGTCGGCGGGCGAGCTGAGGACGACGTACTCCACGCCCCGGGCACCCAGGTCCGCCACGACCGACGGCGTGGGGGCGGACACCAGGTCGCGTACGTCACTGGTCAGTCCGGCGTCCTCGTCGGCCAGGGTGAGGATCTCGTCCTCCCCCACCGTCGTGCCGTCGTCGCGACGGATGCGGTAGGTGACGCCCTCGTCGACGGACCCGCCGATGACGAGCACGCCGTGCTCCTGGCCGAGCAGCGAGCTCTGCTTCATGTAGACCGGGACCGACTGCTCGGCGTCGCGCGCGAGCACGTCGTCGCCGCCGTCGGCGCTCAGCCACCAGACGAGGCCCCCGAGCGGCACGGCCGCGGCGACCAGGGCCAGGCCCGTGGCCACCACGCGCTGCCACCACGGGTGGTGGTCGGCGAGCCGCCGCAGGTAGGCGTCGGCGCCCAGCACGACCGCCACGACCGACGTGCCCTGCAGGATGACGACGAACAGGCCGAGGCTGGGCCGGGTGGTGACGGACGGCAGGTCGAGCGTCACGTGCGAGAGCAGGCCGGACACGACGGCCGCCGCCAGCGCCACCAGCCAGCAGATGAGCACCGGCACGCGCGTACGACGCGGGATGAGCGCGACGAGCGCGAGCAGGCCGAGCACCACGCCGAACCACATCGGTGCCCCGAGGTCGTTGAGCCGGCCGGTCACCAGGCCGCCGAAGGTCACCTGGTCGACGGTGAGGCGTCCGGCCTCGAGCAGCAGGCCGGACGCGGAGCCGGTGGTGAGCAGCGGGAGCAGCCACGGCGCGAGGAGCACGGGCGTCGCGGCCACGGCGACGACCGGCGGACCCCAGCTGTCGCGCTCGCGCAGCAGCCGCGGGGCGATCACCGCGGCGGAGCCGAGGACGACGGCGGTGGCCAGCAGCGCGAAGAGCCACAGCCCGGGCACGAACGCCGCACCGAGGGCCAGGAGCAGCGCCGTGCGCCAGGCCGCCCGCCACCGACGGTCGCGGTCCGGGTCGACGAAGCCGAGGGCGGCGTGCGCGGTCCACGGCAGCAGGGCGGCGACCGCCACCGTGCCGAAGCGTCCCTCCGCCCAGGCGCCGGAGGTCACCGGGACGAGGGCGTAGGTCAGGGCACCCCACACCACGAGCCAGCGCGGCAGCCCCAGCGGGTCGACGAGCCGTCCGACGACCTTGAGCAGCCGCCACGCGCCCCACGCCGCAACCGGGACGGCGAGCAGCATGAGGCCGGACACGACGGCTCCGGTGTGGCCGAGCAGGAGGGTCGCGGCGAACGCGAACGGCAGCACGTAGGCAGGGGCCGGCACGTCGGTGCCGGTGCCGAGCGGGTGCCAGCTCGAGACGTGCAGGCGCCACCAGTCGGCCGCGGCGGCCGKCACCGGGGACAGCGCGCCGCCGGTGATYGAGCCGAACGCCTCGCGGGCGGCGAGCAGCGACAGGACGCCGAAGAGCGCCAGCACCACGGCGACCGGGTTGGTGACGAAGCGGGCCACGATGCCGGAGTCGGTGAGGTAGGCGTCCTCGTCGTCGTCCTCCGACGTCCCGGACCCGCGTCGCGACTCGCGCACGCCCGGCCCGGTGCCGGGCGCGTCCTCGGCCTTGGCGAGGCGGCGCCGCTCGGCGACGTCGGCGGCCTGGCTGGTGGCGGCCGAGGCGAGGTCGGTGACGAAGTCGAGTCCGTGGCGGTAGGGCAACCACCTCGGGGCCAGCAGGCGGCGTACGTCGGCGGGGTCGCCCTGTCGCAGGTCGGCCCGCTCGCGGCGCGCGGCCAGGAGCTGGCGAGGTCGTCCGTGCACCGACAGCGCAGCCGCGAGCTCGTCGAGCGCCTCCCCCACCGACCGCACGACGAGGAAGCCGACGACGCGCAGCAGCGAGCCGAGGAAGAGCCGGACGTACTGCCAGGCGAACCCGCGCGAGGAGACGTTGGCCAGCGAGGTGAGGAGGGCGGCGCGCCGTTCCTGGTAGTGCGTGTGCCGCCCGGTGAGCGGCGTGCGCCGGATGCCGCGGTGGGCGGCCTCGGCGTGGAAGACCACGGCCTGCGGGACGACGAGCGTCCGGTGCCCGGCCAGGGCGGCGCGCCAGCCGAAGTCGATGTCGTTGCCGAAGATCGGCAGGTCCTCGTCGAGCCCGCCGAGCGACTCCAGCACGGAGCGGCGCACGAGCATCCCGGCGGTGTTGACCGCGAGCACCTCGCGCACCGCGTCGTGCTGGCCCTGGTCGTACTCGCCCCGCTCCAGACCGGTCTCGCGGTGCCCGGTCCCGGTGATGGTCAGGCCGACCTCGAGGAGGCGGCGCAGCGAGGGCCACTCGCGCAGCTTGGGGCCGAGGATCGCGACCGAGGGGTGCTCCCGAGCGGCGTCGAGCAGCTCGGCGAGGGCCGTCGGGGCGGGGTTGCTGTCGTCGTGGAGCAGCCAGATCCACTCGTCGTCGCCGGTCGCGGGGGCCAGCTCGAGGCCGTGGCGTACCGCGGCGGGATAGCTCGTCGAGCCGGGCACGACGTCGAGCACGACGTGCTCGCCGAGCGCGTCGCGCACGAGCGTGACGCTGTCGTCGCGGCTCGTGGTGTCGACAGCCACGACGCGGTCCACCGGGAGGGTCTGCCCGCTCAGACCGGTCAGGACTGCTGGGAGCCATCGCGCCCCGTCATGACTGACGAGAAGCGCTGTGACGGTCACCGGAGCACCCTAGCGAGGGGCTCCGCGCTCCATGAAACCGCCGGAGTGCTGCTGGCGATGGACCGGACGCGCCGGCCCGGACCTCAGCCCGCGGCGCTCTTCTTCAGCTTGCGGCGCTCGCGCTCGGACAGACCGCCCCAGATGCCGAAGCGCTCGTCGTTCATCAGCGCGGACTCCAGGCAGTCGTCGCGGACCTCGCACGTCAGGCAGACCTTCTTGGCCTCCCTGGTGGAGCCGCCCTTCTCGGGGAAGAACGCCTCGGGATCCGTCTGCGCGCACAACGCGCGGTCCTGCCAACCGAACTCCTCGCCCTCGGGCTCGAGAAGAAACAGTTCTGCTCTCATGGCTGACGCCCTTTCGACCCTGTTTTCAGAACTGAACGAGACACTTGATCAACATAACGACACTGTGGGAATTACATGCCTGTCGTACCCCGCAAGTCAAGCCCGGATCTGATATGGCCATTCCTCTTCCGGCAGGCTGTTCCTATGCCATCATCTGCGCCCACGCTCCGCCGTATCACCGTCCTCTCGGGCGGTGTCGGCGGGGCCCGCTTCATCCAGGGACTCCTCCACGGCCTCCGCACGGGTGTCGTGCCGGGCGGGTCCGCCGACACCGTGGTGACGGTCGTGGCCAACACCGCCGACGACTGGTGGATCCACGGCCTCAAGGTCTGCCCCGACCTCGACACCGTGATGTACACCCTCGGTGACGGCATCGACGTCGAGCGCGGGTGGGGTCGTCGCGACGAGACGTGGAGCGCCCGCACGGAGCTCGAGGCGTACGGCGTCGAGCCGACGTGGTTCGGCCTCGGGGACCGCGACATCGCGACCCACCTGGTCCGCACCCAGATGCTCGAGGCCGGCTACACGCTCTCGCAGGTCACCGAGGCGCTCTGCCGTCGCTGGCTCACGCCCGTGCACGGCGAGACCGTCCAGCTCCTCCCGATGACCGACGACCGGGTCGAGACCCACGTCGCCGTGGCCGACCCCGACAGCGCGAGCGGGCGCCGGGTGGTCCACTTCCAGGAGTACTGGGTGCGACTGCGCGCCGCGGTGCCGGCCGAGACGGTGCTCGCGGTCGGCCAGGACGCCGCGACGCCCGCGCCCGGCGTGCTCGAGGCCATCGGCGAGGCCGACCTCGTCGTGCTGCCGCCGTCCAACCCGGTGGTGTCGGTCGGCACCATCCTCGGGGTTCCCGGCGTCCGCGACGCGGTCCGCTCGACCCCCGCACCCGTCGTCGGCCTCTCCCCCATCGTCGGGTCCTCGCACGTGCACGGCATGGCGGCGCAGATGCTCACGAGCATCGGGGTCGAGGTCAGCGCCGGCGCGGTCGGCGCCCACTACGGCGCCCGCAGCGAGGGCGGCGTGCTCGACGGCTGGCTGGTCGACGAGCGCGACGCCGGGCAGCTGACCGGTCTGGAGCAGGCCGGGATCCGCGCCGCGGCCGTCCCCCTGATGATGTCCGGCCACGACGCCACCGCGGCGATGGCCGCGGCCGCCGTCTCGCTCGTCACCGACGGACCGGCGTGAGCAGCCGGCTCGAGGTGTGGGCCCCCGACGGGGTGCCCGAGGTCGCCGAGGGCGACGACCTCGCCGCGCTGGTGCTCGACTCCCTCCGCGGCGACGACGCGCTCGCCGACGGCGACGTGCTGTGCGTGACCAGCAAGGTGGTGAGCAAGGCCGAGGGCCGCGTGCGGGCGGGCGACCGCGACGCGGCCGTCGAGGAGGAGACGGTCCGCGTCGTCGCGCGCCGCGGGCCGGTCACCATCGTGCGCAACCGTCTCGGCCTCACCATGGCCGCTGCAGGGGTCGACGCCTCCAACGTGGCAGCCGGGTCGGTCGTGCTCCTCCCGGAGGACCCCGACGCCTCGGCGCGCGCGCTGCGCCACGAGGTGCACCGACGCACCGGCACCAACGTCGGGGTCGTGGTCACCGACACCTCGGGCCGTGCGTGGCGCGAGGGTCAGACCGACATCGCGATCGGGGCGGCCGGGCTGCTCGTCGCCGAGGACTTCGCCGGCCGCACCGACCCCCACGGCAACGCCCTGGCCGTCACCCTCCCTGCCGTGGCCGACGAGATCGCCGGGGCGGCGGAGCTCGCACAGGGCAAGCTGGCCGGGCGGCCGGTGGCGGTCGTCCGCGGGCGGGCCGACCTGGTGCTGCGGCCCGGCGAGGACGGCCCCGGGGCTGCGGCGCTGGTGCGCCCCGACGGTGGCGACCTGTTCGGCTGGGGCGCCCGCGAGGCCGTCGTACGCGCCCTGGCCGGTGACGACGCAGACCGGGCCCCGTTCGGGGCGCCCGCCGCAGCCCACGAGCTGCACTCCGCGGTCGGCCGGGTGGTCGGCGCCGGGCGGGCGCTCTCCTCCGCGCTCCCGCTGACCTTCGACGACGACGACGACGACGAGGAGGGCCGCGTCGTCCTGCACCTGCCGGGCGACTCGGACCACGCTGCAGTGGCCGCCGTGTGCTTCGCGCACGGGTGGCGGATCCGCGGGTGGGAGCGGGCCGGAAACGACGTCGTGTGCGACGTGTCACCCGCGACTACGTAGACTCTGCCAGCGCAGACGCATCCGTCGCGCCCAGCAGCACCCTCCAGCAGTCGACCGAGAGACACCGAGCACCGTGGCCAAGCAGGCAAAGACCGACCGTCAGGCGGTCATCGACTCCATCCGTTCCCAGCAGTCCAAGCGCGAGAACCGGCGCGGGGTGGCGATCGTGGGCGTGTGCGTCCTCGTCGCCGCGCTGATCGTGGGCGCCGCGGCGTTCAAGCCGATCAAGGACTGGTGGGACCTGCGGGCCTACGCCTCCGACTCGCTCGGCGAGATCGGCGCGAAGGCCTCGGTCTGCCAGGACGTCACCACCAAGACGGCCGAGGGCAGCCAGGACCACGTCGACGTCGGCACGCCGATGACCTACCCCGACGCCCCGCCGGCCTTCGGCCAGCACTGGAACATGTGGGACAGCATGGAGCGCAAGCTCTACACCGCCTCGGACCGCCCGGAGCTCGGCGAGCTCGTGCACAACCTCGAGCACGGCTTCACGATCCTCTGGTACGACGAGACCATCGCCGACGACTCCGACCAGATGGACGTCCTGCGGGGCATCGCCTCCAAGCTGCAGGGCACCGACAACCTGCGCGACAAGTTCAAGGCCGTGCCGTGGACCTCCGAGGACGGCAAGTCCTTCCCCAAGGGGCAGCACGTCGCACTGACGCACTGGTCGCTCGGTGGGGTCGGCGAGACCGACCCGTCCAAGCAGGTCGGCGTCTGGCAGTACTGCTCCGAGGTCAGCGGCTCCGCGCTGGAGACGTTCATGGAGGACTACCCCTACATGGACTCCCCGGAGCCCAACGCCGTCTGAGGGTCCCGATCCCGATGACCAGGCCGGGCGCGTCCGGCTCCCCCGCCACCTTCGCCGAGGTGCTCGCGGCGCAGCTGCGCCGCGAGCCCGGACGTCCGCTGGTGACGTTCTACGACCACGCGACCGACGAGCGGGTCGAGCTCTCGGTGACGACGTACGCCAACTGGGTGGCGAAGGCGTCCGGCCTGCTGACCGACGTCGCCGACCTCGAGCGCGGCATGTCGCTGCGCATCGACCTCCCGCCGCACTGGCTCTCACCGGTCTTCCTCGGCGCCGCGTGGACGGTCGGCCTCCGCGTCACCGCCTCCGACGACCCGGACGCCGTCGTGTGCGGACCCGACGGGCTGGACACGTGGGCACCCCGCGCGGGATCGATCCCGGTGCTCGCGTGCAGCCTGCGCCCGATGGGCGTGCGGTTCGCCGAGGCGCTCCCGGCCGGCGTGCTCGACGTGGGCGTGGAGATCTGGTCGCAGCCCGACGGCTTCACCGCGTGGGACCCGCCGACCGGCGACGACCTCGCCACCGACGACCTCACCCAGGCCCGGCTCTGGACGCACGACAGGACGGCCGCCGTCGGGAGTGTTCTCACCGACGGCGGCCGTCTTCTCTCGGTGGCCGACCCGGCTTCCCCACCAGGAATGGCCACCTTCACCGAGCCCCTCGGACGAGGCGGCTCGCTGGTCCTTGTCCGCAATCCCGACCCGGCTCGCCTGGACGACGTCCACGACGCCGAACGGGTGACTGCCCGGGCCTGATCGCGCTTCGCTGGGAGCCGGTCACCCGGCCAGGTCGAAGGCCCCCAGTCCCTCGCCCAGCACACGCGGGTGGGAGACGCCGGACTTGCGGCCGGAGTAGACGTACGCCACCCCGCTCGCGCGGTCGCGGACGATGTAGTCGCCCGATCCCTTGAGCGTCATGGCCTGGACCCCGAGCACCCAGTCGAAGCCGGAGAGGTCCGACGGCAGCCCGGCCCGAGATGGCACCACGCCGCCCTTGACGGCGACGGCCGCGCTGAAGCCGGAGCCGTTGCCGGGCCAGACCATCAACGCGCCGCCGGCCGGGGTCCCGATGAGGTCGGGCAGGCCGTCGCCGGTCACGTCGCCGACCGCCGTGAGCCCCTGGACCGGTGACCAGCCCTGGCTGATGACGGTGCCGGCGGCGAGCGCGCCGGTGCCGTTGCCGGCGAAGAGCCACAGCTGGCCCGAGCCGTCGCGCGTTAGCACGTCGCCGAAGCCGTCGCGGTTGACGTCGCCGGCGTTGAGGACGGTGACCATCCCGGCGAAGGAGACGCCGGTGTCGATCGGCGCGCCGAGCTCGAAGGTGTCGCGGTTGGCGACGACCACGAGCTGCTTGCCCGAGACGCCGATCAGGTCCGCACCGGCACCGCCGACCATGTTGGCTCCGGTGATCCAGCGCATCGTCTTGAGGTTCGTGGCGGGGCCCAGCGCGGCGCCGAACGTGCCGTCGCCGCGTCCGGGCATCAGCATGATGTTGCCCTTGGACGTGCGGGCGACCAGGTCGGAGCGCCCGTCCCCGTTGAAGTCGCCGGCGACGACGCGGTTGTAGCCGCTCCAGGACCCGGCGACGCGCTTGGGCGCGGCGAACCGGCCGGTGCCGTAGCCCGTCTGCAGGAACAGCCGGTTCTTGGTGCGCAGCAGGAGGTCGGCCCGCCCGTCGCCGTTGGCGTCGCCGGCGCCGATGATCTGCCGGTAGTTGCCGTAGCCCTTGCGGGTGACCTTGCGGGCGAAGCCGCCCTTCTCGGTCGCGAGCAGCGTGGTCAGGCGCCCCTTGAAGCGGGCCACGAGGTCGTTGCGGCCGTCACCGTTGATGTCACCGACGGCGGTGATCAGCGAGTAGCCGCGGAGCTTGAGCGTGCGGGTGGTCTTGCCGAACTTGCCGTTGCCCCTGCCGGCCCGCACCCGGACCACGCCGGACTTGTCGGACGTCACCAGGTCGGGCAGGCCGTCGCCGGTGAGGTCGGGCGAGACCAGCACCTCGGCGCGCTTGTCCCAGCCCTTCTTGCCCACGACCGTGCGCTTCTGGAAGGACGTCAGGCCACCGGTCGGCAGCACCAGGCCGCGGCCGTCGGCGGCGCGCCGCACGACGAGGTCCGGGTACGGCGAGGCGTCCAGGTTGTTCTGCGGAGCGGGCTCGGCGATGGGCACCTCGGTCGGCGGGGGCGGCGGCGTGACCACCGGCGCGGCCTGGGAGGCGTACGTCCGGATCAGCGGCAGCTGGGCGTAGAGGTACTTGCCCGGGCAGGCCGTCGAGCCGGCGTCGCGGTGCCCGTTGATCGCCTGGAACGTGCCGCGGCCGATCTTCTGCGACGTCGACGCCGGGTTGACGCCGTGCAGCGACAGCTTCCACGCGAAGAGCTGGCCGTAGGCGCGCAGCATCACGTCGGGCGGCTGGACGGTGTCGAAGTTGCCGATGGCCGACATCGCGAAGGAGTAGTCGTTGTAGTTGAGCGTGTGGGCGCCGACGACGGGCTTGTCGATGCCGCCGTAGCGACCCTCCCAGATGCGACCGAAGCGGTCGACGAGGAAGTTGTAGCCGATGTCGCTCCAGCCCCTCGACTTCACGTGGTAGGCGTAGATGCTGCGCAGGATCGCGGGCACCTGGGCCTCGGTGTAGTTGTTCGCGTTGACCGTGTGGTGGACGAAGCCGCCGCTGATCGTGCCGTAGCGCAGCGCGCTCTTGTTGCGGATGCTCTCGTCGGCGCCCCACTGGGCGCGGGAGTAGATCGTGGGCTGCGCGACGGTCTGCTTGCGCGCGGCCTGCAGGGTGATTCCCTCCGTCGCGGCGTCGGTGCCGTCCTGCTGCGCGTAGTCGTCGTCGTACGACGCACTGGGGTCCTCGTCGGCGGTGTCGGCCGGCGCCTCGGTCTCGGTCTTCGCGGCGGACCCGGGGTCGACCAGGGCGAGGGAGAGGTCGTCCGGCAGGGCGACACCGTCGGTGCGGGCCTCCACCTGGACGTCGTCGACGTCGCCGACGAAGGTCGGCTCGGTGCCGGGGCGGGCGGTCGCGGCCTCGGCACTGCCCGGGTCGGGTCCGTGCTCGTCGTGGTACTCCAGGTCCTCCCAGGCGCTCCACTCGTCGCCGCTGCGGGTGCGGACGCGGAGGGTGATCTGGTCCTCCTCGAGCTCCTCGCCGCTCTGCCACGTCACGCCGACCGCGCCGAAGGCGTCCATCGGCTGCGGGGTGCTGACCACGCGTGCCTCGGTGGCACCGCCTGCGACGGTGCGCCCGCGGAGACCGGCGAAGCCGCCGGCGGCACCGGTGAGCGGCACCTCGGTGACGTCCGGCGACACCGCCTTCGTGGGGACGGTCGCCGACATGAGCGCGGCGGGCGTGGCCGGAGCGGCAGCGGGGGCACCGGGCGCCTCCCCCACGATGTCGAGGGACACGACGCCGGAGGCGGGGGTGAGCACGACGAGCACGACACCGAGTGCCAGCACCTGCTGGCAGAAGGTGACGAGGCGGGCCTGAAGAGGACGCATGACAAGACTCCTGCTGTGTGGGGGAAGGTCACACAAGGCAGGAGTTTCACACCAGTCACATCAGTCACGGAAGGGTTTCTGAGTAACTACAACGTTGTAATTTCCAGTCGACACGCCGTTACATCCGTGTAATTCTCATCGATCATGCCACGAAATGCGTCGAGCGGTGCCTGAGCCACGTTCCCGGGCTGGGGAAGGTGGCTCATGCACGGCTGGGGAAGGTGGCTCATGCACCGCTCGGCGGAGGGGTCCTAGATGTCGCTGGCGAGCGCGTCGTCGCGCTCGTCCTCGGCACCTTCATCGCCGTCAGGCTCCTCGTCGTCGCCGTCGTAGTGGAGGTACTTGATCGCCGCGTCGACATCGCCGTCGAAGCCCACCCTCCCCTTGTCGAGCACGATCGCGCGGTCGCACATCTTCTTGACCGAGCCGGCGGAGTGGCTGACGTAGAACATCGTGATGCCCGAGTCGCGGATCTCGTTCATCCGCTTGAGGCACTTGCGCTTGAAGGGCCGATCCCCCACTGCCAGTACCTCGTCAGCGATGAAGATGTCGCAGTCGACGTGGACGGCGACGGAGAAGCCCAGGCGGGCGAACATGCCCGAGGAGTAGTTGCCGACCGGCGTGTCCATGAAACGACCGACATCGGCGAAGGCGGCGATGTCGTCGAACTTCGAGTCGGTCTCCTCCTTCGACATCCCCAGCATGGCGGCGTTCATGTAGATGTTCTCGCGCCCGCTCAGCTCGTTGTGGAACCCGGCTCCCGTCGCGATCAGTCCCGAGATCCGCCCACGGGTCAACACCTTCCCGTCGTCGGGAACCATCACACCGCTGACGAGCTTGAGCAGCGTGGACTTGCCTGAGCCGTTGAGACCCATCAACCCGATGGACTCGCCCTGGGCGACCTCGAAGGACACGCCGTCGAGCGCCTTGAAGGTCTCGCTGGAACGGTCGCCGCGGAAGCGGTTCTGGAGCACCTTCTTCAAGGTGCGGTGTGTCTGGTAGCGGAACGTCTTGGAGACGTTGTCGACGACGATCGAGGTGGTCATCAGAGTCGCTCCGGAACGGTCTTCTCCAAGCGGGAGAACACGAACTGTCCTACCGCCAGCAGCACCAGGCCGATGCCGAGCATGATGAAGCCGCGTGAGTAGAGGTCGTCGACGAAGTCCGGCAGCGTCGCTCCCGTGACCGGGTCGACGACACACGGTCCGTCACAGGTGGGGTACCAGAATCCGCGCTGGATGAGCATGACCGCCTCGGCGATGGGGTTTGCCACGTAGAGGTCATGGAACTTGAGCGGGATCCGCTCGCCGTCGGCGATGAGGTAGTAGGGGTACATCATCGGCACGGTGAACGGCACGATGTTCATGAACGTCTGCACGATCCGCTGGAAGTCGCGGAAGATCACGTTGACGCAGGAGAACATCAGGCCGAGCGCGGTGCCGTAGACCATGATCAGGACGAAGCCGAGCAGCGCTGCCGCCATCCCGACCGCGTCCGGCACCCAGAGCGGCCCGTCGCCGACCCAGCCGGTGACGACACATGCGATGACCAGGATGATCACCTGTGGGATCGCGTGCCACAACGAGACGAGCATCGAGGCGACCGGGAACATCTCGCGCGGCATCGCCATCTTGCCGATGACGCCCTTGTTGGACAGCAGCGAGCGGGTGCCGGAGGTGACCGACTCGGTGAAGTAGTTGACCAGCACCATGCCGGAGAACAGGTGGATGGCGAAGTTCTGCATTCCCGAGCCGCGACTCAGCAGCAGGCCGAAGACGAAGTAGAACGTCAGGAACCGGGTGAAGGGGTTGATGTAGGACCACGCGAGCCCGAACGCCGTGCCTGCGTACCGCGCCTTGATCTCTCGACGCACCATGAGCCGCAGCAGGTAACGACGGCGGAACACCTCGAGCACGCCGGAGGTGCGCGACGGCGCTGTCAGGGGCACGTGCGCCAAGTCGTGGCGCACCTCGACCGGTCGCCGGTCAGGACCCGGCTCGGAGGTCGAGGTGGCGCGGGACTGGCTCACGTACCCTCGCTCGTGTCGGGGGCGCGGTCCGCCGGGTCGGTCCAGGGGGCGAAGGTCTTCTCCCACGCCTCGGGAGAGGTGATCTCGCCGAGGGCGTCGCGGTACTGCTGGGCCAGGGCCGGCCACTCGCGACGGAATCGCCTGTGGATCTCGATCGTGCGCTTGAGCAGGTCGCGGTAGTGGGCCGGGTCGCGCTTGTAGAGGGCGACGGACGAGCCGTCGTTCATCGAGACCACCACGGAGTCGTACTTCGCGAGGTTGAACCAGCCGGCGTCCATCGCGGTCAGCTCGGTCTCCGGGTAGTCCTCGGCCATCTCGCGCACCGGGCGCAGCTGGCGCAGCGGCGCGAGGCCGGCAGCCAGCAGCGTGGCCTTGCGACCGGGGATCTCGATGTCGGACTTGCCCTTCTTGGGCGGCTTCTTGCGGCGCACCGGCGGCAGCTCGTCGCGGTCGGTGTGCAGCTGGGCGTCGGAGAACTGCTTGCGGAACGCGTTGATCTCCGCCAGCTTCGTGGCGAGCTCGCCGTGCAGGGCGTGCGGGCCCCGCAGCACGTCCTCCATCGCGAGGTGGCGCAGCTCCGCCGTGGAGTACTGCAGCGACGCGAGGTGCTTGATCTGGTGGTTGAGGCTCTCGCGCACCATCCGGCCGCCGCGCTCGTAGGGCGAGTGCAGCAGGGCGGCGATGATCCGGTTGCGGTGGTGGAAGTAGGACTGCCAGTCGACGCCGTCGTTCTTGTCGGTCCACGGCACGTGCCAGACCGCAGCGCCCGGGAAGGACACCGTCGGGTAGCCGGCCTGCTTGGCGCGCAGGCCGAACTCGGAGTCGTCCCACTTGATGAAGACCGGCAGCGACAGGCCGACCTCCTCCAGCACGACCCGCGGGATCAGGCACATGAACCAGCCGTTGAAGTCGACGTCGGCGCGCTTGTGCAGCCAGCGCGAGGAGCGCAGGTTGCGGGCGCCGAAGTCCCACTGGCTGTAGCCGTCGAGGCGGGTCTGCCACCAGAAGCGCCACGGCTGCACGATCTCGCCGAACGAGTGGAGCTCGGAGCGGCTGAAGAGGTTGAACATGTGGCCACCGACGATCGTCGGCCGCTTGGCCAGGTCGCCGAAGGTGACCGCGCGGATGATGCCCTCGGGCTCGCAGACGACGTCGTCGTCCATCATCATCGCGTAGGTCGCGGTGCCCTTGCGGACGCTCTCGAGCTGACCGCGGGCGTAGCCACCGGACCCACCCAGGTTGCCCTGCACGATCACGCGCAGCTTGTCGCCCAGGCCCGCCTCGGCGGCCGGGAAGTACTCGCTGTCGGTGACCTTGTCCTTGCCCTGGTCCATCACCATCACGGTGTCGAGGTAGGGCTGGAGCTCCTCCGCGTCGCCGAGCTGGCCCAGCAGCTGGGCGCTCATGTCGGGCAGCATCGTGGTGATGCAGACGTCGACCGTGCCGTGCTCGGCGCGGTCGGCCGGGACCTGAGCGGTCCACTCGGCCCCCTCGACGGTGGCGCCGTGGTCACCGGCGACGACGTCGTACCAGTACCAGCCGCCGTCGACGAACGGCTTGAGCGGCAGCGCGAAGGAGAACAGTCCGCGAGCGTCCTGCCCCTCCCCCTCGACGGTCACGGACTCCACGCGCTGGGCGTGGCCGCGCGCCATCGACTTGTAGACGGTCACGACGGAGCCCGCGCCGACGACCTCGACGGTCAGGTCGACGTCGGTGACGACGGTGTGGCGACGCCAGTAGGAGGCCGGGAAGGCGTTGAAGTAGGTGCCGAACGACAGCGGCTGCGACGGCCGGAGCTCCAGCGCGGTGCGCGAGCGGATCTGGTCGGGGTGCAGCTTCTTGCCGGTGGAGGTCGACTGGCGGATCGCCGCGTTGTTGAGGTCCTTGGCCGCCTTGTCTCCGCCGACCGCGTGGCGGTCGGTGTCGAGCTTGGCCTCCTCGAGGTCGACGTAGAGGGGGAAGACGTCGGTGTCGCGGTCGATCGGCATGATCTGCCGCTGCAGCAGCCGGGTGACGGTGGACGTGGTGCTCATGCGTCGATGCCTCCGCTCGTCAGCTCGGCGCCCTCGGTGAAGTGCGGCTTGAGCTTGTTGTCGTACATCGACAGGGCGGCCCCGATGGCCATGTGCATGTCGAGGTACTTGTAGGTGCCCAGGCGGCCGCCGAACAGGACCATCGGCTCGGCCTTGGCCAGCTCGCGGTACTTGAGCAGCTTGGCGCGGTCGTCGGCCGTGTTCACCGGGTAGTAGGGCTCGTCGCCCTCCTCGGCGAAGCGGCTGTACTCGTGGACGATCACGCTCTTGCCGGGCAGGTGGGTCTTCTCCCGCTCTGGGTGGAAGTGCTTGAACTCGATGATGCGCGTGTAGGGGACGTCCTGGTCGTTGTAGTTGACGACGCCGGTGCCCTGGAAGTCGTCGGTCTCGACGACGCTCTCCTCCAGGTCGACGGTGCGCCACGACAGCCGGCCCTCGGAGTTGCCGAAGTACTCGTCGACCGGGCCGGTGTAGATGATCGGCACCTTGCCCTTGTAGTGGTCGGCGACCTCGAAGAAGTCGGTCTCGAGGCGGACCTCGATGTTGGGGTGGTCGGCCATCCGGGTCAGCCACGCGGTGTAGCCGTCGACGGGCAGGCCCTCGTAGGTGTCGCTGAACCAGCCGTTCTGGAAGGTGTAGCGCACCGGGAGCCGGGTGATGATGTCCGCGCTCAGCTCGGTGGGGTCGGTCTGCCACTGCTTGCCGGTGTAGCCCTTGATGAACGCCTCGTAGAGCGGGCGGCCGATCAGGCTGATCGCCTTCTCCTCGAGGTTCGTCGCCGAGGCGGTGTCGAACTCGGCGGACTGCTCCGCGATCAGCGCGCGCGCCTCGTCGGGGGTGTGGCTCTTGCCGAAGAACTGGTTGATCAGCGCGAGGTTGAGCGGCAGGGAGTAGACCTGCCCCTGGTACTTGCCGAACACCTTGTGCCGGTAGTCGGTGAACGACGTGAAGCGGTTGGCGTACTCCCACACCCGCTCGTTGGAGGTGTGGAAGAGGTGCGCGCCGTACTTGTGCACCTCCACGTTGGTCTCCGGGTCACGCTCGGAGTAGGCGTTGCCGCCGAGGTGGTGGCGACGCTCGAGGATGAGCACGCGGAGACCGAGCTCCTCGGCGCACCGCTCGGCGATCGTGAGACCGAACAGCCCGGCGCCGACGATGACGAGGTCGGGAAGCTGCTCTGTGTCGTTCGTGGGGCCCTGGGACAAGGGATGAACTCCTTGGTTGAGAAACGCGGGGTGAGTCTATCGAGGGGGGCGTGCGGAAGCCGTCAGGCGGCGCATCCCCCGCGCCGAGGCCATGGCGCGGATCACGTTGCGGGCCTCGGCCCGCCCGCCCCGCACCGGGCTGAGCAGCACCACGACGAGGGTGATCAGCCACGGCTTCAGGCGCACCAGCACGTTCTCCCCGTGGCGCAGGTGCACCACGAAGAGGTTGCGGTACATGTAGAAGCCCTTCCAGCCCGACAGGTCGTGCTGCTGGTTGAAGTCGAGCTGGCGGACCAGGACGGCGTCGCGCACCGCCCAGATCCGGTGGCCGGCCCGTCGTGCGCGGACGGCGTACTCCGCGTCGTCGTAGAAGATGAAGAAGGAGGGGTCGGGGAAGCCGACCTCCTCGACCACGCTCCGGCGGGCCATGAAGCCCTCGAAGGCGACGTTGTGCACCTCGACGAGCTCCGGCATCGACGCGCGGTCGGCGTAGGTGCTGTCGACGGTGGACCGCTTCGGCTTGATCGCCAGCGGGTTGCGGAGGTCGAACTCGACGGCGGCCTTCTCGACCAGCGCGCCGGACAGGTCCTCGCGGGTCGCGATGAGGCAGTCCTCGTCGACGGCCATCAGCGCCTCGAGGCAGCCGCCAGCGGGCACCACGTCGTCGTCGATGAGCCAGACGCGGTCCCACCCGGCGTCGTACGCCGCTCGCACGCCGAGGTGGAAGCCGCCGGCACCGCCGAGGTTCTCCTCGCTCCAGGTGACGTGCAGTGGGAGGTCGTTGCGGGACTCGAGCACCTGCCGGGTGTGGTCGCTGCTCGCGTTGTCGACCACGATCACGGCGTCGGGACGGTGCGTCTGGGCGGCGAGGCCGTCGAGGAGCCGGGCGAGCAGGTCGGCGCGGTTGAAGGTGACCACGACGACCGCCACCGTCTCCGTCGGCCGGGCGGTCGGGGTCGTCACGACAGGAACCTCCGGTGGCCGTCGAAGTCACCGGCGATGCCGGCCCGCATGGCGCCGACGCTGAGCCGCAGCCGCGACAGGCTCGGTCGGGTGAAGGTGTAGAACCAGGCGGTCTTCACGACGAAGGCCAGCGCGTGCAGCGGGCCGCGGTAGTCGCGGAGGTTGACCAGATTGTTGCGGGCCATGCAGTAGTGCTTGAGGTCGCTCGGCGAGTCGTTGTAGGTCGTGCTGCCGAACATCATCGGCGTGCCGAGGTTGCCGACGCTGGGGTGGCGCACCGTCGCGGTGACCACCGTGGCGACGCGGGCCCCGGCCTCCTCCGCGCGCAGGCGGTACTCGTGGTCGTCGCCCCAGATGAAGAACTCCTCGCGGGGCAGGCCGATCAGGTCGACGAGCTCCTTGGTGACCAGGACCCCGTTGAAGGGGATCACGATCCCGTCGATCCGGTCCTTCTTCGCGGCGCGGCGCACGTCGTCCACCGCGTGCACGACGCGGGTGCTGCCGGGCAGGCGGATGGGGAACACGAGGCGGTCCGGGTCGGCCTCGTCGACCACCAGGGGGCCCCAGAAGTCGAGGTTGTCGGACTCCACGAGCAGCTGGTCGAGGCAGTCGACGTCGGGCAGGCCGTCGTCGTCCATCAGCCACACCAGGTCGGCGTCGCGGTCGATCGCCCACGCGAGCCCGTCGTGGAAGCCGCCCGCGCCGCCGCGGTTGGTCGTGAGGGTGCGTCCGCTGAGCGGCACCTCGCCGGTGGTCGGGCGGGCCGCGAGCCACTCCCCCGTGCCGTCGGACGACGCGTTGTCGACGACCAGCACCTCGGCCAGGCCGTCGACCTGCCCGAGGCGCTCCACGAGCTTCTGGAGCAGCCCGAGGCGGTTGAAGGTGACCACGACCGCGACGATGCGAGGCAGGGGTCCGGTGGTCACGGCGTACACACTAGGGGCGGCACGGGCGCGCTCAGCAAACCGCGCCGACGTCCTCCGACTGGTTGGCGGCGTAGCCCGTGGACAGCGAGCCGAGCGACCCGCCGGTGACGGCCGGGGGCGTGCTGGGCGACGTCGGGGCGGGCGGCGGCGCGGCAGCGCCCTGGTCCGTTGCCCCGTCGGCGGCGTCCGTGGTCGCCTCGTCCCCCGTGGTGTCGGTGGACTCGCTGGACTCGGTGTCGGCCGGCGCGGCCTCGGCGGTCTCGACGGGCTTCTCGGGCGCACGACCCTCCGCCTTCGCGACGGCGGCGGCGACCTTGGCGTGGACCAGGTCGATGTCGGGGTTCGCCGTGTTGATCATGGGCGGCACCAGCGACAGCGAGGCGATCTTCTGGCTCTTGGCCTTGAGAGCGAGGTCGACGAAGCGGTCGACCTCGCCGCGCGGGACGTTGGTGGAGACCATCGCCGAGCCGGCGCCGGCGATCTTCTCGAAGTTGCGCAGCGCCACCTGCGGGCTTACCTGCTGGAGCATCGCGCTCATCACGCACTTCTGGCGGGCCATGCGCGAGTAGTCGTCGGAGTCGTGACGCGCGCGGGCGAACCACAGCGTGTCCATGCCGTTCAGCGTGCGCGTGCCGGGCTCGATGTAGCGGAAGAACGAGTCGCTCGGCAGGCCGACGGGGATCCGCTGGCGCACGTTGAGCTCCACCCCGCCGACGGCGTCGACGAGGTCCTTGAAGCCCTCGAGGTTGACCATCGCCCAGTAGTTCATCTTCAGGCCGGTGATGCCCTCGACGCCCTCGATGGTCGCGTCGACGCCGGGGTTCTTCGACCCCTCGAACAGAGTCGCGTGGTCGAGCGCCCAGGTGGCGAGCCCGTTGAGGTACATCCCCTCCTCGTCGAAGCCGTCGGGGAACTGCTTCTCCATCACCGAGCCCTCGGGGAACGGGAAGTTCTGCATGTTGCGCGGCAGCGAGATCAGCACCGTCTTGCCGGTCTCCGCGTCGATGCTCGCCACGGTCATCGAGTCGGGCCGCAGGCCCCACCGGCCGGCTCCCGCGTCGCCGCCCATGAGCAGCACGTTGTAGCGGCCGTGGTGGGCGCCGACCGCCTCGCCGTTGCCGAACATCGAGATCATGAAGTCGCGCTGGACGGTGACGACGTGGGCGCCGAAGAGCAGGGCGCCGGCGACGCTGAAGCAGAGGAAGCCGTTGACGCCCACGATCGCGAGCCGGTGCTGGCGCTGCAGGGTCAGGGGCTGGCCGAGGCGCCAGGCGTCGACGAAGAGGTAGGCCCAGCCGACGGCGAGCGCCATCAGGCCGAGCCGCAGGACCTGCAGCAGCACCGTGCTGGTGCCGGCCCAGAACGCGAGCCCGTGCCAGAAGTACGACGTCACGACCGCGAGCACGCCGACGACGGCCAGCGTGAGCCAGGTCCACAGCGCGATGCGGCCCACCCTGCGGTTGCCGGACACCAGCTGGGCCGATCCCGGGAGGAACAGGGTCATCAGCATCAGCGTCAGCGCGCGGCGGAACCGGACGCGCTGGGCGCRGTCGACGGTGGTGAACCGCTGCTGGTGCGACCCGGGGGGCGGGACGGACGGCATCGGGTGGCCTCTCTCTGCTGGGGGAAGTCAGCCCGCCCAGTATCACCAGTCACACCCGTCCCACCCGGTCGCGACTCGCCGCAGTCCTCAGACTGTCGGCCCCGGCGTGAAGCGCTCGTCCATGGCCGCCCGGATCGCGGCGTCGGGCTCCCGATCGAGGTAGACCAGCCGGATCGCGTCCGGGTCGTCGTTGCCGGCGTCCGGCCCGCTCCAGCTCGCCGGATCGGCGTGGATGCGGTGGAAGTCCGCCAGGTCGTCCTGCACGGGCTGGTCCAGCCACAGCCGCTCGGTGCGGACGTGACGCCAGTCGCCCTGGCCTCCGCTCACGCCTCGCGGCCCTGGTCGATCTCCGTCTTGCGCGCCAGCCGGTGCGCGCGGCGGATCTCGGCCTCGCGCTGGCGTCGTACGTCACCGGCGGTCTCGGTCTCCAGGGGCGGCACGGGGCGCGGGTGCCCCTCCTCGTCGATGGCGACGAAGACGAAGTAGGCGCTGGCGACGTRCACCGGCTCGTCGCTCGCGTTGCCCCACGGCTGCGCCTCCACGCGCACGCCGATCTCCATCGAGGAGCGCCCGGCCCAGTTGACCTGGGAGTAGGTCTTGATGATGTCGCCGACGTGGACCGGTGCGAGGAAGGTCATCTCGTCCATCGCCGCGGTGACCGCCGGCCCACCGCTGTGCCGGTGCGCCACGGCGCCTGCCGTGGAGTCCGCCAGCTTCATGATCTCGCCGCCGTGGACGTTGCCCAGCAGGTTGGCCTCGCTCGAGTGGGCCATGATCCCGAGGCTCACCCGGCTGTACGACGTGGGGCGTCCTCGCTGGCTGGGATCGCTCATGGCCCGCACGGTAGCGTCATCGCCCATGGCTGATCGTCCGCAGGGCTCCGGGGTGCCCGAGAAGGGAACACCCGAGTACGACTGGCTCTACGGGAGCCAGTCCAAGAACCCGCCGAGCGACGCCACGCAGCGTGTCGAGGCGCAGCAGCCCCAGGGCGGCCGCCCCGACGAGACCCGGGTGATGCCGGTCGCCCGCCGCGAGGCACGCGGCTCGGGAGGCCAGCCGCCCACCCCCGCTCGTACGCCGGCGCCGGCGCCGCCGCCGCGACCGAAGAAGACGAAGAAGCGCGGCCGCCGGCTGGGCCTCGGCCTCATCCCCCTCGTGCTGATCCTGCTGCTCGTCTACCTCCTGGGCGTCCCGCTCTACCACTGGACGAAGATCGACAAGGTCGACGCCGCTCCCAGCGGGGACCGCCCCGGCGACCAGCCCGGCACCAACTACCTCATCGTCGGCTCCGACAAGGCCGACGACCTCACCGACGAGCAGCGCAAGGCGCTGCAGACCGGCGAGCGCGGCGGCACCAACACCGACACGATCATCGTGCTCCACACCGGCTCCGGCGGCCGCACGATGATGTCGATCCCCCGCGACACCCTCGTCGACGTCCCGGGCGGTGGCACGCAGATGATCAACGCCGCCTTCGCGAGCGGGGGCGCACCCCTGCTGGTCCAGCGGGTGGAGGCCCTGACCGGCATCCACATCGACCACTACGTCGAGCTCGGGTTCGGCAGCGTCATCAACACCGTCGACGCCTTCGGCGGGGTGGAGATCTGCCCGAAGCAGGACATGAAGGACCCGATGGCGCGGCTCGACATCAAGAAGGGGTGCCAGGAGGTCGACGGCCAGACCGCGCTGGCGTACTCGCGCTCGCGGCACGTGACGGCGCTCAGCGACCTCGACCGCGTCGCCCGCCAGCGCGAGGTGATCAGCGCGATCGGCGACGAGGCGCTCTCGCCGTGGACCTTCGTGAACCCGGTGCGCTACTGGCAGATCAACGACGCCGCGACCGGCGCGATCCGCATCGACGAGGACATGAACCCGTTCGACCTCGGCAGGTTCGCCCTCGCCATGACGGGTGAGAGCCAGACCTGCACGATGCCCAACCTGCCGGCGCCGAGCGACCCCAACCGGATCGTCGCCGACCCCGACCGGGCACCCGCGCTGTTCAACGCGATCATCGACGACTCCACGGTGCCGAAGAAGGCCTGCACGCCGACGGGCCGCGCCCGCCAGTAGGCGTCGTCCCTGCTCGACCCCCAGCGGTGGTCCAGCCACGTCCCGTGCTCCGGGAGGGTGGCTGGGCCACCGCTCGTGCGTCACCACTATTTCCCTTGTCCGGGCGTCGACCCCGGCGTACGATCACGATATATCGCGATACGTCACCGATACTCCACGACGTACCGCCCCACCAAACATCTCCACCCCACCATCTCCACCACACAAGGGAGCACCCCATGGGACACCAATGGCCCGGAGCCGACTACCCCGAGAGTCACGACGACAGCACGAACAACGGCGGCGGCGACCGGAGCGAGCGCGACTACCGCCGCCCGCCCGGCAACGACTGGACCACCTGGGGCCAGGCCCTCTCCGGAGGCGGCCGCGGCCGCCGCGCCGGCGGTCCCCCGCCGTGGCTCGGCGAGATCTTCGGCTTTGCGAACGCCCCGCAGCGTCCGACGCAGCGCGGCCCGCGGGTGCGCCGCGGTGACGTCCGCACCGCGATCATCGACGTGCTGCACCGCGCCCGGAAGGCCGACGAGTCGATCAACGGCTACCAGGTGATCCAGGAGATCGCCGAGCTCAGCAACGGCGAGTGGCGCCCCTCCCCCGGCTCGGTCTACCCGACCATCCAGCAGCTGCAGGACGAGGGCCTCGTGGAGTCCGACGACGAGCGCGGGCGACGCACGATCCGGCTCACCGACTCGGGCGCCGCCTGGGCCGAGGAGAACGGCACCGACCTCGCCGCCGTGTGGGCGCCCTTCGCCCGCACCGAGGAGGTCCCCTCGGAGCAGCCCTCCGGCCACGCCGACATCAAGAGCGAGATCGGGCAGGTCGTCAGCGCCGTCTGGCAGCTCGCCACCCAGGGCTCGGAGCAGCAGAAGAAGGCCGCCCTCGACGTGCTCGTCGACACCCGCCGCCGGCTCTACGGCATCCTCGCGGACGGACGGGACGGCGAGCGATGAACGCGCCCGATCCGCGCATGCGGATCGCCGACAGCGACCGCGAGCGCGCGATGGCCGACCTCGCGATGCACTACGCCGACGGACGCCTCGAGCACGAGGAGTACGACGAGCGGCTGGACGCCATCTGGACGGCACGGACCCGCGCCGACCTGGCGGTGCTCTTCAACGACCTGCCCCACCCGCAGGCCGCGCCGCCGCCGCGCACGATCGCGCGTTCATCCGGCAGGCCTGGTTCGCGGCGCAAGTTCCCGCTGCTCCCGGTGCTGGCCTTCCTGATCGTGCTGAGCGTGATCGCTGACGCGCCGTTGTTCCTGCTGATCTTCCCGCTGATGTGGTTCGCGCACCGCCGTCGCGGTCCGTGGGCGCCGCCCCCGCCGGGCCGCGCCGACTACCGGCGCCACGGGCGGCCGCACGGCTGGTAGACCAGCCACCCGCTGGGCGGTCCCGTCTGGGACGATGGGCCGGTGACCTGGGAGGCGAGGGTGGTGCGCGCGCGTGCGCCGTACGCCCTCGCCCGCGCCGTGGCGGCGACCACCGTCGCCGTCACCGGCGCGACCACGGCCCACACCTGGGCCGGCGGTGCCGTGCCCACCGGACCCGGTCTGGCGCTGGTCGCCGCCGTGGTCCTCGGCGCGAGCGTGCTGGTCTTCCGGCGCGGCGTGCCCGGGTGGGCCCTGCTGCCCGCAGTGGCCGCGGCCCAGCTCGGCGTCCACGAGTCGTTCGGCCTCGTGGCGTCCCACGACCACGCCGCCGCGGCCGCACCCGACCCGGGTTGGTCGTGGCAGATGGTCGGTGCCCACACCTTCGTCACCCTGCTGACGGCCGTGCTGTGGTGGGCCGGCCGGTTCGCGGCGTCGTACGCCGTCTCAGTCCACGCGCACCCGCCCGTCCCGGTCCGCACCCGCGCGCCGCGGCGGCCGTCCGGCGCCACCACGCGCTCCTCGCTCGTCCTCCTGCTCGTCTCCCCGCGGCGCGGTCCGCCCCTGGCGGTCCTGTCCGCCTGAGCCCGTCCGGGTCCAGGCGGTCACGCGACCCCAGACCCGCACCACACCCAGGAGAGACATGTCCATCCGCACGCTCGCACGCCTCGGCGCCTTCCCGGCCGCCACTGCCGCCATCGCCCTCTCGCTCGCCGCCCCGGCGAGCGCCCACGTCACCGCCACGCCGTCGACCGCCGCGGCGGGCGCCTACACCGTCGTCACGTTCAGCGTCGGCCACGGCTGCGAGGGCTCCCCCACCACGAAGATCGAGATCCAGGTCCCGGAGTCGGTGCTGTCGGTGACCCCGAGCCGCAACCCCTTCTACGACGTCGAGAAGACGATCGAGAAGCTCGACGAGCCGGTGGCCGACGCCCACGGCAACGAGGTGACCGAGCGCACCGCGTCGATCGTCTACACCGCCAGCACGCCGCTGCCAGACGGCGAGCGCGACGCCTTCGAGCTGTCCTTCCAGCTGCCGGACGCCGAGGGCGAGACCCTGAGCTTCCCGACGATCCAGACCTGCGAGAAGGGCGAGACCGGCTGGACCGAGGTCCCGGCCGACGGCCAGGACGCCGAGGAGCTCGAGAGCCCCGCACCGGCGTTCGAGATCGTGGCGGCCGAGGCCGGCGGCCACGATGACGACGCGGCTGCCGAGCCCGCCGCGGACGACGCCGCCGGGGCGGACGACACCGACGCGTCCGCCGACGCGTCGGCCGACGACGCGGGCGACTCCTCCTCGGCCCTCGGGTGGGCCGGTCTCGTGGCAGGCCTGCTCGGCCTGGCCGCCGGCGGTCTCGCCCTGGCCCGGACCCGCTCGTCGTCGTGACCTCCGCGGCGCGACCGGCGCGGCGGCCCCTGTCCCTCCCCCCGGGGTGGGCGCGGGTCGGCGTCGCGCTGGTCGCGCTCGCGCTCGTCGTGCTCGGGGCCGCACCGGCCTCGGCGCACGCCGAGCTGATCGCCACCGACCCGGCCGAGGGCTCCGTCCTGGAGACGGCCCCCGACACCGTCACGCTGACCTTCAACGAGCCGGTGCGGCTGACGTCGCAGGAGATCGCCGTCTACGACGCGGCGGGCGACGAGGTCGGCTCCACCGCCGGCTCCAGCGGCACGGAGGTGACCGTCGACCTCACCGGCGCGGCCGACCTCGCCGACGGCACCTACGTCGTGTCGTGGAACGTGCTCTCCGGCGACGGCCACCCCATCTCGGGCGCGCTGACCTTCTCGGTCGGCGCACCCTCCGCGTCGGTGACGGCTGCGCCCGAGCCACAGAGCTCCTCGACCGCGGTGACCGTCGTCCGCGACGTCGTCACGGTCGTCACCTACGTCGGGCTGCTGCTCGCGGCGGGTCTTGCCCTCTTCCTCGCCCTGGTCCTCCCCCGCACCTGGGCCGGCACCGAGACGCGTGCCCGGCTGCGCCGGCTGCTGAGGTACGCCGCGGGGGCCGGAGCCGCCGGCATCGTCCTGCAGGTCCCCGTCGCATCGGTCTACGGCCAGGGGCTCGAGCTCACGGACGTCGTGTCGGCGTTCGACCCCGGACTCGTCGGCAACGAGCTGCTGAGCGCCCTGCTGGTGCTGGTCGGGCTGGGCGTCGCGGCCTGGTCGTGCTCGACCGCCCCGCCGGACCGGACGCGCGGCTGGCTGCTGGTCGGCGGCGCCGTGGTGGCGCTCGTCGGACCGTCCCTGGTCGGGCACACCCGCGCCTTCTCCCCCTCGCCCCTGCTGGTCGCGGCCGACGCCCTCCACCTGCTGGCGGGTGCGACGTGGCTCGGCGGTCTCGTCGGGCTGGTGGTGTCGCTGCGGGCGCTCGCCGGACGCGAGGTCCTCGCGGCGACCACGCTCGCGCGCTTCTCGACCCTCGCCGGCGGGCTGCTGCTGGCGGTCGCCGCCACCGGCACCTTCCTCGCCTGGCGCATCGTCGGCTCGTGGTCCGGCCTGGTGGAGACCCGCTACGGCTGGCTGCTGCTCGCCAAGATCGCGATCGCGCTGCTGGTCGCGGCGCTCGGTGGCTGGAACCGCTGGCGCACCCTTCCGGCCGTCGAGCGCGCGGCCGGCTTCGGCGACCGCGAGGCCGCCGCCGCGGCCGTCACCCGCACCCTCCGGGTCGAGGCGGTGCTGCTCGTCGTCCTCCTCGGGGTCACCGGGTTCCTGGTCAACCAGTCACCACGCCCGGCGCCGGACACGGCCGAGTCCGGCACGACCGGGGTCGGCGTCGCAACGGCCGGCGACCTCCGCGTGCTGGCGGTGATGGACCCACGGCGTACGGGCTCCAACACGTTGCTCGTGCAGGTGCAGGACGCCGCGGGCGAGCCGTACGACCCGCCTGCGAACCCGGTCGTCACGCTGCGCACCGACGGCCTCGACCTCGGCACGGTCGTGGTGCGCCCGATCGCCGCGGGCACCTACCGGGGCGAGGTCGTGGTGCCGCGTGCCGGCGAGTGGGAGGTGCAGGTCGGTCTCGAGCTGAGCCGCTTCGACAACCCGGTCACGACGGTCACGCTGACTGTCGAACCGTGAGCTCCACCGGCACCGTGTGCAGGAAGCCGTCCACGCGCACCTGCGCGAACAGGCGGTAGTCGCCGGGGTCGGGGATCTCGGCGTGGAAGGTCAGCTCGGAGCCGTCCTGGGTGACCTCGGGCGGACCGAGCGGGTGCAGGTGCACCATCGCGCCGGTCTCGCGGTGGAAGCCGGTGACGTGGGCGTAGGCCCCGAGGTAGGTGCCGAGCTCGACCGGCCGGCCGGCGGCGTCGCGCACGACGAGGCGCAGCTCGCCGTTGGGTCCCGCCGTGGGGGCCTCGGCCACCGACACCGAGACCGCCCGGTCCTCGGCAGCCGTGTCGCCCGGGTCGCCCGGCGGGAGGGCGAGCGGGCGGCCCAGCACGACGTGGTCGCCGTTGCCGCCCTCGTCGACGGCGATGAACTCCGTGACGACCCGGTAGCCGCCGGCGTCCGGCACGTCGAAGGGCGCCGTCCAGCTGCCGTCCTCGTCGCGGGTGGGGTGCAGGTGGCGGAACACGGTCAGGTCGTCGTTGACGACGTAGAGGTGCAGCTCCTTGGTGAGCTCCTCGACGTAGTCGGTGACCGGCTCGCCCTCGTGGTCGTCGATGCGGAAGCGCAGCTCCCCGATGCCGTCGGGCTGCTCGCGGACCTGCAGGCCGGCGAGCGAGTAGCCGACCTCGCTGACGCTGGTGCCGTCGCCGACGGCCAGCGACGTGTGGCCCTGGCCCGGCGCGTGGGTGTGGCCCGCCTCGACCTGGCCGTCGTCGCTGCTCTCCCCCGAGCTGCACCCCGCCAGCAGGGCGCCGGCCAGCGCGAGCGGGAGGGCGTAGGAGACGACGGGCTTCACGCGCACGATCCTGCCTCACGGCGCCCCGCTGGTTTCGCCCGGTCGCGTCTGGGTAGCAGTGGCGTACCAGCCGGGGACTGACGAAGGGGACCACATGACCGTGATCGAGATGAAGATGGGCGCCATCTACCAGGCGTCCCACGACGTCCTGCCCGCGAAGGCTGCGGACTTCTCCGCACGCGCGGACGCCACGTCGGGGGCGATCGACCCGATCGTGGCCCAGCTCGCGCTCGCCGGCAACCACCCGGTCGCGGGTGACCTCGCCGACCTGTCGGTCGAGCTCTTCGTCCACCTGCGGTCGATGGTCCGGACCTTCAACGACAGCGCGACGGCGCTCGACGCGATCGCCGACGACTTCGTGGCCGTCGACGCGGACGCCGAGGCGTGGTTCGCCCAGCACCAGCAGTACGTCGGCGACCCCGAGCTCGCCCCCGAGCCCACCGCTCCGGAGGTGTGAGGTGAGCGGACTCATCGAGCAGCTGGACCCCCTCTTCACCGAGATCGTCGACGGCATCGGCGAGCTGGAGGGCAACGAGTCCTGCGCCGACCTGTTCGACAGCGAGCAGAACCGCCACGTCGAGGACGGCTGGTGCCACGAGCCGGGCTACTTCAAGATCCCGGGGTCGCACCCGTGGGAGACGCAGGCGCTCTACGTCGCGATGCACCCCACGCACCCCGACTGGTACGAGCAGACGGTGACCAACGCCGACCGCGAGCGGCTCATGCAGGAGGCCCTCACGACGACGTGGAACCAGAGCCACGACAGCTGGGTGAACAGCGCCGTGCCCACGGTCTACCGCAGCGCGAGCCAGGACGTCTGGGAGCCGGACCCCTCGGCGATGGAAGCACCCGTGCAGGCGCTGAGCGACCTGACGCGGTGGCTGGCCGGGCAGCTCGAGCCGGAGGCCGGGTGGACCAGCCCCGACGACCCCGAGGCGCCGCAGTGGCTCGCCGACCTGCGCCAGCACTGGCCGGCGACCTCCCAGAGCTCGGAGTCGTTCTACGACTTCTGGAACGACGTCAACGACAAGTGCAGCCTCTACCTCCACGCCGCTGCCCGTCTCGCGTCCTCCAGCGCCCAGGTCGGAGCCTGCCTCTCCGACTACCAGACCAACCTGCTCGAGGCGACCGAGAAGTGCCGTGACCGGGTCACGGAGGCGCTCCAGCAGTGGCAGGCGTGGAAGGACCGGAGCGGCGCCTGGCCGACGGGGGCGATGACGGACAACAGCGGCGCCAAGGACATCCTCGGCCACGTCAGCACCGTCACCGGGCTGGTCGCCCTGTTCCCGCCCGCGGCGGCGGTGAGCGGCGGCGTCAGCCTGGTCACGGGCCTCGTCACCTACATCATCCCGGACAAGAGCATCGAGATGGAGGTGCTCAGCGCCGCCACCGCCTCCGAGATCCACAACGGCTTCCTCAACGACCTCAAGCGGATCGCCGAGGAGATGGGCAAGGCGCTCGACGGCCTGCGCACCGAGCCGCCGGCCGACGCCGGCACCTTCGCGCACCAGGGCCTGGAGTCCTACGCCAACGACGTGGTCGCCAACCGGCGCGACTGGACGCCGCCCACGGTGCACATCTAGGGGTGGTCCGGGGGCGCACCCCGGGTCAGCGGGCCGCGAGGGTGGAGCCCAGGAGCGTGCGCAGGCTCTCGAAGTGCCGCTCGGTGGACTCCTCGTCGTACATCGACGTGTCGGCCATGGAGTAGCCGTGGGGGCCCGGGAAGACGTCGTTGAGCGCGGTCAGGCCCGCGTCTGCCATCGCGGCACCGAGGGCGGCGACGGCCTCGGGCGGCATCGACCGGTCGTCGGAGGCGTGCCCGAAGGCGAACGAGGCCCGCGCCGTGGCCAGGGCGAGGTGCGGGCTGTCGGGTCCGTCGGTCACCAGGCCGCCGCCGTGCCAGCCGCCCACCGCGACGACGTGCGGGTCCATCCCGGCCGCGCGGACCGCGATGCGGGCACCCATGCAGTAGCCCGTGACCCCGACGTCCTCCCCCGCGGTCTCGGGACGTGAGCGCAGCGCCGACAGGTACGCCGGCAGGTCGCGGGCGAGCAGGTCGGTGGTGAGCCCCTGGACGCGCTCCATGGCGCCGGGCATGAACGCCTCGCGGGCACCGGGCTCCCGCAGGTCCGTGTGGGGAGCCAGGTCGGCCGCGGTGCCGTCGCGGTGGAAGACGTTGGGGGCCAGCACGGTGTAGCCCCACGACGCGATCCGGTCGGCCATCTCCTCGATCCGCGGCCGGAGGCCGATCGCGTCGATGACGAACAGGACGCCCGGCGCGAGCGCTCCGCCCGGTGCGGTGGCGAGGTAGGCCTCGGCCTCGCCGTCGGGCATGGTCAGGGTGAGGGTGGGCACGCTGCGAGGCTAGCCCTCAGCGCACCACCACCACCGGGCACTCCGCGCGTTGCAGCACCGCCTGGCTCACCGAGCCCAGCAGCAGGCCACCGAAGAAGCCGAGGCCGTGCGAGCCGACGACCACCAGCGCGGCACCGCGCGAGGCGTCCACCAGGCACCGCACTGGCGCGACCGGGACCGCCTCCTGCTCGATCACCACGTCCGGGTGGTCGACCCGCATCCCGGCGACGCTCTCGGCCAGCAGGACCTGCCGGTGCGCGAGCCCCTCCAGCGCCCTCGGCTCGCTGTTCCACACGTCGGTGGACGGGGCATGCGTGCGCCAGGCGTGGAGCGCCACCACGGTCTCGCCGCTCCACTCGGCCCGACGGCACGCGTGCTCCAGGGCGGCCGAGCTCGTCGCCGAGCCGTCGACCCCGACCACGATGCGGCGGGCGTCGGTGTCGTGGGTGGGGCGTACGACGACCACGGGGCAGGGTGCGTGGCGGGCGAGGTGCTGGCTGACCGAGCCGATGAGCAGGTCCTCGGCCCGACCGTGCCCCCGGCTGCCGACCACCAGGAGGTCGTCGGAGACCGAGGCACGGAGCAGCTCGCCGGTCACGTGGCCGACGCGGGACTCCAGCTCGACGTCGAGGTCGGCGAACCGCTCCTCCACGCCGGCCAGCACGTCCTCGCCGCGGTGCACCGCGGCTGCACCCCACGGCGACGTGATCGCGTCGTCCACGGTGACGACGTGGAGCCCGCGACCGGTGGCGCGAGCCTCCTCGGCCGCCCATCCGAGGGCGAGCTCGGCGTCCGCCGAACCGTCGTAGGCGACCAGGATCCTTCGGGTGGGGGTGCGGGAGCTGTCCATGCCTCCAGCGTGCGCCGCCGGACCGCTGCTCAACAGGTGAGGACGGCCCGTGCGGGAGGGGTCCAAGGACCCTGCCGACGCCCGCTCCCCCGCCGTACGGTCCGGGTATGGACGTGGACGAGCCGATCACCCGCTTGGGCACCGAGGAGTGCTGGGAGTTCCTGCGCGGCCACGAGTTCGGCAGGCTGGCCCACCACCTCGCCGACGAGGTGCACATCGCACCCGTCAACTACGCCGTCGACCACGACCCGGCCACGGGCCGCCGGTCGCTGCTGTTCCGGACCGCCGAGGGCTCCAAGCTGCTTGGGGTCGTGATGAACCCGGACGTCGCCTTCGAGGTCGACGAGATCGTCGGCGAGAGCGCCACGAGCATCGTGCTGCGCGGGCGGGCCCGCCGTCTCGAGGAGGACGAGGAGCACCGCGCCGAGAACCTCCCCCTCCGCCCGTGGGTGGCCTCGGAGAAGTGGAACGTCGTCGAGGTCGACGTCACCGAGGTCAGCGGACGACGCTTCGAGCTCTCGCGCCCCTGGCAGCACATGACCCCGGACTGACCGGGGCCACGTGCCGGGTCAGGTGTCGCTCACACCGCGGCGGCCTGTGCGGCGCGCCACTCGTCGTACGTCGTGGTGAAGAGGCGCGCGTCGGGTCCCGGGACCAGCTCGTCGCCGGACAGCACGGCCCCGAAGTAGGTTGCGGCGGGGTCGGCGACCACTGTGCGGGGGTCACCCTGGGCGGTGAGCGCGGCGGCGACGAAGTCGCTCATCCGGACCTTCGCCGGCCCGCCGATCTCCTGGATCCGGCCGAGCGGCTCGCCGACCGTGATCGGCCCGAGCGCGGCGACGACGTCGTCGGCGGCCATCGGCTGGAAGTAGCCGGTGGACAGGTGGACCTCGTCGCCCACGGTGGCGGCCTGGGCGATGGCGGCGGTGAACTCGTAGAACTGGGTCGCGTGGACGATCGAGAAGGGGACGCCGCCGTCGCGGATCAGCTGCTCCTGGGCGACCTTGGCGCGCAGGTAGCCACTCGCCGGGAGGCGGTCCGTCCCGACGATCGAGAGGGCGACGTGGTGGCCCACGCCCGCCGCCTTCTCGGCCTCCAGGAGGTTGCCGGTCGAGCGGGTGAAGAAGTCCAGCACGTCCGCGTCGGCGAACGACGGCGAGTTGGAGACGTCGACGACGACGTCCGCGCCGACCAGCACCTCCGCGAGGCCCTCGCCGGTGAGCGTGTTGACCCCCGTGTTGGGTGCGGCGGCGACGCCCTCGTGGCCGTGCTCGGTGAGGCGGGCGATGAGCTTGGAACCGATGAGGCCGGTTCCGCCGATGACGACGATCTTCATGGTGTGTCCTTCACGTGGGTGGGTGGGTCCGCAGTGATGACCGGACAGCACCCGTCGGCGTGACACCAGCACCCGGGGCCCCCGACGCGACTCAGCACTCCACGACGTTGAGGGCGAGGCCCCCGCGGGCGGTCTCCTTGTACTTGTCCTTCATGTCGCGCCCCGTCTCACGCATGGTCTTGATCGCCTTGTCGAGGGAGACCACGTGTGAGCCGTCACCGCGGACGGCCATCCGGGCAGCCGTGATCGCCTTGATCGAGGCCACGGCGTTGCGCTCGATGCAGGGGATCTGCACGAGCCCGCCCACCGGGTCGCAGGTGAGCCCGAGGTTGTGCTCGATGCCGATCTCGGCGGCGTTCTCCACCTGCTCCGGGGTACCGCCGAGGACCTCGGCCAGTCCACCGGCCGCCATCGAGCAGGCCGAGCCGACCTCTCCCTGGCAGCCGACCTCGGCGCCGGAGATGGAGGCATTCTCCTTGAAGAGCAGGCCGATGGCCGCCGCCGTGAGGAGGAAGCGGACGACGCCGTCCTCGTCGGCCCCCGGGACGAAGTGGTGGTAGTAGAGCAGCACCGCCGGCACGATCCCGGCGGCGCCGTTGGTCGGCGCCGTCACGACCCGTCCGCCGGCGGCGTTCTCCTCGTTGACCGCGAGCGCGTAGAGGGTCACCCACTCCATCGCGCCCAGCGGGTCGGGGACCCCGGACGCCCACTCGACCTCGAGCCGGGCCAGCAGGTCTGCCGCACGTCGGCGTACCTTCATGCCCCCGGGCAGCACGCCGGTCGTCCGGCTGCCACGCTCGACGCACTCCTGCATCACCCGCCAGATCGCCAGCAGGTCGCGGCGCACCTCGTCCTCAGGCCTCCGGACGACCTCGTTGGCGAGCATCACGTCACTGACCCGCAGGCCCGTCGCCCGGGTGATGGCGAGCAGCTCGTCGGCCGTGGTGAAGGGGTGGGGAACGGGCGTCTCGTCGGCCACCAGCAGCCGGTTGCCGAAGTCGTCCTCGCCGAGCACGAAGCCGCCGCCGACCGAGTAGTACTCGCGCCTCCTCAGCTCGGCGCCCCCGGCGTCGAGGGCCTGGAAGACCATGCCGTTGACGTGGAGCTCCAACCGCTTGCGCCGGTGCATCACGACGTCGTCGACCGAGAAGGGCACCGGGTGCTCGCCGGCGAGCTCGATGCTCCCCGACGACAGCACCGCCTGGACCATCGGGTCGGCCGCCACCGGGTCGACGAGGTGCGGCTGCTCACCGGCGAGACCGAGGACGACCGCCTTGACGCTGCCGTGGCCGTGGCCGGTGGCACCCAGCGAGCCGAACAGCTCGACGTGGACACGGGCGACGCCCGGGAGCAGGTCGTCGGCGCGCAGCCCGTCGGCGAACAGGTGGGCCGCCTTCATCGGCCCGACCGTGTGCGAGCTGGAGGGACCGATGCCCACCTTGAACAGGTCGAACACGCTGATGGTCATGGCGTTCCCTCCGCCGCCGGCGCCCATGTCGGCAGCACTCCCGATCATGGGGCCCTGCCCTCCGGGTGGCAAGGCTTTGGTTGCGCCATTCGCACCGCGTTGCTCAGGGCGCAACCCGCGGCAGCGCCGCGAGCTGCCAGGTCAGGCGAGCGTGCCTAGGCCCCGGCCGGCGAACCGCAGTAGGCCTGGTCGAGCAGCTGCATGAAGATCGGGCCGATCTTCTTCTTCGGCAGCGACATCGGGTCCTCGTTGAGCGTCAGCACGACCTGCCGGCCGCCGTGGGGCGATGAGTAGACGTAGGTGAGGTAGCCGGGGAAGTTCCCACCGTGACCCCATGCCGTACCGCAGCGGGTACGGAAGCCCTGCAGCCCGAGGCCGTACGCCGTGCCCGGGCCGTCCTCGGCGGACGAGTCGTTCGTCGTCATCATGGCGGCCATCAGGTTCCGCGGAAGCATCTGGCGGGACATGAGGTGGCGGTAGAACTGCGCGACGTCGGGCGCGGTGGACACGCCTGCGCCGGAGGCCCAGGGGTAGGGGTAGAGGCTGGTCAGGTCGGTGAAGTCGCCGGCCGCGTCACCCTCCGCCACGTAGTACCCGTGCGCCGCCGGTGCGGGCAGCGTGCGTGAGGGGGTGAAGGTCGTGGAGTCCAGGCCCGCCTCGGCGAAGACACCGGTCCGCAGCACGTCGCCCAGCGGGCGGTGCGTCACCGCCTGGATCATCAGGCCCAGCACGACGTAGTTGGCGTTGGAGTAGTGGTACTCGGCACCCGGGGCGGAGACGGACTCGTGGCTCAGCGCGATCTTCACCAGCTGACGAGGCTTCCAGACGTGCCCCAGGTGGCCCGCGAAGTACGGGGCCAGCACCCGGGGGTCCTCGTTGAACTCGTAGAGGCCGCTCGTGTGGTTGAGCAGCTCGCGCACCGTGACGTGCGGGGCGCGGGCGAGGAGGCCCGGCAGGTAGCGGCGCGCGGGTGCGTCGAGGCGGATCCGGTGTCGGGCGACGAGCTGCAGGACCGTGGTGGACACGTAGGTCTTCGTCTGGCTGCCGATCCGGTAGGTGGTCGACGGCCCCATGGGCGTCCCGGTCGTGAGGTCGGCCAACCCGCTCTGCAGCTCGGTCACCGTGCCCTTGTCGTAGGTGTAGAGCAGGGCGCCGGGCACACCGGCGGCCACGATCTGGTCGAGCGCCTGTTGCATCTGCGCCGTGTCGGTGGGCACCGACGCGGGTGTCGCGGGTCGCTCCGCGGTGACGGCCGTGGCCGACGGCGCCGTGAGGGCCAGCCCCGCGGTCAGGGCGGCGGCAGCCAGCGCCGCCGTGCACCGCGGACCACGAAGCCAGCTACTGGTGGGGGTCGAGGAGAGGTGGGACATGAGGGGCCTTCCAGTGCGTGGTCGGCCCGGAGTGGCCGTGGCTCCACTGTGGTCGGCCGGCCCGCCGGGGGCCTCTGTCCCGGGTCTCGACCTCACGACCCCGGTCTCCCTCCCTGGACGGGGCCCAGCGCGGTCGTCGAGGCCGCTGCCCGGACCTTCCCGGGGCCGTGGTGGCCGGGGTGGTGGTCGAGCGGGTCAGAGCTCCGACTGCACCCCGGCGAGGAGCTGGCGCGCCATCACGATGCGCTGGACCTGGTTGGTGCCCTCGTAGATCTGGGTGATCTTGGCGTCGCGCATCATCCGCTCGACCGGGTAGTCGCGGGTGAAGCCGTAGCCGCCGAGGACCTGCACCGCGTTGACCGTGACCTCCATCGCGACGTCGGAGGCGAAGCACTTGGCCGCGGCGCCGAAGAAGGTGAGGTCGTCGTCGCCGCGCTCCGAGCGGCCGGCGGCGGCGTAGGTCATCTGGCGGGCCGCCTCGACCTTCATGCCCATGTCGGCGAGCATGAACTGCATGCCCTGGAAGTCGGCGATCGCCTTCCCGAACTGGCTCCTTGACTTCGCATATTCAAGGGCGTAGTCGAGCGCACCCTGCGCGACGCCCACGGCCTGCGCGGCGATGGTGACGCGGGTGTGGTCGAGGGTCTGCATGGCGGTCGCGAAGCCGGTGCCCTCCTCGCCGATCATCCGCGAGGCGGGGATGCGGACCTTGTCGAGGTAGACCTCGCGGGTGGGGCTGCCCTTGATGCCGAGCTTCTTCTCCGGCGCACCGAAGGAGACGCCCTCGTCGGACTTCTCGACCACGAACGCCGAGATGCCGCCGCGGGTCTTCTTCTCGGGGTCGGTGACGGCCATGACGGTGTAGAACTCGGACTCGCCGGCGTTGGTGATCCAGCGCTTGACGCCGTCGAGCACCCACTCGTCGCCGTCGCGGACCGCGCGGGTCTTCATGCCGCCGGCGTCGGAGCCGGCGTCGGGCTCGGAGAGGCAGTACGAGAAGCCGCCCTCGCCGCGGGCGAGCGCGCCGAGGTACTTCTGCCTGAGCTCCTCGGAGCCCGAGATCTGCACCGGCAGGGAGCCGAGCTTGTTGACCGCCGGAATCAGCGAGGACGACACGCACGCGCGGGCGACCTCCTCGATCACCAGCACGGTGGCGAGGGCGTCGGCGCCCGCACCGCCGTACTGCTCGGGCACGTGGGGGGCGTGGAAGTCCGAGGCGAGCAGGGCCGCAGCCGCCTCGTGGGGGTAGCGCGCCTCCTCGTCGACAGCCGCCGCGAACGGTGCGATCTTCGCGTCGGCGACGGCACGGACTGCCTCGCGGATCGCCTGGTGCTCCTCGGAGAGGGCGTAGAGGGGGAACTCGCTCATGGCTCCGAATTGTAGGACGTCCATGCTTTCTGGGGCAGCGGTCTACCGTGTGGTCATGACCACTTCGCAGACCTCGGTGAGCAGCGACTGGCAGGATCCCGCGACCATCGACCGGATGCTCGACGAGGCGCAGACGTGGGCCGTCGTGGGCCTCTCGGGCGACCCCGGCAGGACGGCGTACAGCATCGCGGCGCTGCTCCAGGAGCGCGGCAAGCGCGTCGTCCCGGTCCACCCGGTCTTCGCCGACCCCGGCGCTCCCGCGGTGCTCGGGGAGCAGGGCTACGCCACGCTCGCCGACGTGCCGGTGCCGATCGACGTCGTCGACGTCTTCCGCCGCTCCGAGGCGGCCGGCGAGTTCGCCGACCAGGCTGTCGCCGTCGGCGCCAAGGGCGTGTGGTTCCAGCTCGGGGTCATCGACGCCGACGCGTTCGAGCGGACGACCGGCGCCGGTGTGCCGATGGTGATGGACACCTGCCCCGCGATCGAGTGGCGCAAGCGCGGCCGCTGATCTGGCGCGCAGCGAGCGCTCAGACGACGCCCATCGCGAGCATGGCGTCCGCGACCCGGACGAACCCGGCGATGTTGGCCCCCAGCACGTAGTCGCCCGGGCGGCCGTAGTCGTCGGCCGCGGCGGCGCACCGCTCGTGGATCCCCGCCATGATCTCGGCCAGCCGGGCCTCCGCGTGGTCGTGGGTCCACGAGTCGCGGGACGCGTTCTGCTGCATCTCGAGGGCACTGGTCGCGACGCCGCCCGCGTTGGCCGCCTTGCCGGGTGCGAAGAGCACCCCCGCGTCCACGAAGGTCGCGACACCGGCGGGTGTCGTCGGCATGTTGGCGCCCTCGGCCACGACGAGGCAGCCGTGCTGCACCAGCGACCGGGCCGCGGCGTCGTCGAGCTCGTTCTCGGTCGCGCACGGAAGCGCCACGTCGCAGGGCACGTCCCAGATGGATCCGCCCGCGACGTACGACGCCCCGGGGCGCCGGTCGGCGTACTCGCTGATCCGCGCGCGCTCGACCTCCTTCAGCTCCTTGAGCAGGTCGAGGTCGATGCCGGCCTGGTCCACGACGTAGCCGCCGGAGTCCGAGCACGCCACGACGGTCCCGCCCATCTCGTGGACCTTCTCGACGGCGTAGATGGCCACGTTGCCCGAGCCGGAGACCACCACCCGCTTGCCGTCGAGGGAGTCGCCGCGCTGGCGCAGCATCTCCTGCACGAAGAAGGCGGTGCCGTAGCCGGTGGCCTCCTTGCGGACCGCCGACCCGCCCCACCCGATGCCCTTGCCGGTCAGCACCCCGGACTCGTAGCGGTTGGTGATCCGCTTGTACTGGCCGAACAGGTAACCGATCTCGCGGCCGCCCACGCCGGTGTCGCCCGCGGGCACGTCGGTGTACTCCCCGATGTGCCGGTAGAGCTCGGTCATGAAGGACTGGCAGAAGCGCATCACCTCGGCGTCGGAGCGGCCCTTGGGGTCGAAGTCCGCACCGCCCTTGCCGCCGCCGATCGGCATGCCGGTGAGGGCGTTCTTGAAGACCTGCTCGAAGCCGAGGAACTTCACGATGCCGAGGTAGACGCTGGGGTGGAACCGCAGGCCGCCCTTGTAGGGGCCGAGGGCGGAGTTGAACTCGACCCGGAAGCCGCGGTTGATCTCCACCCGCCCCGAGTCGTCGACCCACGGCACCCGGAAGATGATCTGCCGCTCCGGCTCGCAGATCCGCTCGATCACCCGGGCGTCGGCGTACTCCGGGTGCCGGGTGATGACCGCACCGAGGCTGTCGAGCACCTCGCGCACGGCCTGGTGGAACTCCCCTCCCCCGGGTTGCGCCGGACGACGAGGTCGTAGATCGAGTGCAGTCGGGAGTCCTGGTCGGTCACGCCCGCACCCTAGGCAGCCGCTCCGCCCCGCGCGGTGCCGCGTCCGCCTCGTGAGCCGCGCTCACAGCTCAACGGTCGCCTCGGCCATCGTGATGCCGAGCTGCCCGAGGGCCTCCTCGAGCACCCACATCACGTCGAGGGTGTCCTGCAGCGGCATGAGCGGGCTCTCGGTGAGACCGGCGGCGAGGCAGCGCTGCACCTCCTCGGCCTGGTGGACGTAGCCACGGCCGGTGGGCAGCCGCTCCACCTCGACGGGCTCCGCCCCGTTGCGTCGTACGACGAGGGTGCTGGGGTGGTAGAACGGCGGGACCACCTCGATCGAGCCCTCGGTGCCCACGACGATCGCCCGGCCGGGCGTCTGGCTGGCCAGGGTGCAGGTCAGCGACGCGGCCCGCCCGTCGTCGTACGACAGCTGGATGGCGGCCGAGCGGTCGGCGCCGTTGGCGTAGGTCGTGCCGGTCGTCGTCACGCGGTCGGGGCGGCCGAGGAGGTGCTGGGCCAGCGAGATCGGGTAGACGCCGAGGTCGAGGATCGAGCCGCCACCGAGCGCGAGGTCGAAGAGCCGGCTCGTGGGGTCGAAGTCACGCTGCGCGCCGAAGTCGGCCTGCACCAGCAGCACCTCCCCGATGTCACCGGCGGCGACGAGGTCACGGAGGTGGGCGACGGCCGGCTGGAAGCGGGTCCACATGGCCTCCATGCAGAACACCTCCGCGGCGCGCGCGGCGGTGACCACCTCCTCGGTCCCGGCCAGCGTGGCCGTGAAGGCCTTCTCGACCAGCAGCGGCGTCCCGGCCTCGATGGCGGCGAGGGCGAGGTCGTGGTGCTGGGGGTGCGGGGTCGCGAGGTAGACGACGTCGACGTCCCCGCGCCGGCCGGCCTCGACGAGGTCGCGGTAGGTGCCCGAGCCGGGCGCCCCGAACCGCTCCGCGAACGCCGCGGCCGAGGACGACGTGCGGCTGCCGACGAACGCGATCTCCGCGTCGTCGGTGAGGACGAGGTCGGAGGCGAAGGCGGCGGCCATCCCGCCGGTCGCGGCGATTCCCCAGCGTGTGGTCATGGCAGGACCCTAGACACTCCGGCTCACGCGCGGGGCTGCCAGACCTCGTCCATCACGTGGGCCGCGATCGCGAGGCTGGAGGTCGCGCCGGGCGAGGGTGCGTTGCGCACGCAGGTGACGCCGTCGGCGCGGGTGATCCGGAAGTCGTCGACGAGGCTGCCGTCCCGGTCGACCGCCTGGGCGCGTACGCCGCTGCCGGCCCGCGTCACGTCCGCGACGCCGATGTCCGGGACGTAGCGCGAGGCCGACCGCATGAACGCCCGCTTGGACGCCGAGCCGACGACCTCGTCGACGCCGGTGCGCCAGTGCTCGCGGGCCAGCCGCCAGAAGCCCGGCCACGCCAGCACGTCGCGCAGGTCGGCGGCCGAGACGTCGCGGCGCCGGTAGCCCTCGCGTCGCGTGGCCAGCACCGCGTTGGGACCGACCTCCAGCGAGCCGTCGACCCGCCGGGTGAAGTGGACGCCGAGGAAGGGGTAGCGCGGGTCGGGCACGGGGTAGACCATGCCGCGCACGAGGTCCTGCTTGGCGGCGGTGACGCCGAGGTACTCCCCGCGGAACGGCAGGATCGCCGGGCTGCGCTCGCCGTCGACGAGCGCCGACACCCGGTCGGCCTGCAGCCCCGCCGCGACCACCACGTGGTCGAAGCGCAGCGGGGTCGCGTCGCCCTCGACCTGCACGAGGACCGCGTCACCCTGCCGCCGGATGCCCACGACGCGCGCGCCGAGGCGTACGCCGCCCCCGGCCGCGAAGACCTCGTCGGCGAGCGCCTCGGTGATCGCCGGGTAGTCGGTGATCGCGGTCTCCGGCGAGTGGAGGGCGGCCAGACCGCGGGCGTGCGGCTCGACGTCGGCGATCTCCCCGGCCGCGATCCGGCGCAGGCCCGGCACGCCGTTGGCGCGGGCCGTCTGCTCGAGGGCGTCGAAGCGACCCATCTCCTCGGCGTCGACCGCGACGACGAGCTTGCCGCAGGCGTCGTACGCGATGGCGTGCTCGGCGCAGAACTCACGGAGCAGCTCGCGGCCGCGGGCGCACAGCCGGGCCTTGAGGCTGCCCGGCTTGTAGTAGATGCCGGCGTGCACGACACCGGAGTTGTGGCCCGTCTGGTGTGCGGCGAGCCGGTCCTCCTTCTCGAGCACCACGACCTCGGTGCCCGGGCGCCGGCGGACGACCTCGCGGGCGATCGCGACGCCGAGGATGCCTCCGCCCACGACGCCGACGCGCTGCTCCCCCATGGTCGAGACGCTGGTGCCTCACGCGGTCGCCGTCAAGCAACACCGGCGTTCATCCCACAATGGGGGGATGCGCGACCTCCTCGTCCCCGCCGGCCCGGGCCTGCCCGAGGGCCTGGCCGTGCCCGCCGGCGAGCTGGTGGAGCGCTTCTCGAAGTCGCCGGGTCCGGGCGGGCAGTCGGTCAACACCACCGACTCGCGGGTGGAGCTCGAGCTCGACGTCGCCGCCTCCACGGCGCTCTCCGACGTCCAGCGGGCCCGGGCGCTGCGGCGCTGGCCGGGGGGACGGATCACGGTCGCGGCGTCCGAGCACCGCTCCCAGCACCGCAACCGCGTCGCCGCGCGCGAGCGCCTCGCCGACCTGCTGCGCGAGGCGCTGGCACCGCCCCCGCCGCCGCGCCGGCCCACGCGACCCTCACGTGGGGCCAAGGAGCGGCGGCTCAAGGCGAAGAAGGAGCGCGGCTCGACCAAGGCCCTCCGCGGACGGGTGCGGGACCGGGAATAGACGCTCCTCAGAAGCCGACGCGGCGGTTGTCGCCGGCCGCGGCACGGCGTACGACGTCGCCCTTCGCGTGGGCGGTCTCGGCCAGCTCCGCCTGGTAGTCGACCAGGCGCTGCTGCAGGGCGGGGTCGCTGGTCGCGAGGATGCGCGCGGCGAGGATGCCGGCGTTCTTGGCGTTGCCGATCGCGACCGTGGCGACCGGGATGCCGCCGGGCATCTGGACGATCGACAGCAGCGAGTCCATGCCGTCGAGGTACTTCAGCGGCACCGGCACCCCGATGACCGGCAGCGGCGTGACCGAGGCGAGCATGCCCGGCAGGTGGGCCGCTCCCCCGGCGCCGGCGATGATCACCGACAGCCCGCGGGTGTGGGCCTGCCGGCCCCACTCGATCATCTCGGTGGGCATCCGGTGCGCGGAGACGACGTCGGCCTCCCACGCCACCCCGAGCTCGGTGAGGATCTCGCCGGCGGCCTGCATGACCGGCCAGTCGGAGTCCGAGCCCATCACGATGCCGACCAACGCCTGCGTCTCGCTCATCTGCTCACTCACTTTCGTTGCCGAGGTCGCCGCGGAACCAGGCGGCGGCGTGCCGCGCCCGCTCGAGGCAGTCGTCGAGGTCGTCGCCGTAGGCGTTGACGTGGCCGACCTTGCGCCCGGGACGCAGGTCCTTGCCGTAGAGGTGCACCCGCAGGTGCGGGTCACGTGCCATCGCGTGCGGCAGGCCGTCGTACAGGTGGCCGCTGTCGGTGGGCCCGCCGAGGATGTTGACCATCACGGTCCAGCGCTCACGTGGGGCCGGCGAGCCCAGCGGGAGGTCCATGACGGCGCGGAGGTGATTCTCGAACTGGGACGTCACGGCGCCGTCCTGGGACCAGTGGCCGGTGTTGTGGGGGCGCATCGCCAGCTCGTTGACCAGGATCCGGCCGTCGGTCGTCTCGAAGAGCTCGACGGCGAGGATGCCCGTGACGTCGAGCGCACCGGCGATCCGCAGGGCGATCTCCTGCGCCTGACCGGCGAGAGCGGGCGCGAGGTCCGGCGCGGGGGCCACCACCTCGTGGCAGATGCCGTCGAGCTGGGTGGAGGCGACGACGGGGTACGCCGCCGCCTGGCCGCTGGGCGAGCGGGCGACGAGGGCCGACAGCTCCCGCCGGAAGTCGACGAGCTCCTCGGCCAGCACCTCCACGCCGGCGGCCGCAGCGGTGTCGAAGGCGACCCGGGACTCGTCGGCCGTGCGGACGACCCACACGCCCTTGCCGTCGTAGCCGCCGCGGGTGGTCTTGAGCACGCACGGGAAGCCGAAGGCCTCCACGTCGGCGGTCGAGGTGACCACCGCGTTGCGCGGGCACGGCACGTCGAGCTCGGCGAGCCGACGCCGCATCACCGCCTTGTCCTGGGCATGGACGAGCGCCTCCGGGCCGGGACGCACCGCGACGCCGGCGTCGGCGAGCGCGTGCAGGTGAGCGGTCGGGACGTGCTCGTGGTCGAAGGTGACCACGGCGGCGCCGTCGGTGACCTTCCGGAGCGTCGGCAGGTCGGTGTAGTCACCCACCAGCTGGTCGGGGATCACCTGGGCGGCCGAGACGCCCTCGGCCTCGGCGAGCAGGCGCAGCGGGAGTCCGAGCGCGATGGCGGGCTGGGCCATCATCCGGGCCAGCTGGCCGCCCCCGATGACGGCGAGCGTGGGAGCGCGGTGCGAGCCGGTCGAGGACACGACCGGAGCCTATGCGACCCCGGCTGCCGTCGCGGCCGCGGTCTCGGCCGCGGTCAGCTGCTCAGCTGACGAGCCGGGGCGGCGGCCGGCTCGAAGCGCAGGCCGCGACCGCGGTGGGTGGTGATCAGCGTCGGGCTGCGCGGGTCGTCGCCGAGCTTGCGGCGCAGCCAGCCGAGGTGCACGTCGATGGTCTTGGAGTTGGTGTAGAACGACGTCTGCCACACGTCGGCCATCAGCTCGCCGCGGGTGACGATGTCGCCCGGGCGCGCCATCAGGGCGTGCAGGAGCTGGAACTCCTTGCGGGAGAGCCTGATCTCGCGGTCGCCACGCCACACCTGTCGCGAGGTGGGGTCGAGTCGTACGTCCTGCACAGCCAACACGCGGTGAAACGTAGGGACCGCCCGGTCCCCAGGTGGTCCTTATGGGTGAATTGTGGCGAACTGGTCTGGTCCACCTCGAGCGAGGCGTGCGGTGCGTCAGCGGCGGCGTACGGCCACGGGCTCCACGAGGCCGAAGCCGCGCACCGGGCGGGCGGGCAGCCGCCGGTCCTCCCACTCCTCGTCGGGGAGCAGGTCGGCGGTGTTCTGGTCCACGATCAGGCGGTTGCGCCGGGCGACCTGCGTCAGCCGGGCGGCCATGTTGACCGGCGGGCCGAAGATGTCGCCGAGGCGCTGGACGACCGGACCGCTGGCGAGGCCGAGGCGGACGTCGGGCATCTTCGGATCGCGCCCGATGACGTTGATGATCCCCTCGGCGACGCCCACCGCCTCCTCGGCGGTGTTGGTGACGAAGAGCACGGAGTCGCCGAGGCTCTTGATGATCCGGCCGCCGTAGCGGGCCACGACGTCCTGGCAGCGGCTCTCGAAGACCTCGACGAGGTCGCCGATCTCGTCGCGGTCGAGGGTGTTGGACAGCGCGGTGAAGGAGACCAGGTCGGCGAAACCGACGCTGACGTCGATCGTGTGGAGGTCCTCGTCCTTGGCTCCCATCGCCTCGATCCGGCCCACCGCGGCCGCGAGGTGGCGGCGCCAGGCGTAGACGAGGAGCCGCTCGAAGGGCGGGTTGACCTCGTCGATGAGGCGAAGCGCCGACCCGATGCGCGAACCGGTGGCCTCCTCGCCCGCCTCCATCTCCTCGACCCGGCTGACCAGCGTGGAGACCTCCCAGTCGGCGAGACGGGCCATGGTCTGGCCGACCCCGCGCGTGAGGTTGACGGCCGTGTCGAAGTCGACGGCGCCCGAGTCGACGAAGCCCATGAGGGTGGAGACGGCCTTGATGTCGGCGGCCGTGTAGGCCTTCTCGCCGCTGAACTCCGGGAAGCCCAGCGCGCGCCACAGTCGGCGGGTCTGTTCGATCGTCACGCCGGTCTCGGCGGCGACCTCGAGGGCGTTGAAGGCCGGCTCGCTGCGCAGGATCGCGTGGTCGAGCCGCTCCCCCGGCGCCTCGTGCGGGCCGGTGTCGGGGAGGCCGCCGCGGCGCTTGCGATCAGGCGCCATCGTCGCGGCGGTCGCCACTCGCGAGGCGGTGGAGCTCGTCGGAGACCTGCAGCTGCACCTGCTCGACGTCGGGGATGTCATGGAGCAGGACGCTGCCGTCGGTGCTGGCGTCGGACACGACGAGCGTGCCGCAGCCGAAGATCCGGTCGATCACGCCGATCTCGAAGTCGACGCCGCTGATCCGGTTGAGCGGGATCGTGCGGCCCTCCTTGGCGATGAAGCCGGAGCGCTTGATGAAGCGGCGGTTGGTGAACGTGTAGGTCGTGGTCAGCCACTTCACGACGGGGCGCACCACGAACCAGAGGGCCACCAGGGCCGCCACGATGCCCGCGGCACCGCCCGCCACGGTGGAGTCGGTGAGCGTGCTGAGCACCACCACGGCCGCGACGAGCAGGACCCCCACGAGGACGGGGACGATCAGCGCCTTGACGTGGGACCGGGTGGAGACGACGACGTGCTCACCGGGGTTGAGGAGCTTGCTCGGGAACGCCACGCGCCGATCATGTCACCCGGTGCCCCGGCCTGCTAGGCGGGACGGACGTGCACGACGTCGCCCGCGGCCACCGTGAACGTGCCGTCGTCGGTGCCGACGACCAGGGCCCCGGTCGCGTCGATGTCGAGCGCCTCGCCACGGCGTACGTCACCCGCGGGAAGGTGGACGTCGACGGTCCGTCCGAGCGTCACGCACACGTCGGCGTACGCCCGGCGCAGCGAGTCGACGTCGTCGAGCAGGCCCTGGAGGCCGTGGAGCGAGCCGAGCACCTGGCCGAGAAGGCCGGTGCGCTCCACCGGCTCGCCGGTCTCGAGCGAGACCGACGTGGCGAGCGCGACCGGGAGCTCGTCGAGGGTCTGGTCGACGTTGATGCCGATGCCGACGACCGCCACCGGGCCGTCGGGGGTCTCGACCCTCTCGACGAGGATCCCGCAGACCTTGCGGCCCAGGCCGGAGCCGGCGTCGACGAGGACGTCGTTGGGCCACTTCAGCGCGATGTCGGGGAGCCGGTCCGCGAGGGCGGCCTGGACGGCGTACCCGGTGAGGAGCGGCAGCCACGGCCACGACGCCGCCGGCACGTCGGGGCGCAGCAGCACCGAGAACGTCAGCGACGAGCGGGGCGGCGTCTCCCAGGCCCGGTCGAGACGCCCGCGCCCGGCCGTCTGGTGCTCGGTGACCAGCACGAGCCCCGGCTCCTCGCCCGCGCGGGCCCGCTCGGCGACCGCGGCGTTGGTGGACGGAGCCGACTCGACGACCTCCACGCGCCAGCCTGCGGGCGTCGCCAGCCGGTCGAGGTCGAGGGGTGGGCGCGGTGCCGGGCTGGGCGTCATGGGTCTAGATTGCCCCAGAGACCGGGCCCGGGGCACCACGCCCCAGCAGACCGGACCCCGCGACCAGCCAACAGGAGGCCACGGCGTGAGCGCACAGCCGGGTGAAGGCACCGACGTCCCGTCCGAGTCGGAGATCGACGTCCACACGACCGCGGGCAAGCTCGCGGACCTGGAGCGGCGCCTCGACGAGGCGGTGCACGCCGGCTCGGAGAAGGCGATCGAGAAGCAGCACGCCAAGGGCCGCCGGACCGCGCGCGAGCGCATCGAGATGCTCTTCGACGAGGGCACCTTCGTCGAGCTCGACGAGCTCGCGCGGCACCGCTCGACCGCGTTCGGGCTGGAGAAGAACCGGCCCTACGGCGACGGCGTCGTCACCGGCTACGGCGAGGTCAACGGGCGCATGGCGTGCGTCTTCAGCCAGGACTTCACGGTCTTCGGCGGCTCGCTGGGCGAGGTCTACGGCGAGAAGATCACGAAGGTGATGGACCTCGCCATCAAGACCGGCTGCCCGATCATCGGGATCAACGAGGGCGCCGGCGCGCGGATCCAGGAGGGCGTGGTCTCCCTCGGCCTCTACGGCGAGATCTTCCGGCGCAACGTGCACGCCTCGGGCGTCATCCCGCAGATCAGCATGATCATGGGCAACTGCGCCGGCGGCCACGTCTACTCCCCCGCCGTCACCGACTTCACGGTCATGGTCGACCAGACCTCCGCGATGTTCATCACCGGACCCGACGTCATCAAGACCGTCACCGGCGAGGACGTGACGATGGAGGACCTCGGCGGCGCCCGGACCCACAACACCAAGTCGGGCAACGCCCACTACATGGCCTCCGACGAGGAGGACGCCATCGAGTACGTCAAGGCGATGCTGTCCTACCTGCCGCAGAACAACCTCGACCCGGCGCCGGAGCTCGACGAGCAGCCCGACATGGACTTCACCGACCTCGACCGGGCGCTCGACACGATCATCCCGGACTCCCCGAACCAGCCCTACGACATGCACGACGTGATCACCGCCGTGCTCGACGACGAGGAGTTCCTCGAGGTCCAGGAGCTGTTCGCCCCCAACATCCTCGTCGGCTTCGGCCGGGTGGAGGGCCAGTCGGTCGGCATCGTGGCCAACCAGCCGATGCAGTTCGCCGGCACCCTCGACATCGACGCCTCCGAGAAGGCCGCGCGGTTCGTGCGGTTCTGCGACGCGTTCAACATCCCGGTCCTGACGTTCGTCGACGTGCCGGGCTTCCTGCCCGGCACCGACCAGGAGTGGCAGGGCATCATCCGCCGCGGCGCGAAGCTGATCTACGCCTACGCGGAGGCGACCGTCCCGCTGATCACGGTCATCACCCGCAAGGCCTACGGCGGGGCGTACGACGTGATGGGCTCCAAGCACCTCGGCGCCGACATCAACGTCGCGTGGCCGACCGCGCAGATCGCCGTGATGGGCGCGCAGGGCGCGGCCAACATCGTGCACCGCAAGGCGCTGAAGAAGGTCGCCGACGACGGCGGCGACGTCGAGGCCCGGCGCGCCGAGCTCATCGACGAGTACGAGACCACGCTCGCCAACCCCTACATCGCGGCCGAGCGGGGCTACATCGACGCCGTCATCTCGCCGCACGAGACCCGCATCGAGGTCGTCCGCGCCCTCCGCCTGCTGCGCACCAAGCGGGAGACCCTCCCGCCCAAGAAGCACGGGAACATCCCGCTCTGATGGCCGAGCAGCAGGAGCAGGCTCCGGTCCTCCGGATCGTCAACGCCGACGCGACGCCGGAGGAGGTCGCCGCGCTGGTGGCGGTGTTCTCTGCGCTCGGGTCCGGCGGCGGCGAGGCCCCCAGGCGACCCCGGTCGACGTGGAGCAGCCCCGCCCGGGGCGTACGACGCACGCACCGCCAGGGCCCCGGCGCCTGGCGGGCCAGCGGCCTGCCGCGGTAGACCCACCCGGGGGCGGGTCCACCGCGGACGCGCTCAGGCTGCGGAGCCCGGGGTGTAGGTGCCCCGCAGCTGCTGCGCGAGGTACACGCCGGCGCGGCGCAGGTACTCGTCGGTGCCGGCCGCGGCACGGTCGGCGGCCGGCAGGGCGGGGCGGGCGGCCTCGCCGAGGAAGGTCAGCGCGTTGATCGCCTGGAGCCGCACGAAGCGGTCGGGGTGGGTGTCGAGGGTCTCCACGAGCCAGTCGACCACCGGCTGCGACGTGCCGAGCCCGGCGAGCGCCTCGGACAGGGCCACCCGGACCTGGGGTGACGTCTCGCGCCGCCACGCCTGCTCGAGGTCGCCCCGCCAGCGGCGCGCGTCGGCGCCGAGGATGAGCAACCCCTGCGCGGCCCAGTAGCGCACCACCTCGTTGTCGTCGCGGAGCCGGCGCACGAAGGTCGTGCCGTGCGAGGCCCGTCGCTCGATGGCCTGGCCGGCCAGCCGGATGACCTGGCGGATCGGGTAGGCACCCGGGACGCGCGAGTCGTCGTACCCCTCCAGCGGGCTGCCCTCGGGGATGAAGCCGTTGTCGTTGACCGTCACGAGGTGCTCGTCGAGCGCGCGACGCAGCCGCTGCAGGTCGGACCGGTGGTGCGGGCTGCCGGTGAGGTCGTGGAGGCAGTCGGGGTCCGTCCGCACGTCGTAGAGCTCCTCGGCCGGCTTGGCCTGCCAGAAGCGCTCCTGCACCGCGTCGAGGGTGCCGTCGAGGTGGGCCTGCTCCCAGTCCTGGTAGGACTTCTGCTGCCACATGTAGCCGACGTGCTGCCCGTAGGGCCGGTGCGGCGAGTAGTTGCGGATGTAGCGCAGCTCACCGTCCGTGACCGTGCGGACCATGTCGTAGCGCTCGTCCATCCGGTTGCGCATCGAGAAGGCGTAGCGGGCGGCCGGGATCCTGGCCGTGCCCGCCAGCGCGCGCCCCTGGACGTACGCCGGCACGGTGACGCCGGCGAGGGAGAGCACGGTCGGGCCGAGGTCCATGAGCGTCACCGGACCGTCGACCACGGATCCCGCGGCCGCCGGGGCGAGGTGCTTCCACTTCTCGGGGAACCGCACGACGAGGGGCACGTGCAGCCCCGCCTCCGTCGCGAACCGCTTGCTCCAGGGCAGCACGCCGCCGTTGTCGCCGTAGTAGAAGACGATGGTGTCCTCGGCCAGTCCCGCCTGCTCCAGCTCGTCGAGCCGGGCGGCGAGCTCGCCGTCCATCCGCGCCATCGAGTCGTAGTAGTGCGCCCGGTCGGCGCGGACCGTCGGGGTGTCGGGCAGGAACGGCGGCACCACCATGTCCGCGGGGTCGCTCGCGCCGTCCTGGGCGCGGAACTGGCTCGACTCGTGGGTGGTCATGGAGTTGAAGACCGCGAAGAACGGCGCCCCGTCGGGGCGGCTGCTCCAGTGGGCCGTCGCGCTGCTGCGGTCCCACGTGGCGGCGACGTCGATGGGAGCGTTGTAGTCGGTCTTCGAGTTGTTCGTGCAGTAGTAGCCCGCCGCCCGGAGGTGCTCGGGGAACCCCACCACCTGCTCGGGGATCTCCCCCTCGGCGCGCATGTTGTGGGCCGGGCCGGCGGACTCCGCACGCACACCGGTGATGATCGAGAACCTGGTCGGGGCGCAGACGGGTGCCGTGGAGTAGGCGTGCTCGTAACGGACGCCCTCGGCCGCCAGCCGGTCGATGGTGGGCGTGCGGGCCAGCGGATCGCCGTACGCGCCGACGAAGGGGTTGTTGTCCTCGCTGACGAACCACAGGATGTTGGGACGCTCGGGGCTCGCGGCGGCGGCCGGCGACGTGCGGCCCGGGCCGGGCATGGCGCCGGGGGCCTGGGCCAGTCCGGCGACGAGGCCGGCACCCCCGACGGCGAGGAGCCTGCGGCGGCTGAGGCTGGCGTGGGTGGGGTCGGGTTCGTGTCGAGTCACCACTAATAACTATCAACTTACTGCTGTTTTCGCGACACGGCCCCCACCTCGTGGGACGGTGGGTGCTACGCGCCGCGCGGGAGCACGTAGGTGGGGTGCTCGGCGGAGAACCAGTCCTCCGACACGTGGATCAGCGTCAGCCGCTCGTTGAGCGCCCAGGCCGGCGAGAACGGGTCGACGCCCTTGCGACCGAAGCCGAGGCCCCGCTCCTCGGGGAGCGCGCCGGCGCGGGGCGGGCGGAAGCCGGTGTCGAACTGGCGGATCACGCGACCGCGGCGCGCGACGGTGACGTAGGTGTCGAGCTCGACCGTCGTGCCGAAGCTCGACGCGACTCCCCTGCGGCTGAGCCGTGCGAGCTGCCGGTCGGACGGGAAGCCACTGACGTCGATGATCACCACGCCCGGTCCGCGCCGCTCGACCTGCACGACGTGCGGCCAGGCGTCGTACCTGTCGAGGGCCCAGCCGTAGGCGTCCCCCGGCGTCATGGGGCCGAGGTCGCGCCTGGGCGACAGCAGGCGCACCACCGATCGCACGGACCGGCCGCGGACCAGCGTGATGGCATAGCCGTCGTTGGGGGTGTCCGCGTCCAGCCAGTCGTACGCCGCGCGCGTCACGTCGGCGTCACCGCGTCCGTCGTCCACCGCACGCGCCCCGGCTGACGGGGCGACGAGCCAGGAGCCGGTGGTCAGCACGCCGATCAGGAGGATCGACCCGAGATGTCTCACCGGGCGATCGTCGCACGTCGGAGCCGAGGTCTAGGGTCGCCCGCGTGACCGAACCCCTCCCGAACGAGCGACGGATCGACGCCCTCTGCGACGCCTACGTCGAGGACTTCTGCGCCCTCGACCCGCTGACCGCCACCTCGATCGGCGTGGCCGGGCACGAGCACGAGCTGACCGACTTCTCCCCCGCCGGCTTCGACGCCCGGGAGGCACTGGCCCGGCGCGCGGTCGCCGCCGTCGAGGCCGCGACCCCCGTCGACGACCGCGAGGCGGCGGCACGGGACGCGTTCCTCGAGCGGACCCGGCTCGAGATCGAGCTGGAGGAGGCGGGCGTCAACCGCTCGCGCATGTCGGTGCTGTGGAGCCCCCTGCACGAGATCCGCGGGGTCTTCGACCTGATGCCGACCGAGGGCGCGGAGGCCGTCGCGGCCATCGCGTCCCGCCTGGCCGGCGTACCCGCCGCCCTCGAGGGCCTGCGCGCGACGCTCTCCGACGAGGCGCGCAAGGGCAACGTCGTCGCGGCACGGCAGTACGCCGAGGTGGCCGAGCAGGTGCGCCGCTGGACCGGGCAGTCCGGCGAGGCGGGCGACTTCTACCTCGGCCTCGTCGACCGCCTGCAGGGCGGCGACCGCGCCGAGCTGCGAGCCCTGGCGGGTGCCGCGAGCGCCGCCACCGCGGCGTTCGGGCTGTACCTCACCGACGAGCTCGAGCCGCAGGGCGCGGAGCGCGAGGGGGTCGGGCGGGAGGTCTACGCGCTCGCCAGCCGCTACTTCCTCGGCGCGGAGGTCGACCTCGACGAGACCTACGCCTGGGGCTGGGCCGAGCTGCAGCGGCTGTCCGACCTGATGGACGCCACCGCCGAGCGGATCCTCCCCGGCGCCGGCGTCGACGCGGCGGTCGCCCACCTCGACGCCGATCCGACCCGCGTGGTCCAGGGCCGCGAGGCGTTCCGCGAGTGGATGCAGGGCCTCGCCGACCGCACGATCACCGCGATGGCCGACGTCCACTTCGACATCCCGGCGCCGATCCGGCGCATCGAGTGCATGCTCGCCCCGACCAACGACGGCGGCATCTACTACACCGGCCCGTCCGAGGACTTCGAGCGACCGGGACGCATGTGGTGGTCGGTGCCCGACGGCATCGAGGACTTCCACCCCTGGCGCGAGGTCACCACCGTGTTCCACGAGGGCGTGCCCGGACACCACCTCCAGGTCGCCCAGACGGCCTACCGCAGCGACACGCTCAACCGCTGGCAGCGGCTGATGTGCTGGTGCAGCGGGCACGGCGAGGGGTGGGCGCTCTACGCCGAGCGGCTGATGGAGGAGCTCGGCTTCCTCGACGACCCCGCCGACCTCCTCGGGATGCTCGACGGCCAGTCCCTGCGCGCCGCGCGGGTGATCGTCGACATCGGCATGCACCTCGAGCTCACCATCCCCGACGACAACCGGCTCGGCCCCGGCGGCACCGCGTTCCACCCCGGCGAGACGTGGACGCCGGAGCTGGGGCTGGAGTTCATGCGGCTGCACTGCCGGATGGACGACGAGGTCATCCAGTTCGAGGTCAAGCGCTACCTCGGCCTCCCCGGCCAGGCGCCGTCCTACAAGGTCGGCGAGCGCATCTGGCTCGAGGCGCGGGCCGAGGTCCGGCAGCGCCACGGCGCCGACTTCGACCTCAAGGCCTTCCACCGCGCCGCGCTCGACCTCGGCTCGCTCGGGCTCGACCCGCTGCGCACGGCGCTGGGGCGCCTGTGACGACCGCGCGCGTGCCGCTGGTCCTGGCCTCGGCCTCCCCCGCGCGCCTGGCCACGCTGCGCGCGGCCGGCATCGAGCCGGTGGTCATCGTGAGCGGGGTCGACGAGACGCAGGTCGACGGGTTGCCGCCGGCCGAGCTCGCGCTGCAGCTCGCCGAGCTCAAGTGCGCCGCCGTCGCCGCGCGCGACGACGTACCTCACGACGCTCTCGTCCTGGGCTGCGACTCGGTGCTCGAGCTCCAGCCGGCCCCTGGCTCGGGCGGGCACGGCGAGGCGCTCGGCAAGCCCCGCGACGCTGCCGAGGCCCGTGAGCGGTGGCGTGCCATGCGCGGGCGCAGCGCCGTCCTGCACAGCGGGCACAGCCTGCGTGAGGTGGCGTCGGGGCGGGTGGCCGCGGCGACCGCTTCGACCCTCGTGCACTTCGCCGACGTGAGCGACGACGAGGTCGAGGCCTACGTCGCGACCGGGGAGCCGCTGCACGTCGCCGGCGCCTTCACGATCGACGGCTTCGGCGGCGCGTTCGTGCGCGGCATCGAGGGCGATCACCACAACGTGGTGGGCGTGAGCCTGCCGCTGCTGCGCGAGCTGGTCCTCGAGCTCGGCCACGCGTGGCCTGATCTGTGGACCTGACCCGCTAACATCCCGGGCGTGGGGAGCGGGGTGCAGGGCACGGCGGGAGGGCCAGAGGCTGATCCTGTCGACCGCTACGGCGTGCGCGAGGAACGGCTGCTGACCGGCGCGACGGTCATCACCTTCGTACGGACGATCGCCTCCGTCGTGCTGGCGGCCATGGCCGCCCACCAGCAGAGCCTGACGCTGCTGGTCGTCGCCCTCGGCGTCTACTGGGTCGGCGACATGCTCGACGGCTTCTACGCCCGCGTGCGCGACTGCGAGACCCGCATCGGAGCCGTCCTCGACATCATGTGCGACCGGTTCAACGCCGCCGCGTTCTACATCGGCCTCGCGTGGCTGCAGCCCGACCTGTCGCCGGCGATCTTCGTCTACCTCGCCGAGTTCATGGTGATCGACTGCTTCCTGTCGATCGCCTTCCTCGCCTGGCCGATCCGCAGCCCCAACTACTTCTTCGTCGTCGACCGCACCATCTGGCTGTGGAACTGGTCCAAGCCCGCCAAGGCGGTCAACAGCGCGCTCTTCGCGGTGCTGCTGCTCGTCACCGGCTGGATGTGGGTGGGGCTCGTGATCGCCACCGCGCTGCTGGTCCTCAAGTGCGTGTCGCTGCGCCGCCTCGCGCAGATCGGCCTGCCGGTACCGGGCGCCGCGGGCTGATGCTGTTCTGGAGCGTCCTGGGCGCCTCGATCGCCTCCGCGCTGCTGCCGCTCATCAACATCGAGGCCATCCTCGTCGTCTCGGTCAGCCAGGCCCCCGGTCAGATGTGGGGGCTCCTCGTCGCGGCCACGATCGGGCAGATGCTCGGCAAGATCCTCTGGTACTGGGGCGGCATGCACGTCGAGCGCGCCCCGTGGGTCCACCGCCAGCTCGAGAAGCCCAAGGCGCGGGCCTCGCTGGACAAGTGGCACGAGCGCGCCGAGGGCCGGCCGTGGTTCACGGCCGGCCTGCTCTTCGTCTCCGCCAGCACCGGCATCCCGCCGTACGCCGTCACGGCCGTGCTCGCCGGGACGCTGCGGGTGCCGTTCTGGATCTTCATGCTGACCGGCCTGGCCGGGCGCGGCCTGCGGTTCTGGGCGGTCGTGACGGGGACCTCGTCGCTGGTGCAGCTGTTCTGAGGTCCCCGTCGACCCACCTACCTCCGGGTCACTCGGCCGCGGACCACGCCTGGCGGAGGCTGACCCGACCGCCGGTCTGAAGCAGCGCCCGGCGGTAGAGGCGCTCCCCGATCCACACGGTGACCGCGGCGAACGCGGCCAGCAGGCCCAGGGCCAGCAGCGGCTCCCACCACTCCACGCCGCCGGCCAGGATGCGCTTGGGCATCACGACCGCCGAGACGGGCGGGACGAACGACGCGATCACCTGTGCGCGGCCGTCGAGGGACAGCCCGCCGAAGAACATCACGAGCATTAGCATCGTCAGCGGCGTCGACGTCGCCTGCAGGTCCTCGGTCCGCGAGGCGAGCGACCCGGCGACCGCCCACAGGCAGGCCAGGGCGATGAAGCCCGCGAGGAAGAAGCCGATGAACCACGCCGTCGGACCCGACAGCGCCGGGACGTAGGACTTGTAGGACGTGAACGACAGCCCCACGAGTCCGACCACGAGGTAGACCATCAGCTGGATCACCGCGAGGGCCGTGTTGCCGAGCACCTTGCCGGCCAGGAGGTGCCGCACCGGGATCGCGGCAGCGATGATCTCGACGATGCGGCTCTGCTTCTCCTCGATCACCGACGACGCCAGCTGCATGCCGAAGACGAGGGCCGCGAAGTAGAACAGGAAGACGAACACGAAGCCGACGGCCTCGGCCACGCCGGCCTTCTCGGCGTCGCCGCGAAGGAAGGCCGTGGTCACCGTGCTGCCGGCCTGGAGCGACTCGACCGTCGTGCCGACCTCCGCGGCGTTGTCGGCCAGCACCTGCTGCTGCACGACCACCTCCACGACGTCGGTCAGCGAGCCCTGCTCGCTCGACTCCGAGGTCAGCTGCCAGCCGTCGTCGGTCGGGTGCAGCCAGGCGTCGACCTCGTCCTCGCGCAGCGCGGACTCGGCGGCGGCCCGGTCGTCGACCTCGACGACCGTGACCTCGACGTTCTCGTCCACCCCCGGCGCGGCGTCGGCGACCGCGGTGGCCATCGCGGCCGCGTCGGGCGTGGCGGCCAGGGTCACCGTCTCGGTCCGCTCCTCCTGCCAGGCGCTGAAGCCGATGAACCCGGCGATCAGCACCACCATGAACGCCGTACCGAGGAGGAAGGACTTGTCGGTGATCCGAGAGACGACCTCGCGGCGGGTCACGAGCAGCCACGGGGGCTCGTCGCGCCGGTCGGTGTCCCGGTTGTCGGGGCTCTGGTTGTCGGGGCTCGACGTGTCGGTTCTCATGCGGTGGCCTCCCGGTAGATCTCGCTGAGGGCCGGGCGTACCCGGACGAACTCATGGACGTCGCCGCGCCTCGTGGCCTCGGCGACGAGGTGCTGCTCGGCGCCGTCCTGGCGCACCTCGACGAGGGCGCTGGCCCCCTCGAGGTCAAGGACCTCCAGCCCGTGCAGGTCACGGACCCAACCGGCGTCGCCGCCGAGGACGAGGCGGAAGCGCGGCACCCCCGCGTCGCGCAGCTCCGCAACCGTCCCGGCGGCGACCCGGCGTCCTTGGGACAGCACGACCAGGCGGTCGCACAGTCGCTCGACGAGGTCGAGCTGGTGGCTGGAGAAGAGGACCGGCACTCCGTCGCGGGTGTACTCGCGCAGCAGGTCGACCATCGAGTCGACGGCCCTCGGGTCGAGGCCCGAGAAGGGCTCGTCGAGCACGAGCGCCGCCGGGCGGGGCAGCACCGAGGCGATGATCTGCACCCGCTGCTGGTTGCCCAGCGACAGCTTCTCCAGGTTGTCCTTGGTGCGCTCCCCCAGCCCGAACCGCTCCAGCAGCTCGGTCACCTGGGTACGGGCCGCGACGCGGTCCATTCCCTTGAGCTGGGCGATGTAGACGAGCTGGTCGAGGATCGGCTGCTTGGGGTAGAGCCCACGCTCCTCGGGCATGTAGCCGATCCGGCGGCGGTCCAGCCGGGTGATCGGCCGGCCCTGCCACAGCACCTCCCCCTCGTCGATGCCGAGCACCCCCATGACCATCCGCATGGTCGTGGTCTTGCCCGCACCGTTGCCGCCGACGAAGCCGGTCATCAGCCCGGCCGGCACCTCGAACGACACGTGGTCCACGGCGGTGTTCTCACCGAACCGTCTGGTCAGCTCCCTGATCTCCAGCATGACGACGACGCTAGTGACGCCCGGCCTGGCGGGGATCCCCCGCGGGACGGATCTGTGGGGTGGAGGTGCGATCCTCCTGGGTCACTCATCCGTCGGGAGGATGAGGCCGGCCTCGTAGGCGTAGATGACCGCCTGCACGCGGTCGCGCACGTGCAGCTTGGCGAGCACGTTGGACACGTGCGTCTTGACCGTCGCCTCGCCGAGCACGAGCGTGCCGGCGATCTCGCCGTTCGACAGTCCCCGGCCGAGCAGCACGAGCACCTCCCGCTCGCGAGCGGTGAGCAGCGCCAGCTCCTTCGGCTCGGCGCGCTCGGTCGCCACCGGCCCCGATCCGGCGTTCGCTCCCCCGGCCATCTTGCCGATGACGCGGCGGGTCACCTCCGGCGCGAGCAGCGCGTGTCCGCGACCTGCGGCGCGTACGGCGTCGAGGAGCTGCTCCGGACCGGCGTTCTTCAGCAGGAAGCCGCTCGCGCCTGCCTGGAGGGCGTCGAAGAGGTAGTCGTCGCGGTCGAAGGTCGTCACGATGACGACGCGCCCGAGGTCGTCGGCGACGAGGTGGCGGGTGGCCTCGACGCCGTCCATCCGCGGCATCTGGACGTCCATCAGCACGACGTCGGGGCGGGTCGCACGGGCCCGTTCGATCGCTTCGAGGCCGTCGGCAGCCTCGCCCACGACCTCGATGTCGTCCTCGACCGAGAGGACCATCGCGAAGCCCGAGCGCACCATGGCGTGGTCGTCGACGAGCAGGACCGTCAGCGGGCGTTCCATCACGTTGCTCCGAGGGGGTAGCGCACGCGGACCCGGTAGCCGCCCGTCACCCGCGGCCCGATGTCGACCTGCCCGTCGTGGGTGGCGGCCCGCTCGCGGATGCCGAGCTGGCCGAGCCCGCTGCCGGACGTGCCGTGCCGCGGCCGGCCGTTGTCCACGACCTCGACCTCGGCGTACGACGTGGACTCGTCGACCCGCACCACGACGGAGACGGTGTCGGCGGTGCTGTGGCGACGTACGTTGGTCAGCGCCTCCTGCACCGTGCGGTAGATCGCGAGCCCGATGCCCCGGGGCAGCCGGCTCGCGGCGCAGGTCGGGTCCTCGACGACATCGAGGTGGACGGTGAGACCCTCCTGGCTCGCCTGGGCGACCAGCTCGGGCAGGTCACCGACGCCCGCCTCGGACGTACGCGTCGCGCCTGCCGGGTCGGTCCCGTCCTCGCTGCCGTCGGCGGGACCTTCCCGGAGCGTGCCGAGGAGTCGCCGCATCTGCGCGAGCGCGTCGCGGGAGGCGTCCTCGACGTTCGCGAGGGCCGTACGCGCCGCGTCGGGGTCGCGGTCGAGGACCCGGCGGGCGGCACCTGCCTGGATGCCCATCGCGGAGACACCGTGCGCGACCACGTCGTGCAGCTCGCGGGCGATGCGCAGCCGCTCGTCGAGAACAGCCTGCTCGCGCAGCCGGCCGGCCTGGGCGGTGATGGTCGCCGCCTGCTCCTGCAGCCGCAGGCGTTGCCGGGCCGCGCGCCACGACACCCCGCCACCGACGATCGCCCCGCCGAAGTAGATGACGTTGACCAGCAGCGTCATGGCGACGGCCGACGGGATCGGCGGGAAGAGCCCGACGCGGTCGGCGTGGTCCATCTCGTCGATCATGTCCTGCGCCGCCGAGCCCACGGCGAACTGCCAGGTGATCCACGCGAACATGAAGAGCACGATCGTGCCGATCACGACCACCATCGCGCGCCGGTCGCGGGCGTACGCGACCCCGGACAGCAGGGCGACGAAGTAGACGATCTGGAGCGACACCTGCCCCATGACCTCCGGCATCGACACCCCGACGACGAACATGTGCAGCGCGGCGAGGCTCGCGACCACCAGCGGCCAGCGGCGACGCCCCAGGAGGAGCGCCGCGCCCGTCGACACGGCGAGCCACTGCGTCCAGACCGGGACGTCGGTGTGCTCGAGCCCGCCCGCGCTGCGCACCAGCTCGAGCGCGAGCAGGCTGACGGCCTCGACGCTGGCGGCCAGGACGACGTCCTGTCGACCGACCCGCGGCCGGGGCCGCTCCCACTCGTCGTCCACGCCGAACCACGTCAGGGCGCGCTGGCTCGTGCTGGGCATGGGGCGAGCGTAGGGGGCGAGCGGTGCGCCCGGATCCGTCGGGAGGCGGAGATGTGGGGCCACGAACCATCCACAGGTCGCCGTTCCGCGTCGTCGTCCACAGGCGTACGTCGCGCGCGGCCGTGGCTGTCGGGGCGCGGTGCTTGCGTGGTGCCATGACCCCGAGCCAGCTGCCGAGCGCCCCCGCCGCCGCCGTCGCGGCGACGCGCTCGGAGCTGAGGGGCGTCGTCGCGGCAGCGTTGGACCTCGAGGCCGCCGTCCTGGTGGACCTCGTCGCCGAGCTCGAGACGCTCGGCCGCACGGTGTCCGCCGCGCAGGCCGAGCTGACGGCTCGCCTGGACGCGCTGCTCACTCAGGAGCAGGCCGACGCCGGGGTGAGGCCCGAGGAGCTCGGCAAGGGCGTGGGCAACGTGGTCGCCGCGGCCCGCCGGGAGTCCCCGCACCGCGGCCGGCGACACGTCAGCCTCGCCCGGGTCGTGCAGTCCGAGCTCCCGCACACGTGGGCGGCCTGGCAGGACGGGCGCATCGACGAGTGGACCTCGACCGTGATCGCGCGAGAGACAGCCTGCCTGCCCCTCGCCCACCGCCTGGCCGTGGACGAGGTCGTCGCCGGTGACCCCGACGCGCTCGAGCGGCTCAGCCCCCGCAGGCTGCTGGCGCGGCTGCGCGCGGAGGCAGAGCGGCTCGACCCGGCGGCCTGCGTGGCCCGCCGTCGCCACGCCGAGTCCGAGCGTCGTGTGACCCTGCGCCCGGCGCCCGACTCGATGACCTGGCTGACCGCACTGCTGCCCGTCAAGGAAGGCGTCGCGGTCTACTCCGCGCTCACCCGGGTGGCCGACCGGGCCCGCGCCGCGGGCGAGGAGCGCGGACGTGGCCAGGTGATGGCCGACGCGCTGGTCGCCACGATGCTCGGGGTGCCCGCGTCCGACACCTCCCCGGACGTTCCCGCCACCCCTGTCGCCCTCGGCGTCGTGATGACCGACGCCGCCCTGTTCGGCGGCGCCGACGACGAGGCCCACGTCGACGGGTTCGGCCCGATCCCGGCCGAGCTGGCGCGGGAGATCGTGTGCGGCGCCGTCACCGCGGAGGAGGAGGTGAGCATCCGCCGGCTCTACACCTCGCCCACCACCGGGGAGCTCGTCAGCATGGACGCGCGCACGCGCACCTTCCGCGGCAACCTCGCCCGGTTCGTCCGCCTCCGCGACCGCACCTGCCGGACCCCGTGGTGCGACGCCCCGGTGCGGCACGTCGACCACGTCGAGTCCCGCGAGGACGGCGGCCCCACGTCGGCCCGCAACGGGCAGGGGCTGTGCGAGGCCTGCAACTACGCCAAGACCGCGCACCGCTGGCGGTCGAGAACCGAGCCGGACGGCAGCGTGACCACCACCTTGCCGACCGGCCATCGCCTCACCACCAGGCCGCCACCGGTCGCCACGATCCGGCGAAGGGTCCTGCCGGCGCTGCACATCGAGTACGTCCTGACCGGCTGAGGCCAGACGGCTGCGAGACTCCCGCCCATGACCGTCGTCGCGTCGCTCGCCCTCTTCGTCCTCGCCGCGCTCGCCGAGATCGGCGGTGCCTGGCTGGTCTGGCAGGGCGTCCGCGAGGGCCGCGGCTGGATCTGGGTCGGCGCCGGCTTCATCGCCCTAGGGCTCTACGGACTGGTCGCCACGCTCCAGCCCGACGCCCACTTCGGACGGATCCTGGCGGCGTACGGCGGCGTGTTCGTCGCCGGCTCGCTGGCCTGGGGGATGGTCGTGGACGGCTTCCGGCCGGACCGGTACGACGTGACGGGTGCGCTGGTCTGCCTGGTCGGGGTCGCGATGATCATGTACGCACCGCGACCCGCCTGACGGACCGCTACTCGACCGGGAGCCCGAGACCCCGCGCGATGAGCATCCGCTGGACCTCGGACGTGCCCTCGCCGATCTCGAGGACCTTGGCGTCGCGGTAGAACCGGACGACGGGGTACTCCTCCATGAAGCCGTAGCCGCCGAAGACCTGCGTCGCGATGCGGGTCGCGGTGACCGCCGACTCGGTGGCGTAGAGCTTCGCCACGGCGGCCGCCTGCTTGAACGACGCGGTGGTGACCGAGGACGAGCCGGCGTCCATCGCGTCCTTCATCGCGGCCGCCTTGTAGGTCAGCAGCCGCGAGGCGTCGAGCATCACCTGCAGGTCCGACACCTGGAAGGCGAGACCCTGCTTGCGTCCGATCGGGCCGCCGAAGGTCTGCCGCTCACCGGCGTACTGCAGGGACATGTCGAGGCACGCCTGGATGCAGCCGACCGCGAGCGCGGCGATCGCGACGCGACCGTCGTCCAGCGTCGCGAGGAACTGCGCGTAGCCGCGACCCCGCTCGCCGAGCAGGTGCGACTCCGGCACCCGCGCGTCGCTGAAGGACAGCGGGTGGGTGTCGGAGGCGTGCCAGCCAAGCTTGTCGTACGCCTTCTCCGCAGTGAAGCCAGGAGTGTCGGACGGGACGATGATCGTCGAGATCTCCGGACGCCCGTCGGCACGCTCACCGGTGCGGGCGGTGACCGTGACGAGCGAGGTGATGTCCGAGCCCGAGTTGGTGATGAACTGCTTCGAGCCGTTGACGACCCACTCGCCGCCGTCGAGCACCGCCTTGGTCTTGGTCGCACCGGCGTCGGAGCCCGCGCCGGGCTCGGTCAGTCCGAAGCCAGCGATCTTGTCGCCGGCGACGAGCTCGGGCAGCCACGTCTTCTTCTGCTCGTCGGTGCCGAAGGTGAGGATCGGGTTGATCCCGAGCCCGACCGCGGCCTCGAGCGTGATGCCCATCGACTGGTCGACGCGGCCGATCTCCTCGATCGCCAGGCACAGCGAGGTGAAGCCGCCGCCCTCGCCCGCCATGCCGGCGCCGCCGAACTCCTCCGGAGCCGTCAGCCCCATCAGGCCGAGCGCACCCATCTTCTGGACCACGTCGGTCGGGAAGTGGTGGTCACGGTCCCACTGCGCGGCGTGCGGCGCGATCTCCGCCTCGGCGAAGTCGCGGACGCTGCGGCGGAACTGCTCGTGCTCGGGGGACAGCTCGAAGGTCATGCCTCGCACCCTAGCGCCGGAGGTTAGCGATCGCTAACCCCCAGGACCGCTTGCTGTGGGACGCTCACGGGATGGAGGTGGCCGCACACCTGCCGCAGGTCGCGACGAGCGGCGACCGTCCCGACGTGGGCCGCGTGCGGGACGTGGTCGAGGCCGCCCGCGACCTCGGGCTGGCGGCGGTCTGCGCCAACGACCACCTCACCTTCCACCGGCCGTGGCTCGACGGGCCGACCCTCCTCGCCGCGGTCGCGGACCGCGCCGGCGGGATGGACCTCGCCACGACGGTCGCGCTGCCCTCGCTGCGCGGTCCCGCCCAGCTCGCCGCGGCGCTCACGACTCTGGCCACCCTTGCGCCGGGCCGGGTCGTCGCCGGGGTCGGGGCCGGCTCGTCGGCGGCGGACCACGCGGCGGCCGGGGTGCGGTTCGACGACCGCTGGCCGCAGTTCGAGGAGTCGCTGCACGTCCTGCGCGGGCTGCTGGGCGGCGGATCGCTGCCAGCCAGGTGGGTCGAGATCCTCGACGGTTCCAGGCGGGTCGAACCACCCGCGCCGGTTCCGATCTGGGTCGCCAGCTGGGGGTCGCCGGCCGGACTGCGGCGCGTCGCCCGGTGGGGCGACGGCTGGCTCGCGTCGGCGTACAACACCTCGCCGGAGGCGTTCGCGGAGGGACGCCGACGACTCGCGCAGGAGCGCGCCCGGCTCGACCGCCCAGACCTCCCCGCCGCGGTGGCGACGATGTGGACGTGGGTCACCGACGACCCCGCGGATGCGGAGCGGGCGCTCGTCGACGTGCTGGCGCCACTCGTCAGGCGCGACCCGGGCGAGCTGCGTGACCGGGTGTGCGTCGGGACCCCGGAGCACTGCGCCGACCTGCTGGGGCGGTACGCCGCGGCGGGTTGCTCGCGGATCCACGTCTGGCCGCTCGGCGACGAGATTGCCCAGCTCGAGCGCCTCGTCGACGACGTGCTCCCCCGGTTGCTCGCCTGAGCCGAGAGGCGCGCCAGCAGGCCGCAAGGACCGAACTGCAGGCGCACCCAGGCCGACCGACCCGTCAGCGCCGCGCCCGCGTGGCGCGCAGGAGCAGCTCGGTCATCCGGGTCGTCGCGTGGGTGCGGTAGTCGCTCGCGGGCAGGGCGACCGCCAGCTGCCGCACCGGCCCCGGCCCCCGCAGGTCGCGCGTCGTGACGCCGCGGACCCGCACCGAGGCGGCGAGGCCGGGTACGACGGCCACGCCCAGGCCGGCGGCCACCAACGCCTGCACGGCGACGTGGTCGTCCGACACCACGCCCACGCGGGGCGAGAAGCCCTGCGCCCGACAGGCGTCGCGGACCACGCGGAACCACGTGCTGCCACCGGCGCCGCCGACCCAGGTCTCGCCACGAAGGTCGCGCAGGCTCGGGTCGCGGTCGGCCCTCGCGAACCGGTGCCCGCTGGGGAGCACCACCCGGTAGGCGTCGTCGAAGAGCGGGACGACCTCGAGGTCGCTCGCCTGGTCCGGGGCGGACGTCGAGGTGAACACCACGGCCAGGTCGAGCTCGCGCTCGCGCAGCCGCGGCAGCAGGCCCTGCACGTGGTCGTCGACCACGGTCAGCACGACGTCCGGCAGCTCCGCGCGCAGCCGGGCGATGGCGCCCGGCACGAACGACGCGAGGGCGGTCGGCACGCTGCCGAGCCGCAGACGCCGCTCCTGCCGACCGAGGACGTCGAGGAGGTCGCGCTCGGCGGCGTCGAGGCGGCCGACGACGGCCCGGGCGTGCTCGGCCAGCACGTGCCCGGCGGGAGTCAGCTGCACCGGCCGCGCCCCGCGGTCCACGAGGCCGGCCCCGACCTGGCGCTCCAGCGCGGCCACGTGCTGGCTGACCGCCGACTGGCTGACGCCCAGCGCCGCGGCGGCACCGGAGAACGATCCCGCCGCCTCGACGGCGGCGAGGGCCTGCAGGCGCGGGCCAGCCGTTATCAGCCTCACTTATCAGACGATAGCAATCAGCCTCTCCACTGATGAGACATCCGGGCGACCGTGGCGGTCCACACCCATCGAGGAGACAGCCATGACCACCACCGACCAGCCCGGCCAGCCCGGCCAGCAGTCGCTCGAGGAGCCGCTCGACGAGCAGCGCCTGATGTCCTTCGTCTTCCGCGCCGTGGACGAGGTCGGCGCGACCCTCAACGCGGCGCTCGTCGTGCTGGGCGACAAGCTCGGCTGGTACGAGGCGCTCGCCGAGCGCGGTCCGATGACGGCCGAGGCGCTCGCCGACGCCGCCGGCACCGCCCTGCCCTACACCCGCGAGTGGCTCAACGCGCAGGCCGCCGGATCGTTCGTCGACTACGACCCGACGACCGCTCGCTACACCCTCCCGCCGGAGCACGCCGTGGCCCTCACCGACGCCGACAGCCCGGCGTACCTCCCCGGGCTCTTCCAGATCGCCCTCGGCACCGTGGCCGACAGCCAGCGCCTCGTCGACGTCGTACGTCGCGGGGGCGGGATCGGCTGGCCGGAGCACAGCGGCGACGTGCACGAGGGCTGCGAGCGGTTCTTCCGGCCGTCCTACCGCGCCTACCTCGTCGACTCCTGGCTCCCGGCCGTGGGGGTCGCCGACCGCCTGCGCGCCGGCGCCGACGTCGCCGACGTGGGCTGTGGGCACGGCGCGTCGACCATCCTGATGGCCACCGCGTTCCCAGCGTCCCGGTTCGTCGGCTCCGACCCGCACGCCCCGTCGATCGACGTCGCGCGCCGCAAGGCCGAGGAGGCCGGCGTCGCGGACCGGGTCCGCTTCGAGGTCGCCGACGCGGCCGGGTTCAGCGGCACCGGCTTCGACCTGGTGGCGACCTTCGACTCGCTCCACGACATGGGCGACCCGGTCGGCGCCGCGCGCCACGTCCGCTCGGCGCTCGCCGACGACGGCGTGTGGATGGTCGTCGAGCCGATGGCCGGCGACCACGTCGAGGACAACCTCACGCCCGTCGGCCGTGCCTACTACGGCTTCTCGACCCTGCTCTGCACCCCCGCCTCGCTGTCGCAGGAGGTCGGGCTGGCGCTCGGCACGCAGGCCGGGCCGGCGCGGATCCGGGCGGTGGTCGAGCAGGCCGGTTTCGGCTCGGTGCGCAGCGCCGCCGAGACGCCGTTCCACCGCGTGATGGAGGTCCGCGTCGCGGTGTGACGGACGCGATTCCGCGCACCCCACGATCCGGGTCTAGGGTTAGGGCAGCCTAAGCAAAGTAAGGACGCCCCCTCGTGTCGACTCCCCCCCGCCGCGCGACCAAGCGCGCCAGTGTGGCCCTGGCCGCGACCCTCCTGACCGCCTCCACCCTGTCCGGGTGCGGCGTCTTCGGGTCGCCCGACCTCGTCGTCTACAACGCCCAGCACGAGGAGCTCCTCGACGAGATCGTGCCGATGTTCGAGGAGCAGTCCGGTCTCGACGTCGAGCTGCGCAGCGGCAAGGACCTCGAGATGGCCAACCAGATCGTCGAGGAGGGCACGGATTCCCCCGCCGACGTGTTCCTCACCGAGAACTCGCCCGCGATGAGCATCGTCGACAACGCCGGCCTGTTCGCGGAGCTGCCCGAGGCCGCCACGGCGTCGATCCCCGACGAGTACGTCCCGTCGGACCGCGCGTGGACCGGCTTCCTGGCCCGCTCCACCGTCGCGATGTACAACACCGACACGATGACCGACGCCGACATGCCCGACTCGATCCTCGACTTCGCCGACCCCGAGTGGAAGGGCCGCGTGGCCTTCTCCCCGACCGGTGCCGACTTCCAGGCGATCGTGTCCGCCGTCCTCGAGCTCGAGGGCGAGCAGGCCACGGCCGACTGGCTCGCCGGTCTCGAGGAGAACGGCGTCATCGTGCAGAACAACCTCGTCGTGATGCAGTCCGTGGACTCCGGCGAGGTCGACGCCGGCATCGCCTACCACTACTACTGGTACCGCGACCGCCAGGAGAACGGCAGCGACTCCGACAGCTCGGCGCTGCACTTCTTCGGCAACCAGGACCCCGGCGCGTTCCTCAGCATCTCCGGCGCCGGCATCCTCGACAGCAGCGAGCACAAGGACGCCGCCGAAGAGTTCGTCACCTGGCTGACCAGCACCGACGCGCAGCAGGCGATGGCGGAGTCGTACGCCCTGGAGTACCCGCTCAACCCCGACGCGAAGCTCGACCCCGCGGTCAAGCCGTTCGACGAGCTCGAGCCGCCCACCGTCGACGTGGCGAGCCTCAACGGTCCGCAGGTGACCGAGCTGATGACCGCGGCAGGCCTCCTCTGACCACGTACGCCCGGACCGGGCGTCGCGCACCGCGGCCACTGCTGGTCGCGGGGGCGGCGGTCGCGGTCCTGGCGCTGGTGCCGCTGGCCTACGTGGCCTTCTACGTCGTGATCATCGGCCCCGTCGACCTCTGGCACCTCCTGGCCCGCCCGCGCATCGCCGAGCTGCTGCGCAACACCGTCACCCTGGCGATCGCGTGCATGGCCGCCACCGCTGCCCTCGGCGTCTCGCTCGGCGTCCTCGTCGAGCGCACCGACCTGCCCGGACGGCGCCTGTGGCACGGCCTGCTCGTCGCACCACTCGCCGTCCCCGCGTTCGTCAACGGCTACGCCTGGGTCTCGCTCGACCGCAGCGTCCACGGGTTCACCGGTGCCTTCACCGTCGTCACGCTCTCCTACTACCCGCTGGTCTACCTCCCCGTCGTCGCGATGCTGCGCCGCCTCGACCCGGCGCTCGAGGAGTCGGCCTGGTCGCTCGGCCACTCCCGCGCGCGCACCTTCCGCACGGTCGTCCTCCCGCAGCTGCGCCCCGCCCTGCTCGGCGGCGCGCTGCTGGTCGGGCTCCACCTGCTCGCCGAGTTCGGCGCGCTGTCGCTGCTGCGCTTCCCGACCTTCACCACCGCGATCTACGACCAGTACGGCTCGACCTTCAACGGCGCCGCGGCCACCGCGATGGCCGTCGTCCTGGTCCTGCTCTGCCTGGTGCTGCTGCTCGCCGAGCTGCGCCTGCGCGGCAACCGGAGGTACGCCCGGCTGGGCCGCGGCGCCGCCCGCAGCGCCGTACCCGTCGCGCTCGGACCGTGGCGCTGGCCGCTCCTCAGCGTCGTCGGGGCCGTGGTGGTCCTCGCCCTCGGCATCCCCGCCTACTCCCTGCTGCGCTGGCTGGTCGTCGGCACGTCGACCGAGTTCCCGATGGCCGAGCTGGCCGAGGCGCTCGTCGCGACGGTCGCGCTCGCGCTCGCCGGAGCGGTCGTCACGACGCTCGCCGCGATCCCGGTGGTCTGGCTGGCCGTGCGCCACCGCGGCTGGGCGAGCACCGTGATCGAACGCAGCACCTACATCGCCAACGCGCTGCCGGGCATCGTCGTCGGCCTCGCCCTCGTCGTGGCGTCACTGCGCCTCGTGCCGGGGATCTACCAGACCGCCGCCCTGCTCGTCGCGGCGTACGTCATCCTCTTCCTGCCGCGAGCCGTGGTGACGGTCCGCGCCGGGCTGGAGCAGGCGCCCACCGTGCTCGACGACGTCGCGCACAGCCTCGGCACCGGCCCGCTCGCGACCGCGCGCCGGGTGACCCTGCCGCTCATCGCGCCGAGCCTCGGCGCGGGCGCGGCGCTGGTCTTCCTCGCGATCTCCACCGAGCTCACCGCGACGCTCATGCTGTCGCCGATCGGCACCCACACGCTGGCCACCGAGTTCTGGTCGGCCTCCTCCGAGCTCCGCTACGGCGCCGCGGCCCCCTACGCGCTGCTGCTGGTGCTCGTCTCGATCCCCGCCACGGTGCTGCTGATGCGCTCCGACAGCCCCGCCACCCGCACGGAGAGAATTCCGGTATGAGCTCGCTCACGATCACCGGCGTCACGAAGTCCTTCGGCGCAGGGGCCTCGGCCACCCGCGCCGTGGACGACGTCACCCTCCACGTGCCGCACGGCTCGTTCACGACCGTGCTCGGCCCGTCCGGCTGCGGGAAGACGACCCTGCTGCGGCTCATCGCCGGCTTCCTGCTCCCCGAGTCGGGCAGCATCGCCTTCGGCGACACGACCGTCGCCGGCGAGGGCGTGCGCCCCGTGGCGCCGCAGGCGCGGCGGGTCGGCTACGTCCCCCAGGAAGGGGCGCTGTTCCCGCACCTCAACGTGGCCGCCAACATCGCGTTCGGCCTGCCGCGGGACGCCCGCGGGGGTCAGGACGGTCGCGACCGCGTCGCCGAGATGCTCGACCTCGTCGAGCTGCCCACCGACTTCCGCGACCGTCGCCCGGACGAGCTGTCGGGCGGCCAACAGCAGCGCGTGGCTCTGGCCCGCTCGCTCGCGCCGCAGCCCGCCGTCGTGCTCCTCGACGAGCCGTTCTCCTCCCTCGACGCCAGCCTGCGCGGCAGCACGTCGCGGGCCGTGCGCCGCGCCCTCGAGGCGACGAACACCACCGCCCTGCTGGTCACCCACGACCAGAACGAGGCCCTCTCGCTCGCCGACCAGGTCGCCGTGATGCGCGCCGGCCGGCTGGTGCAGTCGGCGACGCCGAGCCAGGTCTACCTCTCCCCCACCGACCCGCAGGTCGCCGAGTTCGTCGGCCGCGCCGTCGTGCTGCCCGGCACCGCCACCGACGCCCGCGCGACCTGCTCGCTGGGCGAGGTCGTGCTGACCGAGCCGACCACCGGGCCGGTCGCGCTGATGATCCGCCCCGAGCAGGTCTTCGTCGACCTCGCGCACGACGAGGGCGTGCGCGGCACGGTCGAGGAGGTCAGCTACTACGGGCACGACTGCGCCGTGCAGGTCCGCCTCGACGACGGGACCTCGGTCCTCGCTCGGATGGCGGGCGTGCGCCACCCCGGCCCCGGCGACACCGTCCACCTGCGCGTCACCGGCCTGGTCCGGGCCTACCACCCGACGGACACGCCGTGACGCTCACGTCGCCCCACCCCGCGCTGCACCCCCTGCACCCGCTGCACCCGCTGCACCCCGCGCCAGACCTGGGCAGGAGGGTCGCACCGGCGGTCGGCCCGGTCCTCGACCACGCGCGCTTCGGCGCCGCTCCCGCCGTGCTCGCCGGCGACGAGGTCCTCACCCACGCCGACCTCGCCGGGCGCGTCGCGGACCGCGCGGCCACCTGGGGCCCCGCCCGCCGGCTCGTCCTGGTCGAGGGCGCCAACGACCTCGACTCGCTCGTCGCCTACCTCGCCGCGCTCCAGCACGGCCACGTCGCCCTCGTCGTCCCCGACGGCCGACCTGCGCAGCGTGACGCGACCGTCGCGGCCTACGACCCGGACGTGGTCTGCACGCCCGGCGCGCGCGACGACGTACGCCGCCCCACGAGCGCGCACGACCTGCACCCCGACCTCGCCCTCCTGCTGAGCACCTCCGGCACCACCGGCTCGCCCAAGCTCGTACGGCTGTCCCGCGACAACGTCGCCAGCAACGCCGCGGCCATCGCCGACTACCTCGCGCTCACCCCTGCCGACCGTGCGGTCACCACCCTGCCGCTGCACTACTGCTACGGCCTGTCCGTGCTGCACTCCCACCTCGCGGTCGGCGCGAGCGTCGTGCTGACCGACCTGAGCGTCGTCGACGCCTGCTTCTGGGACCTCTTCGACCGCACCGGCGTGACCGGCCTCGCCGGGGTGCCGCACACCTTCGACCTGCTGGCCGCCAGCGGCTTCGAGGACCGCGACCTGCCGACGCTGCGGCAGGTCACCCAGGCCGGCGGCCGGCTAGCACCGGAGGACGTGCGCCGCTGGAGCCGCTCCGGTCGCAGCCGCGGGTGGGACCTCGTGGTGATGTACGGCGCCACCGAGGCCACGGCCCGGATGGCGTGGCTGCCGCCGGACCTCGCCGAGGACCACCCCGACAGCATCGGCCTCGCGATCCCCGGCGGGCACCTGCACCTCGACGAGTCCGTCGACGACCGGCCCGGCGTCGGGGAGCTCGTCTACACCGGCCCCAACGTGATGCTCGGCTACGCCGAGGAGCCCGCCGACCTCGCCCTCCCCCGCGTGACGACCGAGCTGCGCACCGGCGACCTCGCCCGCGAGCGCCACGGCCTCTTCGCGGTGGTGGGACGACGCAACCGCTGGGGCAAGGTGTTCGGCCTGCGCATCGACCTCGATGCCGTCGAGCAGGGCCTGCGCGCCGACGTCGACCGGCACGCCCGGGTGGTCGCGACGGGCCGCGGCGTCCACGCCTTCGTCACGAGCGGACGCGGCAGCGCCGCCGCACGCGCGCTCGTCGCCGACCGGTGCGGCGTACCTCCGCACGCGGTGCGGGTCATCGTCGTGCCGCAGGTGCCGCTCACGAGCAGCGGCAAGCCCGACTACGCCGCCCTCGGCGAGCTCGCCACGCAGGTCGAACGGGAGGTCGAGCGGGAGGACGGCACGACAGCCGCGCCCGACCGCCACGCCCGCACCGTCCGCGCCGACGTCGTCCGCGTGCTCGGCCGCCCCGACGCGACCGACGCCGACTCGTTCGTCTCGCTCGGCGGCGACTCGCTGTCCTACGTCGAGCTCGCGACCCGACTCGCCGACCACTTCCCGCACGGGCTGCCCGCGGGGTGGCACGTGCGCGGGATCGGGGAGCTCGAGCGCCTCGCGGCGACCGCCGACGTCCGGCCGGACGCCGACGGGACGACCGGCGCCTCGACGGGGGCCGACCGCCCGCGGCGCCGCACGACGTACCTCGACACCACGGTCGCGCTGCGGGCGCTCGCGATCCTGCTCATCGTCGCCAGCCACGTGGACCTCGTCGGCCTCGAGGGCGGCGCCCACCTGCTCCTCGCCCTCGCCGGCTTCAACTTCGCGCGCTTCCAGCTCTCCGCGCCCGGCGGCGCCCGCACCCGGCTGCGGCACGGCCTCGCCGGCCTGGCCCAGCTCGTCGTACCGGCGGTGCTGTGGGTCGGTGGCGTCGCGCTCGTGCTCGGCAGCTACGACCTCACGACCGTCCTGTTCGTCCGCGAGGTGGTCAACAGCTCGGAGTGGGACGACCAGTGGCAGCTGTGGTTCCTCGAGTCGCTCGTGTGGCTCACCGCCGCCGCGCTGGCCGTCACCACGCTCCCGGTGCTGCACCGCCTCGAGCGGCGTACGCCGTTCCGCTTCGCGCTCGGCGTGCTGGCCGTGACGACCGTCGCCCGCGTTGCCGAGGTCGGCCTCCGCGCCGGCCCGACCGAGCGCTACACCACGCTCGTGGTGGCATTCTTCTTCGCCCTCGGCTGGACGGGCGCTCGTGCCGCGACCACCCGGCAGCGCCTGATCGTCTCCGGCGTGGCCCTCCTGCTGGTCGTCGGCTTCTTCGGTGAGGTGCACCGCGAGGTCATCGTCGTCGGGGGCTTCCTGCTGCTCCTGTGGCGCCCGCACCTGCCGGTCACGCCGCTGCTCGCGCGGGTCGCGGGGGTGCTGGCCACGGCGAGCCTGTTCATCTACCTCACGCACTGGCAGGTCTACCCGGCCCTCGAGGACGCAGGTCACCAGTGGCTCGCGCTTGTGGCGTCGCTCACAGTGGGGATCGCCTACGCGCACGTCGTACGACCCGTGCACCAAGCAGTCGGTCGCGCCGTGCTCGGGTCGCGGTAGCCTGCCGAGCGGTACGCCCTCCGGCTGCCCGTCGCCACCCAGCCAGTGTCACCGCCAGGAGTAGTCGCGTGAGTCTGAAGAAGGTCCTCATCGCCAACCGCGGCGAGATCGCCGTCCGCGTCATCCGCGCCTGCAAGGACGCCGGCATCGGGTCGGTCGCGGTCTACGCCGACCCGGACCGCGACGCCCTCTTCGTGCGCCTCGCCGACGAGGCCCACTCCCTCGGTGGCGCCACCCCGGCCGAGTCCTACCTCGACATCGCCAAGATCATCGCGATCGCGGAGAAGTCCGGCGCCGACAGCATCCACCCCGGCTACGGGTTCCTCGCCGAGAACGCCGAGTTCGCCCAGGCCGTCATCGACGCCGGGCTGATCTGGATCGGTCCCCCGCCCGCCGCGATCGAGGCGCTGGGCGACAAGGCCCGGGCCAAGCACATCGCCGACAAGGCGAAGGCCCCCCTCGCGCCGGGCACCAAGGACCCGGTGAAGGACGCCGACGAGGTCGTCGAGTTCGCCAAGGCCAACGGCCTGCCGGTCGCGATCAAGGCCGTCTTCGGCGGCGGCGGCCGCGGCCTCAAGGTCGCCCGCACGCTCGAGGAGATCCCCGACGCCTACGAGTCCGCGGTCCGCGAGGCCGTCACCGCCTTCGGCCGCGGCGAGTGCCTGGTCGAGAAGTTCCTCGACAAGCCCCGCCACGTCGAGACCCAGTGCCTCGCCGACCAGCACGGCAACGTCGTCGTCGTCTCCACCCGCGACTGCTCGCTGCAGCGCCGCAACCAGAAGCTCGTCGAGGAGGCCCCCGCGCCGTTCCTCACCGACGAGCAGGTCGCCGAGCTCTACGCCTCCTCCAAGCGGATCCTCACCGAGGCTGGCTACCACGGCGCCGGGACGTGCGAGTTCCTCGTCGCCCAGGACGGCACCATCTCCTTCCTCGAGGTCAACACCCGCCTCCAGGTCGAGCACTGCGTCTCCGAGGAGGTCACCGGCATCGACCTCGTCCGCGAGATGTTCCGCATCGCCGCCGGCGAGGAGCTCGGCTACGACGACCCGGAGATCCGCGGCCACTCCATCGAGTACCGCATCAACGCCGAGGACGGCGGCCGCAACTTCATGCCCGCCCCCGGCACCCTCACCCGCTGGCACCCCCCGGCCGGCCCCGGCGTTCGCCTGGACGGCGGCTACGACCAGGGCGAGACCATCCCCGGGTCCTTCGACTCCCTCATCGCCAAGCTCATCGTCACCGGCCGCGACCGCACCCAGGCGCTCGAGCGCTCCCGCCGCGCCCTCGACGAGTTCGTCGTCGACGGCATGCCCACCGTCATCCCGTTCCACCGCGCCGTGGTCCGCGACCCCGCCTACGTCGGCGCCTCCACGCCCACCGGCGACGGCGAGTTCACCGTCTACACCCAGTGGATCGAGACCGAGTTCGACAACCAGATCGAGCCGTACGCCGGCGACGCCGCCGAAGCGGAGGACGCCGGCGAGCGGCAGAAGGTCACCGTCGAGGTCGGCGGCAAGCGCCTCGAGGTCGTGCTGCCCGCCGGGCTCGGCGGGATCGGCGCAGGTGGGTCGAGCGGCGGCGGCGCGAAGAAGGCCAAGCGCACCGCCAAGAAGGCCGGCGCGAAGGCCTCCGGCGACGCCGTCACCTCCCCGATGCAGGGCACGATCGTCAAGGTCGTCGTCACCGACGGCCAGGAGGTCGCCGAGGGCGACACCATCGTCGTCATGGAGGCGATGAAGATGGAGCAGCCCCTCAAGGCCCACAAGGCCGGCACCGTCACCGGCCTGCAGGCCGAGGTCGGCGCCACCGTCACCAACGGCGCCGTGATCTGCGAGATCAAGGACTGATCGCCGACTACTGGGCGGTGGCCCAGCGACATTTCCGCTGGCCGGAACGTGGCTGGGCCGCCGCTCATTTCGTGCCGCCACCCGACACGCCGGCCGGCGGTGACGCACCCACATTCGACAGCCTTGGGTTCAAGGTCTGGATGCAACACCTCGTGATGAAGGGGTGTCTGTGATGGCGGCTCGGCGGGTGTTTCCGCAGCAGGTTCGTCGTGAGTTCTGGTGTCTTGTACGCGATGGGCTGACGGTCGCGGAGGCGGCGCAGAGGGTTGGCGCGTCGCGGTTCGCGGGGATGGATTGGTACCGCGAGCGTGGTGGGGTGATGCCCCCGTGYGATCCGCCGGCGAKACTCAGGCCGCGTTTGAGTTTCGAACAGCGYGAAGAGATCGCGGYGCTCCATGCCGCCGACGTGTCCAACGCAGAGATCGCCCGGGTGGTGGGGTGTCATCGCGCCACCGTCGGYCGAGAACTCAGGGCCGGGTCGACCCTGTTTCCCGACCGCCGCCCGAAGTATCGGGCCAGCGCGGCCCAACTGGCTGCCGACCGACGTGCCAGGCGGGTGCGGGGCGGGAAGCTGGCKTCGAGCCCGCGGCTTCGCGCCGCGGTGCAGGTGATGCTCGAGGATGAGTTGTCGCCCGAGCAGGTCGCGGCACAGTTGAGGATCGACTTCCCCGACGATGTGGAGATGCGGTTGAGCCACGAGTCGATCTACCAGGCCCTGTACGTCCAGGGCCGCGGTGAACTRCGCCGTGACCTGCRCAAACGGCTCCGGACCGGACGCGCGGTCCGCAAGGTCCGTCGAGTCGAAGGTGAGCGGCGCGGCCGGATCCCCGGRATGGTCAACATCAGCCAACGACCRGCCGAGGTCACCGACCGGGCCGTGCCGGGGCACTGGGAAGGCGACTTGATCATGGGCTCGACCGCGTCGAACTCCGCGATCGGGACTCTGGTCGAACGGGCCAGCCGGTTCGTGATGCTGCTCCACCTCCCCGACGGGCACGGCGCYGACGCGGTCGCCGAGGCCATGGTCGAAACGATGAGCCAGCTCCCCGWGACCCTGCGACGCACCCTGACCTGGGACCAGGGCCACGAGATGACCTCACACCCCGCGATCGCTGCCGCGACCGGCCTGGACATCTACTTCTGCGACCCCCACTCGCCCTGGCAGCGCGGCAGCAACGAAAACACCAACGGCCTGCTGCGCCAGTACTTCCCCAAAAGCACCGACCTGTCGGTCTACCAGCTCGACTACCTCGACCACGTCGCCGCCAAGCTCAACCGCAGACCCCGCAAGACCCTCGGCTGGAAGACACCGGCACAGGCACTCGACGAACTACTGTCGAACCCACCAAAACCAACCGGTGTTGCATCCACCGCTTGAATCCGCC
>NZ_JBFUJV010000014.1:0-122198 GCF_056401175.1 Nocardioides sp. P4_G10 | reverse complement strand
CTGCTGCCCGGCCCGGCCCGAAGCCCGGCCCGAAGGCACCGGCCGCCGAGCCCAAGGCCCCGCCGGCCGAGCCCGAGGCACCTGCTGCCCCGGCAGCGAAGGCCCCGAGCCCCGCACCTCGCCCGGTCGGTCGTCCCGGCGCCCCGCGCCCGGGCAACAACCCGTTCGCCCCGAGCCAGGGCATGGGCCAGCGCCCCGCCCCGCGCACCGGTGGCGACGACAGCCGTCCGCCCCGTCCGCCGGCCGGCGGCGAGGGCCGTCCCGGCATGCCGCGCCCCAACCCGGCGATGATGCCGAAGTCCCCTGCGGCCTTCGGCAACGGTCCGGGCGGTCGTCCGGCCCGTGGCGGTCCCGGCGGCGGCCCTGGTGGCGGCCCCGGCCGTCCGGGTGCCCCCAGCCGTGGTGGCGCTCCGGGTCGTCCCGGCGCCGGCGCCCCCGGTGGTGCCCCCGGTCGTCCCGGTGGCTTCGGCCCGTCCGGTGGCGGTCGTCCCGGCGGCGGTCGTCCCGGCCAGCGTGGCCAGACCCAGGGTGCCTTCGGTCGCCCCGGTGGCCCGTCGCGCCGTGGTCGCAAGTCGAAGCGCGCCCGTCGTCAAGAGTTCGAGGCCATGGACGCCCCCACCCTGGGTGGCGTGCGGGTCCGCAAGGGCAACGGCGAGACCGTGCGTCTCCCGCGTGGCGCTTCGCTGACCGACTTCGCCGAGCGCATCAACGTGGACGCCGCTGCCCTCGTGCAGATGCTGTTCTCGCTCGGCGAGATGGTCACCTCGACCCAGTCGGTCGGTGACGAGACGTTCGAGCTGCTCGCCGAGGAGCTCAACTACGTCGTCCAGATCGTCTCTCCCGAGGACGAGGACCGCGAGCTGCTCGAGACGTTCGACCTCGAGTTCGGTGCCGACGAGGGCGACGAGTCCGACCTGGTCATCCGTCCGCCGGTCGTGACCGTCATGGGTCACGTCGACCACGGTAAGACCAAGCTCCTCGACGCGCTGCGTGACGCCAACGTGGTCGACAAGGAGGCCGGCGGCATCACTCAGCACATCGGTGCCTACCAGGTCCACACCGAGGTCGACGGCGACGACCGTCGCATCACCCTCATCGACACCCCGGGCCACGAGGCGTTCACCGCCATGCGTGCCCGTGGTGCCCAGGCCACCGACATCGCGATCCTGGTCGTCGCGGCCGACGACGGCGTCATGCCGCAGACGGTCGAGGCGCTCAACCACGCCAAGGCGGCCAACGTGCCGATCGTGGTGGCGGTCAACAAGATCGACAAGCCGGAGGCCGACTCCACCAAGGTCCGTGGCCAGCTCACCGAGTACGGCCTGATCCCCGAGGAGTACGGCGGCGACGCGATGTTCGTCGACGTCTCGGCCAAGGCCGGGCTCAACCTCGACAAGCTGCTCGAGGCCGTCGTCCTCACCGCCGACGCGTCGCTCGACCTGCGCGCCAACCCCGACCAGGACGCCCAGGGCCTCGTGGTCGAGGCTCACCTCGACCGCGGTCGCGGTCCGGTCGCCACGGTGCTCGTCCAGCGCGGAACCCTCCGCGTGGGCGACTCGATCGTGGCCGGTCCGGCGCACGGTCGTGTGCGCGCCATGCTCGACGAGCACGGCCAGGAGATCACCGAGGCCGACCCGTCGCGTCCGGCGATGGTGCTGGGTCTCTCGGCGGTGCCGGGTGCGGGCCAGAACTTCATCGTGGTCGAGGACGACCGCATGGCCCGCCAGATCGCCGAGAAGCGCGAGGCGCGCGAGCGGGCGGCCATGCAGGCCAAGCGTCGCGTGCGCCGCAGCCTCGAGGACTTCATGGCCTCCATGGAGAAGGGCGAGAGCCAGGAGCTCAACCTCATCCTCAAGGGCGACGTGTCCGGTTCGGTCGAGGCACTCGAGGACGCGCTGTCGCAGATCGACGTGGGCGACGAGGTGTCCCTGCGCGTGATCGACCGCGGTGTCGGTGCGATCACCGAGACCAACGTCGACCTCGCGGCCGCCTCCGACGCCATCATCATCGGCTTCAACGTCCGCCCGCAGGGCAAGGCGAGCCAGATGGCCGACAAGGAAGGTGTCGAGATCCGCTACTACTCGGTCATCTACCAGGCGATCGAGGAGATCGAGGCGGCGCTCAAGGGCATGCTCAAGCCCATCTACGAGGAGTCGACCCTCGGTCAGGCGGAGATCCGCGAGATCTTCCGCTCGTCCAAGGCCGGCAACATCGCGGGCTGCATGGTCACGTCGGGTCTCATCCGACGCAACGCCAAGGTGCGGGTCCTGCGCGACGGAGCGGTGGTGGCCGACAACCTCGACCTGTCCTCGCTGCGCCGCGAGAAGGACGACGCGTCCGAGGTCCGCGAGGGCTTCGAGTGCGGTCTGGTGCTCCGGAACTTCCAGGACATCAAGATCGGCGACATCGTCGAGGCGTTCGAGATGCGCGAGATCGCGCGCACCTGATCACCGAGCGGGCACCTCGTGCCCGTCTGTGTCACCGACCGGGCACTTCCTCGCGCACCAGCGCGAGGAGGTGCCCGGTCAGCACGTCCGGGCGCGAGGAAGTGCCCGGTCACCGAGTAGGAGAGACTGGAGCCATGACCAATCCCCGCGTCCGCAAGATCGCCGACCGGATCCAGGTGATCGTCGCCGAGATGCTCGAGCGTCGGATCAAGGACCCTCGCCTCGGCTTCGTCACCATCACCGACGTCCGCGTCACCGGTGACTCCCAGCAGGCCTCGGTCTTCTACACGGTGCTCGGCACCGAGGACGAGCTGGCCAGCACCGCCGCCGCCCTCGAGTCGGCCAAGGGCGTGATCCGCTCCGAGGTCGCCAAGCAGCTCGGCATGCGCATCGTGCCGTCGCTGACGTTCATCCCCGACGCCCTGCCCGAGAACGCCCGCGCCCTCGACGAGGTGCTGGCGCGCGCCAAGCAGCAGGACGAGGAGGTCGCCGCCCGTCGCGTCGAGGCGTACGCCGGCGAGGCCGACCCCTACAAGAAGCCCCGCGTTGCCGAGGACGAGCTCGACGACGAGGACGACGACCTCGACGACATCGACGACCTCGACGCCGAGGACGACCGCGCCTGATGGTCGACCCCGGTCTGGTCGTCGTCGACAAGGCCCCGGGCATGACCTCGCACGACGTGGTGGCCCGGGTACGCCGGCTCGCCGGCACCCGCAAGGTCGGCCACGCCGGCACGCTCGACCCGATGGCCACGGGCGTGCTCGTGCTGGGCGTGGACCGCGCCACCCGGCTGCTCGGCCACCTCATGCTCACGGAGAAGGCGTACGACGCCACGGTGCGGCTCGGGGTCTCGACGGCCACCGACGACGCCGAGGGTGAGGTCACCGCGTCCACCCCGGCGTCCCACCTGCAGCCGGGTCTGGTGCAGACGGAGCTCGAGGAGCTGGTCGGCGACATCCTCCAGGTCCCGACCGCGGTCTCCGCGATCAAGGTCGACGGCAAGCGGGCCTACCAGCGTGTCCGCGACGGTGAGCAGGTCGAGCTCAAGGCCCGGCCCGTGACGATCCACGAGCTGGTGGTGCACGACCAGCGCGTCGCCGGCGACTGGCTCGACGTCGACATCTCGGTGCGGTGCTCGTCGGGCACCTACATCCGCGCCATCGCGCGCGACGTCGGGGTGGCGCTCGGCGTGGGCGGCCACCTGACCGCGCTGCGGCGTACGGCCGTCGGGTCCTTCGACCTCTCCGTCGCCCGCACCCTCGAGCAGCTGACCGACGACTTCGCGGTCCTGCCGATCGCCGACGCCGCCCGCGCGAGCTTCGCCTCGGTCGACCTCGACGAGGACCAGGCCGGCGACGTCCGGGTGGGTCGTGGGCTCGACCTCACCCTCCCCGGGGACGGCCCCCACGCGGTGTTCGCGCCCGACGGGCAGTTCCTCGCGCTCTACGAGCAGCGCGGGCCGCAGGCCAGGCCGGTCGCGGTCTTCGTCTAGCCCGAGGGTGGGGAGGTCGGCGGGAGGTGTCCCGCCAGTAGGCTTCCCGGGTGCAGATCTGGCGAGACGTCGACGACGTGCCGGCCGACCTCGGCCGCACCGTGGTGAGCATCGGCAACTTCGACGGCGTGCACCTCGGGCACGCCCACGTGCTCCGCGAGGCGCGGGCCAGTGCCGCGCGCCTCGGCATCGACACGGTCGTGGCGGTGACGTTCGACCCGCACCCGATGGCGGTCCTGCGGCCCGAGCACGCCCCGCCGACCCTGACCTCGATCCACACGCGCGCCCGGCTGCTCGAGGGCGCCGGCGTCGACGCGATCCTGGTGATCGGCTTCGACCGCGAGATCGCGTCCTGGTCGCCGCTGGAGTTCATCGACCGGATCCTCGTCGACACGCTGCACGCCGGCGCGGTCGTCGTCGGCTCCAACTTCCGCTTCGGTGCCAAGGCCGCCGGCGAGGTCGCGACGTTGGTCGAGGCCGGGACGTCCCGCGACTTCGACACCGTCGGCGTGGCGCTCGACGGCGGACCGCAGGTGTGGAGCTCGACCTATGTCCGCCAGTGCCTGGCCACCGGTGACGTCGCCGGGGCGGCGGAGGCGTTGGGCCGACCGTTCACCGTCCGCGGCACCGTCGTCGAGGGCGACAAGCGTGGCCGCGAGATGGGCTACCCGACGGCCAACGTCCCGATCCCGCCCGTCGACGCGGCCCCCGCCGACGGCGTGTACGCCGGCCGGCTGACCCGGCTCGACACGGGGGAGACCTACCCCGCCGCGATCTCGGTCGGCACCAACCCGACCTTCGACGGCGAGCGGGACCGTCGCGTGGAGTCCTACGTCCTCGACCGTGACGACCTCGAGCTCTACGGCGTCGAGGTCGAGGTCGCCTTCGTCGACCGGCTGCGCGGGATGGTCAAGTTCGAGGGCATGGAGGCCCTCATCGAGACCATGCACGACGACGTACGCCGCGCCCGGGACCTCCTGGCGTGACGCGGCCCCACACCAGCGTCGAGGCCTGGTTCCTCTCGCACGGCCTGCCCTACTTCGTCGCCGAGGAGCGCGCCGCTGCCCGTGCCGGGCTGCGGCCCCGCCGCCTGGTCTCCCTGGCGCTCGTCCTCGTCCTGCTCGCTGCCGGCGTGGGGGCACTGGCCTGGGCCACCGACACGTCCTACGCCGTCGGCCCGGCGGTCTGGCTCTCGGCTGCGGGGCTCGCGCTGCTGTGGTACGCCGCGACCGCCCTGCACGCGCGCCCGATCCTGGGGTTCGCCCTCTCACGCACCCTGGGCAGCGTGCGCTTCCTGGTGCCGATGGCCTCGCGCGCACTGCCGCTGCTGCTCGTCTTCGTGACCTTCCTCTTCGTCAACGCCGAGGCGTGGCAGATGACCACGAACCTCCCGTTCGGACTGCTGTGGTTCACGGTCCTGCTGATGTTCGGCCTGGCGGTGCTGTTCCTGCTCGTGCGGCTGCCCGAGGAGGTCGACCGGGTCGACGACGAGGTGGATGACGACTTCGTCGTGCGCGCCTGCGCCGGCACGCCGCTGGAACAGGCGAGCCGGGAGGTCGCCGCGGACCCGAGCATCGACCCGCAGGACCACGCGCAGGTCTCCGGCTTCGAGCGCTGGAACCTCATCCTCGTGCTGCTGGTCATCCAGACCGTGCAGGTGCTGCTGCTCTCGGTGACGGTGTTCGTGTTCTTCATGCTGTTCGGCTCGTTGGTGATGGAGACGGAGACCCAGCTGGCCTGGACCGGCGCGGACACCGTCGGCCAGGCTCCGCTGCTGTCCCACGTCTCGCTGTCGCTGGTGAAGGTCTCGCTGTTCCTCGCGTCGTTCAGCGGCTTCTACTTCACGGTCTCTGCCGTCACCGACGACACCTACCGCCGGCAGTTCTTCTCCGTGGTCGAGAGCCAGCTCGCGCGGGCCGTCGGGATGCGCGCGGTCTACCTCGCCACCCGGGAGCGGGACGGCCACGGCGCCTGACCGGTGTGCCGAGCCCGGACACGCGCGTGGGCGGTGCCCCAGCCACCTCTCCGACGTACGGAATGTGGCTGGCGCACCGCCCACGACGGTGAAGCTGAGGTCAGGCGTCGAGGTCCTGCTCGACCAGCGCGGCGATCGTGTCGACCGCGGCCTGGTCGTCACCGGCGACCTCGACCGTGTCACCGTTGCCGGCGCCCAGGGTCATGATCATCAGCGAGGAGCTCGCGTCGACGCCGTTGATGGTGACGTCCGAGCCGAGCTCGGCGGCCTTCTCGGCGATGATCGCGGCGGGACGGGCGTGGAGGCCGACGGCGGAGCCGACGACGACGGACTTGCTGGGCATGGTTCTCCTCAAGGGTATGGACTGGGGTCGGGACGGGGTCGGACGGGTGACGGTGCTCAGACAGTAGCGACGTCGGTGTCGGGCTTGCCGATGCTCTTGAGCGCGATGACGGCGAAGGCACCGACGACCACGCCCGCGGCGAGCGCGATCAGGTAGCCGAGGACGTTCTCGACGGCGAACAGCACGAAGATCCCTCCGTGCGGGGCGCGCACGCCGACCTCCATCGCCATCGACAGCCCGCCCGTGACGGCGCTGCCGGCCATGATGCCCGGGATGACGCGCAGCGGGTCGGCCGCGGCGAAGGGGATGGCACCCTCGGTGATGAACGACAGTCCCAGCAGCCAGCCGGCCTTCCCGTTCTCGCGCTCGGGGATGCTGAACAGCCCGGGCCGGACGACGGTGGCCAGCGCCAGGGCGATCGGCGGGACCATGCCCGCCAGCATGACCGCGGCCATGATCTGGAGCTCGGGTGCGTCGCTGGCCAGGGACGCGCCCCCGACACCGACGGCGGCAAAGGTGTAGGCGACCTTGTTGAGCGGACCGCCCATGTCGAACGCCATCATCAGGCCAAGGACGATCCCGAGGAGGATCGCGCTGCTTCCCGACATCGAGTTGAGCCCCTCGGTCAGCTGCTCCATGAGCCAGGAGATCGGCCTGCCCAGCACGATCAGCATCGTCAGGCCGGCCAGCACCGACGCGAACAGCGGGATGACCAGGACCGGCATCAGGCCGCGGGCCCAGGTCGGCACCTTCCAGCTCGCGATCCAGTGGGCCGCGATGCCGGCCAGGGCGCCGCCGATCATCGCGCCGATGAACCCGGTGGCCGGGTAGGCGACGCCGTCGGAGGTCTGCACGTTGAACAGGTTGGCCGAGAGGCCACCGAGGACGAAGCCCGGTGCGATGCCGGGGCGGTCGGCGATCGCGTAGGCGATGTATCCGCCCAGGGCTGGCAGGAACAGCGCGAAGGCCGTCTTGCCGATGATGAAGAAGAGCGCCCCTATGTAGGCCATCAGTCCGGAGTTGAACAGCGCGTGGTCGAGCCCCAGTGCCTCGGGGTCGGGGAGGTTGAAGAGGCCGTTGTTGACGGCGATGTCGCCGTAGGGTCCGACGATCTCGTAGCCACCGAGCAGGAAGCTGAGAGCGATCAGCAGACCGCCCGCGGCCACGAACGGGATCATGTAGGAGACGCCGGTCATCAGGACCCGCCGGACGCGCCCACCCCACGACTCCTCGGCCACGACGCCACCCCCGCCCGAGGCCTCGCCCTCCACGCGCGGCGACCCCGCTGGATCGGCGGCGTAGCGCAGCGCCTCCGCGATCATCGCGTCGGCATCGTCGATCGGGCGCTTCACGCTCGAGCTCACCATCGGCTTCCCGGCGAACCGGCCACGGTCGCGCACGCCGACGTCGACGGCGAAGATCACCGCGCCGGCGCGGGCGATCGTGTCGTGCGGCAGCGGCGTGGCACCCACCGAGCCCTGGGTCTCGACCGCGATGTCGACCCCGGCGCGCTCAGCGGCGGCCTCCAGGGCCTCGGCGGCCATGTAGGTGTGTGCGATGCCGGTCGGGCACGCCGTGACGGCGACGAGCGACGTCGTGGCGGGAGCAGCGGTGGCTGTCGCGGCAGGAGCCGCGGCGCCGGCGTGCTGCCCGGCGGCGGTCGTCTCCCCGCCACCGGCGACGGCTGCTCCGGCGGGCGCACCGGACGCCGGGGCGGCGTGCTTCGGGGCCGGCGCGGGCTCGCCGAGCTCGTGGGCGACCAGGTCGACGACCTCCTCGTCGGTCTCCGCGGCCCGGAGCGCGTCGGTGAAGGCGGGCTTGACCAGGGCGCGGGCCAGCTTGGTGAGGATGGTGAGGTGGTCGGCGTCGCCGCCGGCCGGCGCGGCGATGAGGAACGCCAGGTCGGCCGGGCCGTCCTTGGCGCCGAAGTCGACGGGCGGCTCGAGGCGCGCGAAGGCGAGCGTCGGCACCTCGACCCCGGCCGTGCGGCAGTGCGGGATCGCGATGCCGCCCGGGAGACCGGTGGCGGAGGTGGACTCGCGCGCGAACGCGTCCTCGATGAGCTGGTCCTTGCTGGTGGCTCGGCCGGCGTCGTCCACGACGCCGGCGAGGGCGCGGATGACGTCGTGCTTGTCCGAGCCCCAGTCGGCTCCCAGCCGGACGAGGTCGGTGGTGATCAGTGAGGTCATGCTGTGCCTCCCGTGGAGGGGGTGAGGGCGGTGACTCCGACGAGCTCCGTGCGGAGCTGCGACGGTTGGGGGATGGTGGTGCCGGGGAGCCCTGCGGCGGCGCTGCCGTAGGCGACGGCCAGTGCGAGGCGCTCCGGGGCGGGCAGCCCCCGGATGTCGCCGAGCAGGTAGCCGAAGAGGCTGGAGTCGCCGGCACCGACGGTGCTGACGACTGTGGTGGGGGGCGGGGTCGCGTGCCAGGCGCCGTCGGGCGTCACGAGCACGGCGCCGTTGCCGCCGAGGGTGGCCAGCACGGCTCCGACGCCGCGTTCGATGAGCTGGCGGGCGGCCGCCGCGGTCGCGCGGGGGTCGGACTCCAGCTCATCGGCGTCGCCGCCGGTGAAGGAGGCGAGCTCCTCGCCGTTGGGCTTCATCAGGTCGGGCGCGGAGTCCGGCAGCGCGTCGACGAGCGCCTGCAGCGGGGCCTCGCTGGTGTCGACGGCCACGCGGCCGCCCACCTCGCGCAGTCGTCGTACGAGCTCGGCGTAGAACCCGGGAGGGGCGCCTGCGGGCAACGACCCGGCGAGCACCGTCCAGTCGGCGCTCGAGGCGCGGACCAGCACGGCCTGCGCCATCAGCTCGAGGTGGAGCGGGAGCACGGCGGCGCCGGGGGAGTTGAGCTTGGTCGTCGTGCCGTCGGGCTCGGTGATCGTGAGGTTGACCCGTACGTCGCCGGCGGGTCGCACCGGCCGGCAGTCGATGCCCGCGCCCAGCAGCTCGATGACGAAGGCATCGTCCTTGGCGGCGGGTACGACGGCGATGCTGGGGATGTCGGCGGTGACGGCGGCCCGGGAGATGTTGACGCCCTTGCCTCCCGCCTGCGAGGTCACCGACGCCACCCGGTGCACCTGGCCGCGAGCCAGCTCGCCGTCCAGGGCGACCGTGCGGTCGATGCTGGGGTTGGGGGTGAGGGTGAGGATCATGCGACCACCACCTCGATCCCGGCGCTCTCGAGCGCCCGGAGGTCCGCCGGCTCCACGTCGCTGTCGGTGACGAGGACGTCGAGGCTGTCGAGGGTCGCGAACCGCACGGCCGTCTCGACGCCGAGCTTGGTGGAGTCCGCGAGCACGACGGTCTTGCGCGCGCAGGCGATCATCGCCCGCTTGCTCGCCGCCTCGTCGCTGTCGGGGGTGGTGAGCCCGTGGCCGACGGTCAGGCCGTTGGTGGCGATGAACGCCACGTCGGCGCGGAGGTCCGCCAGGGCGGCGACCGTCTCGGCTCCGACCGCGGCGTGGGTCGTGGGCCGCACCTTGCCCGGCAGCAGGTGGAGCTCGATCTGGGGCAGCCCGGCCAGGCGGGTCGCGACCGGCACGGCGTGGGTGATGACGGTCAGCCGGTGGTCGCGGGGGAGGGCGGCGGCGAAGCGCGCGGTGGTGCTGCCCGCGTCGATCACGATGACCGAGTCCGGGGGCGGCAGCAGGGAGACGGCTGCATTGGCGATGGCCTCCTTGGCCTGCGTGTTGGACTGGTCGCGCTCACCGATGCCTGACTCGATGACGGTGAGGGAGCCGGCCGGGACCGCGCCGCCGTGGACGCGTCGGACCAGTCCCATCCGGTCGAGCGTGGACAGGTCGCGGCGCACGGTCTCGGTGGTGACCTCGAACTGCTCGGCCAGCTGGACCACCGAGAGCCGGCCGCGCCGACTGATCAGGTGGGCCATCGCCTGCTGGCGCTCTTCCGCGTACATCCGGTCCACCTTCCAGGTACATCGACGAACGATCTGTGTATGTGTTGTTTTAGTCCCGAATGTGTTGCTTGTCAACAACCCGGTGTTCTACGGTGTGTCCATGACCACATCCGCCGACCCATCCGCGACCACGCTCAGCGGGACCCCGGTCGTCCCGGGAGTCGCCGCCGGACCCGTCCTCCACGTGCGCGGCGAGGTGTCGCCCGACGCGATCGCCCGCTACGGCGACGGCGACTTCGCCGACGCCGACGCCGCGCTGACGGCCTACGACGACGCCGCGGCCGCGGTCGCCGAGACCTTCACCGCCAAGGCGGCCTCCGCCCAGGGCGCGGCGGCCCAGGTTCTCACCGCGAGCGCCGGGCTGGCCCGCGACAAGGGCCTGCGCTCGGGCGTCGCCAAGAACCTGCAGGCCGGGCAGGGTCCCGTCACCGCGGTGCAGGGAGCGGTCGAGCAGTTCGTCACGATCTTCACCAACATGGGCGGCCTGATGGCCGAGCGCGTCACCGACCTGCGCGACATCGAGCGGCGCGTGGTGGCCCACCTGGTGGGTGAGCCCGCCCCCGGCGTGCCGACCCCGAGCGAGCCGTCGATCCTGGTGGCCGAGGACCTGGCCCCGAGCGACACGTCCGGCCTCGACCCCGAGCTGGTCACCGCCCTCGTCACCGAGCGCGGCGGCGCCACCAGCCACACGGCGATCATCGCCCGCCAGCTCGGCATCCCGTGCGTGGTCGGCGCCGCCGGCATCATGGCGGTCCCGGCCGGGGCCTTCGTGGTCGTCGACGGCGAGGCCGGCACCATTGAGCAGGGCGCCGACCCCGAGGCGGCCCGCGCGCGCGTCGAGGAGAGCCGTCGCCTCCGCGAGGAGCTCGCCAGCTGGAACGGCCCCGCCGCGACGTCCGACGGCATGCCGGTCAAGCTGCTCGCCAACGTCGCCGACGGCCCCTCCGCCGAGTCCGCGGGGGTCGAGCCGGTCGGGGGAGTGGGCCTGTTCCGCACCGAGCTGTGCTTCCTCGACCAGAAGGAGGAGCCGACCGTCGAGGAGCAGGCGGAGATCTACAGCGCGGTCCTCGCGCCCTACGCAGACGGCCGCTACGTCGTCGTACGCACCCTCGACGCCGGCTCCGACAAGCCGATCGCGTTCGCGACCCACGAGGGCGAGGAGAACCCCGCCCTCGGTGTCCGCGGACTGCGGCTCAGCTTCGACAACCCCGGCCTGATGGACCGCCAGCTCGACGGCATCGCCGCCGCGGCCGAGCGGACCGGCACCGAGACCTGGGTGATGGCGCCCATGGTCGCCACGGTGGCCGAGGCCGCCGACTTCTCCGTCAAGGTCCGCGCGCGCGGGCTCAAGGCCGGCGTGATGGTCGAGATCCCCAGCGCAGCGCTGCTCGCGCACCGGATGCTCGAGGTCGTCGACTTCCTCTCGATCGGCACCAACGACCTCACCCAGTACGCCATGGCCGCCGACCGGATGGCCACCGACCTCGCGCACCTGACCGACCCCTGGCAGCCGGCCGTGCTCCAGCTCATCGCGATCACGGCCCACGCCGGCACCGAGGCCGGCAAGCCCGTCGGCGTCTGCGGCGAGGCGGCGGCCGACCCGCTGCTCGCCACGGCGCTCATCGGGATGGGCATCACGTCGCTCTCCATGGCCGCGCGCGCCGTACGCCCCGTGGGCGCGCAGCTCGGCAAGGTCAGCTTCGAGACGTGCGAGGCGGCGGCCGAGGCCGCCCTGGGTGCTCCCGACCCGATGGCCGCGCGAGCTGCCGTCCGGGAGCTGCTCGGTCACTGAGCGTTGATGGCCTCCCCGCCTCGTCAGGCGGGACCAGCCTCGGGAGATCGGCCTCCGGCCCGTGGCTCTGGTGATGTCCCCGGAGGCGCCGTCCACCTCAACACGGAGGAACCATGACATCAGCGTACGACCGCTACCGCGCGGCCGATCTCGACCTGCCGGAGGAAGCCTGGGCCTGGAACCTGTGGGGCGCGGGCGAGGACAACATGGGCAAGAACGGCGCGCCCGAGCTGGTCGCCATCCCCGAGCCCGACGCCGACCACATGCTGGTGCGCATCGACAGCGTGGGCCTCTGCTTCTCCGACGTGAAGATCATGCGTCAGGGCGGGAGCCACCCGAAGCTCTACGACCGCGACCTGGCGAAGGAGCCCACCCGGCTGGGGCACGAGGTGAGCCTCACCGTCATCGAGGTCGGTGACCACCTCAAGGACCAGTACCACGCAGGCCAGCGGCTGGCCGTGCAGCCCGACATCTACCAGGACGGCAAGAGCACGGCCTACGGCTACACGATCCCCGGCGGACTGATCCAGTACCACCTCATGGGTGCGGAGATGCTCGAGACCGACGACGGCGCCTGCCTGCTGCCGCTCCCCGACACGATGGGGTACGCCGAGGGCTCCACGCTGGAGCCCTGGGGCTGCGTGATGGCCGCCTACACCCAGCGTCGCCGCCTCGAGCCCAAGGCCGGCGGGACCATGTGGATCGTCGGCCGGCCCGGCGACGAGCGCGACTACCTCTTCTCCTCCGGCCTGGACGCCCCGGCCACCATCGTGATGACCGACGTGCCCGCCTCGGTGGTGGAGCTCGTCGAGCGCACCTCGGCCGACACGGTCGTGCGCAACGGCATCGGCGCCGACGACTACCAGGCACTGGTGGACGAGGTGACCGACGGCGCCGGCTTCGACGACATCGTCATGCTGGATCCTCGTTCCGCGGCGACAGCGGGTGCCGTGGCCAAGCACATCGCCCGGCGGGGCACCCTCAACATGGTGGGCGAGACCGCTCTCGACGGCCTGGTGGACACCGACGTGGGCCGTCTGCACTACGACTACACCGCCTACCTCGGCGGCCGGGGCCCGGACATCGCCGCCTCATACGGAGAGGCGCGCAACCGCTGTGACCTGCGTCCGCAGGGCACGACGGTCTTCGTGGGCGCCGGCGGCCCCATGGGGCTGATGCACGTCCAGCGGGCCATCCAGCAGCCCGACGGCCCCCGGACGATCGTCGCCACTGAAGTGAGCGACGAGCGCCTGAAGGCCCTCGAGGACCGTCTGGCCCACCTGGCGGCGAGCAACGACTGCGAGCTGCTCACCTTCAACTCGCAGACGTCGGACCAGTCGCTCCACGACTTCGTCATGGGGATCACCGACGGCCGGGGGGCCGACGACGTGGTGGTCAGCGTCCCCATCTCCGGCGTGATGGCCGAGGCCGACACCCTGATGAACGCCGACGGCATGCTGGTCTTCTTCGCCGGTGTCCCCAACGGCACGCTCGCGCCGCTGAACCTGAGCGCGGTGTACCTGGACAACGCCCAGTACACCGGGACGTCGGGACTGACCATCCACGACCAGCAGCAGGTGGTCGACCTGGCCGACCGGGGTGAGCTCTCCCCGGGATCCATCGTGGGCGCCGTCGGCGGCATGCGCGCGGCCAAGGACGGGCTCCAGGCCCTGGTCGACGGCAGCTACTCCGGGAAGGTCCTGATCTTCCCCCAGATCCACGACCTCCCGCTCATGGGGCTCGACGAGCTGAAGGAGAAGCTCCCGGACGTCGCCGCGAAGCTGGGACCCGGCGACACCTGGAACGACGAGGCGGAGAAGGCGCTCTTCGACAGCCAGCTGAGCGGCTAGCGCCGACTGTCCGGGGTAAAGCCACAAGGTCGGGCACAAATCGTGCCCGAATGCTTGGCAACATGCCCGAACGTGAGGTTTAATCGCGACATCATGTGATGGGGGTCACCCCCGCGTTCGACTGGAGGACATCAGCATGGCCACAACATTCACGGCCCCCACCGGCTCCGGTGCCAGGGTGCGCGTGCAGAAGTTCGGCACCTTCCTCTCCAACATGATCATGCCCAACATCCCGGCACTGATCGCGTGGGGACTGCTCACCGCCCTGGTCATCGACGTCGGCTGGCTGCCGAACGCCGACCTCGCCACGATGGTCGGCCCGATCATCCACTACGCCCTTCCGATCCTCATCGCCGCGACGGGCGGCCGCATGGTCCACGGCGACCGCGGTGCCGTGGTCGGTGGCTTCGCGGTGATGGGAGCGATCGCCGGCTCCGACCTGCTCGTGGCGAACTTCAACGCCGACCTGCCCGCGGGCGACGCCCCGCTCGGCCAGGTGCACATGTTCATCGGCGCGATGATCCTCGGCCCCCTGACGGCCTACATCATGAAGCGGCTCGACGCCCTCTGGGACGGCAAGGTCAAGGCCGGCTTCGAGATGCTCGTCAACATGTTCTCGGCCGGCATCCTGGCGTTCGTGATGGCGATCGTCGGGTTCTGGGTCGTCGCTCCCGTGGTCAACGAGGTCATGGAGGTCCTGGGCAACGCGGTCGAGTGGCTGGTGGACAACAACCTGCTGCCGCTGACCTCGATCGTCATCGAGCCCGCGAAGGTCTTCTTCCTCAACAACGCCATCAACCACGGCGTCCTGACCCCGCTGGGTCTCACCGAGGCCGCGGACACCGGCAAGTCGGTGCTGTTCCTGCTCGAGGCGAACCCCGGTCCGGGCCTAGGCCTGCTGCTCGCCTACTCGTTCTTCGGCCGCGGTGTGCCGAAGGCGACCGCCCCCGGCGCGGCGATCATCCAGTTCTTCGGCGGCATCCACGAGATCTACTTCCCCTACGTGCTGATGAAGCCGCGCCTGATCCTCGCCATGATCGCCGGCGGCATGACCGGCGTCGCGATCAACGTGGCGTTCGACGTGGGCCTCCGGGCGCCCGCGGCCCCGGGCTCGATCTTCGCCGTGTACGCGCAGACGGCCAGGGGTGACTACCTCGGAGTGACCCTCGGCGTCTTCGGCGCCGCGGCCGTCACGCTCGTCGTGGCGTCGCTGCTGCTGAAGATGGACAAGTCCGACGACGAGGGCGACCTGAGCGCTGCGACCGCGCAGATGGAGGCCAACAAGGGCAAGAAGTCGTCGGTCGCCGGCACCCTGACAGGTGGCGTGGCCACGGCCACCGCCACCGCCACCCGCGAGATCCGCAACATCGTCTTCGCGTGCGACGCGGGGATGGGGTCCTCGGCGATGGGTGCCTCGGTGCTCCGCAAGAAGATCCAGGACGCAGGGCACCCGGAGGTGACGGTCGTCAACAAGGCGATCGCCAACCTCGAGGACAGCTACGACCTCGTGGTCAGCCACCAGGACCTCACCGACCGGGCCCGCCAGAAGACACCGTCCGCCGAGCACGTCTCGGTCGACAACTTCATGGCCAGTCCACGCTACGACGAGATCGTGGAGATGGTCCGCGACAACAACCGGACCTGACGCCCGGACGGTCGAGCCCGGCCCTCCCCCCGKGGGGGCCGGGCTCGACCCTTCGGCGACCACCCTCCGCCGCGAGCGTGTGGTCTGATGATTTCCACCCAGGATCTCCAGACAAGATTTCCAGCCAACCCGACACTGCGAGGAAGAGAGACGCCCCATGAGCGACGTACTGAGCAGGGAGGCCATCGTGCTCGGCGGCCAGGCCACGGACAGGGACGCAGCGATCACCGAGGCCGGTCGGCTGCTGGTCGCGAGCGGCGCGGTCGACGAGGCCTACGTCGACGCCATGCACGAGCGCGAGACCTCGGTCTCCACGTTCATGGGCAACGGGCTCGCCATCCCGCACGGCACCAACGAGGCGAAGGCGCTGATCCGCCACACCGCGATCTCGTTCGTCCGATACGACCAGCCGATCGACTGGAAGGGCAGCCCGGCCCGCTACGTCGTGGGCATCGCGGGTGCGGGTGACGACCACCTGACCGTGCTGCAGGCCCTCGCCGGCGCGTTCACCGACGACGCCAGCATCGCCGCTCTTGACGCGGCGCAGACCCCGGACGACGTGCTCGCCGTCCTGGGCGACGTCAGCGCCTGAGGCGGTCAGACCGCAGTGACGGCGACGGGTACGCCGTTGAGCGCGGCGTTGCCCGACACGTCGAGCAGCTCGGGGTCGGTGAGGTCGTTGACGGAGACGCCCGGCACCTCGCGGCTGCGTGACATCAGGACGCCGTCGCCCGCGTGCCCGTAGCCGTGGGGGAGCGAGACCACGCCCGGCATCAGGTCGTCCGACGCGGCCACCTCGACCTCCACCGACCCGACCCGCGAGGTGACCCGCACCCGCGAGCCGTCCTCGATGGCACGCTGCACAAGGTCGTCGGGGTTCATCAGCAGCTGGTGGCGCGGCCGGCCACGGGTGAGCCGCTCGGAGTTGTGCATCCAGGAGTTGCAGTCGCGCTGGTGGCGGCGGCCGATGAGGACCAGCTCGTCGGCTGCGGGAGCCGGGACGCGCGCGAGGCGGGCCACGTCCTCCACCACCAGGGCGGGCGCCAGGTCGACCCGCTTGCTCCGCGCCGGCAACCGGTCGGGCAGCTGGCCGCCGCGGAGCGGACCGAGGTCGATGCCGGCCGGTCGCCTGCGGAGCTTGGCCAGGGTGACGCCGCTCGACCCGCGGCGCAGCAGCTGCCCGATGAGGAAGGTGGGGCTCGCGGTCAGCCGGGCCCGTTGCACGAGCCGCTTCTTGAGCGGGGCCTTGCGGTCCAGGCGCGCTGCCGTGCGCAGGGTGATCTCGCGGAAGACCTCCCAGTCGTGGCGCTGGTCGGGCTCCTTCTCGAAGACCGCCGGGGTGAACCGGGCCGTGTTGCGCACGGCCAGCAGGTGGAAGACGAGGTCGTAGTGGTCGCGCTCGAGCGCCGTGGTGGGCGGCAGGATCACGTCGGCGTGCCGGGTGGTCTCGTTGACGTAGATGTCCACGGCGGCCATGAAGTCGAGGTCGCGCAACACGCGGTCGAGCCGGGCGCCGTCGGGCGTGGACAGCACCGGGTTCCCGGCGACGGTGAGCAAGGCCCGGACCTGTCCCTCGCCGGGCGTCTCGATCTCCTCGCGCAGCGCCGCCACGGGAAGCTCGCCGGCGGTCTCCGGCAGCCCGCGCACCCGCGAGCGCCAGGCGTCGTGGTGGCCGCGGCCGATCAGCCCCGTGCCCACCGCGTCGATCGCCGGGGTCGTGAACATCGCGCCGCCGGGGCGGTCGAGGTTGCCGGTGAGCACGTTGAGGCAGGTCACCGCCCACTGGCACACGGTGCCCCACGGGCCGGCGGACACGCCGATCCGGCTGTAGACGACGCCGGAGTCCGCGGCCGCGAGCTCGCGGGCGAGGCGGCGGACCTCAGCCGCCGGCAACCCGCTGACCGCCTCGGCGCGCTCGGGGGTGAACCCGGCGACGAGCTCGACCACCGTGTCCAGCCCGTCGACGTACGACGCCACGGTGGGCAGGTCGTCGGGCGAGGCCTCGGCGGTGAGGACGTGCAGCATCGCGAGCAGCACCCACGCGTCGGTGCCCGGTCGGACGAAGTGGTGCTCGTCGGCCACCTTGGCGGTCTCGGTGCGGCGCGGGTCGAGGACGACCATCCTGCCGCCGCGCGCCCGCAGGTCGCGCAGGCGCTGCGGGAAGTCGGGCACCGTCATCAGCGAGCCGTTGGAGGCCATCGGGTTGCCGCCGACCACGAGGAACCACGACGTGCGGTCGATGTCGGGGATCGGCAGGAAGAGCTGGTGGCCGAAGACGAGGTGTGCCACGAGCTGGTGGGGGAGCTGGTCGACCGAGGTGGCCGAGTAGCGGTTCTTCGTCCGGAACGACTTGAACATCGCGGTGCCGTGCGTCATCGACCCCAGGCTGTGGGCGTTGGGGTTGCCGAGGTAGACGCCGAGCGCGTCGTCGCCGTGCTCGTTGATCACGCGCGCGAGGTTGTCGGCGACCAGGTCGAACGCCTCGTCCCAGCCGATCTCCTGCCACCGGGCGTCGTTTCCATCGCCGACACGACGGACCGGGCGCCGCAACCGGTCGGGGTCGGCGTACACGTCGGCGATCGCCACCCCCTTCGGGCAGATGTGCCCGCGGGACAGGGGATCGGCCGGGTTGCCGCGCACGCCGACGACGTCACGCCCCTCGATCGTCAGTTCGAGGCCACAGATCGCCTCGCAGAGGTTGCAGACACCGATCCGCCTCTCGCCCATGTGTGGATCGTCGCACGCCGCACCTCCCACAGGGGGATGACAGCGCAGCGGTCGCGCGCCAGACTCTGCCGAGCCCGGGCCGGGCCACAGGGCCGCCGGGCAGCATCCACCAACAGAACGGAGCACGTCATGGGTTTCGGAGGGCCGATCGGCCTGATCGTCGTGGGACTGATCCTCGCGCTGGCGTTCAACCAGCAGCAGGTGGGTCCCCTCGAGGTCACCACCCTGGGATGGATCCTGGTCCTGGCCGGGGTGCTGTGGCTGGTGCTCACGCTGATCCAGCAGAACACCAAGCGGCAGCACACCACGACCGCCACCACCACCGACGCCCAGGGTCGCCAGGCGTCGACGCAGCGGACCACCGAGTCCGACCCGCCGGCCCCGCCGGCCGTCTGAGCCGCTCGCGGTCCACGTGAACAGGAGCCCCCGCCGGACACGGCGGGGGCTCCTGCGGCGTCGGGCGTGGATTGGGGGAGCCGAGCCGCTCGTTGGTACGCTCGACCGGTTGCCCAGGAGGGCGACACGCCGTCACGACGGCCGCGGAACCAGAGTGCCCCGGTGAACAGGCCCGGGCGCGCCGCGCAACGAGAACCGAAGGAGCCCCCATGTCGATTGGTACCGACGCGGAGACCAAGAAGAAGATCATCGCCGAGTACGCCCTGACCGAGGGTGACACCGGTTCCCCCGAGGTCCAGATCGCGCTGCTCAGCCACCGCATCTCGCACCTCACCGAGCACCTCAAGACGCACAAGCACGACCACCACAGCCGTCGTGGTCTGCTGCTGCTCGTCGGCCAGCGCCGCCGCCTGCTCAACTACCTGCAGAAGACGGAGATCGAGCGCTACCGCTCCATCGTCGAGCGCCTCGGCCTCCGCCGCTGAGTCACGGAGCGGCTCCCCGCCACGGGGAGCCGCTCCTCTCACATCCGGGCCGCGCCGCGCTAGTGTCGTCCCGGCACAACTGAAACAACACCCAACAGGAGCGACCCGCCTCGTCGCCCGGTCCTCGGTAGTGGCCTTCAGATCCCCGCCCTCGGGCGCGTCGATCTGCGGGCCTCGATCGAAGACCGGCCCCGCGGGACCTTCGATGGTCCACCGCACGAGGGGTGGACGCCGCGGATCGCTCCGCGAAGAGAAAGCAGGATCCTGCTTCCATGAGTGAACCCATCATCTCCGCTGTCGAGACCGTCCTCGACAACGGCAAGTTCGGCAAGCGCACGGTCAAGTTCGAGACCGGCCTGCTCGCCCGCCAGGCCGCCGGCTCCGTCACGGCCTACCTCGACGACGAGACCATGCTGCTCTCGGCGACGACCGCGGGCAAGACGCCCAAGGACCACTTCGACTTCTTCCCCCTGACGATCGACGTCGAGGAGCGGATGTACGCCGTGGGCCAGATCCCCGGCTCCTTCTTCCGCTCCGAGGGTCGCCCGGGCGAGGACGCGATCCTCACCTGCCGCCTCATCGACCGGCCGCTGCGCCCGACCTTCAAGAAGGGCCTGCGCAACGAGGTCCAGGTCGTCATCACCGTCATGGCGCTCGACCCCGACATGCCCTACGACGTGCTGGCCATCAACGCCGCGTCGCTGTCGACCCAGCTCTCCGGCCTGCCGTTCTCCGGCCCCGTCGGCGGCGTCCGCGTGGCGCTCATCGACGGCCAGTGGGTCGCGTTCCCCAGCCACTCGCAGCTCGAGTCGGCCGTCTTCGACATGGTCGTTGCCGGTCGCGTCACCGAGACCGGTGACGTCGCCATCATGATGGTCGAGGCCGAGGCGCCCGAGGACACCATCGCCCTCGTGCAGGGCGGCGCCCAGGCGCCGACCGAGGAGGTCGTGGCCGGTGGCCTCGACGCCGCCAAGCCCTTCATCAAGCAGCTCGTCGAGGCGCAGGCCCAGCTCGCCGCCGAGTCCGCCAAGCCGGTCCAGGACTTCCCCGTCTTCCTCGACTACGAGGACGACGTCTACGCCGCCGTCGAGGCCGCCGCGAAGGACGACACCGCCGCCGCGATGACCATCGCGGACAAGCAGGAGCGCGAGCTCAAGGTCGACGAGATCAAGGCCGCGCTGGTCGAGAAGCTCTCCGGCCAGTTCGAGGGTCGCGAGAAGGAGATCGGCGCGGCGTTCCGCTCGCTCAACAAGGCGCTGGTCCGCCAGCGCGTGCTGCGCGACAAGATCCGCATCGACGGCCGCGGCCTGGCCGACATCCGTCCGCTGCACTCCGAGGTCAACGTGATCCCGCGCGTCCACGGCTCGGCGCTGTTCGAGCGTGGCGAGACCCAGATCCTGGGCGTCACCACCCTCAACATGCTCAAGCTCGAGCAGCAGCTAGACACGCTGTCGCCGGAGAAGCACCGCCGCTACATGCACAAGTACGTCTTCCCGCCGTTCTCCACCGGCGAGACCGGCCGCGTGGGCTCGCCCAAGCGCCGCGAGGTCGGCCACGGTGCGCTCGCGCGCCGCGCGATCCTGCCCGTGCTGCCGTCCCGCGAGGAGTTCCCCTACGCCATCCGCCAGCTCTCCGAGGCCATGGGCTCCAACGGCTCCACCTCGATGGGCTCGGTCTGCGCCTCGACCCTGTCGCTGCTGCAGGCCGGTGTGCCGCTGAAGGCCTCCGTCGCCGGCATCGCGATGGGCCTCATCTCCGACGTGGTCGACGGCGAGACGCAGTACGTCGCGCTGACCGACATCCTCGGCGCCGAGGACGCGTTCGGTGACATGGACTTCAAGGTCGCTGGCACGCGCGAGTTCGTCACGGCCCTCCAGCTCGACACCAAGCTCGACGGCATCCCCGCCGAGGTGCTGGCGTCCGCCCTCAACCAGGCCCGCGACGCGCGCCTGGCGATCCTCGACGTGATGGCCGAGGCCATCGACGCCCCGGAGGAGATGTCGGTGCACGCGCCGCGCATCATCACCGTCCGCGTGCCCGTCGACAAGATCGGCGAGGTGATCGGTCCCAAGGGCAAGGTCATCAACCAGATCCAGGACGACACGGGCGCGACGCTGTCCATCGAGGACGACGGCACGGTCTACATCGGTGCGACCAACGGCGAGGCGGCCGAGGCCGCCAAGGCCGCGGTCAACGCGATCGCCAACCCGACGATGCCCGAGGTCGGCGAGCGCTACCTCGGCACCGTGGTCAAGACGACCAACTTCGGTGCCTTCGTCTCGCTCATGCCGGGCAAGGACGGCCTGCTCCACATCAGCAAGCTCCGCGCCCTGGCCGGTGGCAAGCGCGTGGAGGCCGTCGAGGACGTGCTGTCGGTGGGCCAGAAGGTCCAGGTCTCGATCGCCGAGATCGACGACCGCGGCAAGCTCTCGCTGGTCCCCGTCGTCGACGAGGCGGAGGGTGACTCCGAGGAGTCGGTCGACGCCCCCGAGGCCGTCGACGCCGAGTGACCTGACGCTCCTGCTCCACCCACGACCGGTCGGCCGTCTGGCCGGCCGGTCGTGGCGCTTCACCCCCTGCGCCACTCGTGAACCGCCCCTGCTCCGCCCGGAAGGACCCCTGTGCAGAAGAACGGCACCACCCGCACCCTCCACACCGTGAAGGACGCCGACGGCGCGGTCACCTCGCGCGTACGACGTACGGTCCTGCCCAGCGGCCTGCGCGTCGTCACCGAGCAGATGGCCGGCACCCGCTCGGCGAGCATCGGCGTCTGGGTGGCGGTCGGGTCGCGCGACGAGACGCCCGCGCTGCACGGCTGCTCGCACTTCCTCGAGCACCTGCTCTTCAAGGGCACCCCCGAGCGCACGGCGATGGACATCTCCGTCGCGCTCGACGCGGTCGGCGGCGAGTTCAACGCCTTCACGACCAAGGAGTACACGGTCTTCCACGCGCGGGTCCTCGACGAGGACCTCGGCACCGCGGTCGACGTGCTCGGTGACATGGTCACCGCCTCGACCATCACCGCGGCCGACGTCGAGGCCGAGCGCGACGTCATCCTCGACGAGATCGCCATGCACGATGACGACCCGGACGACGTGGTGCACAACCTCTTCGCCCACCAGGCGTGGGGTGACACCCCGCTCGGTCGCCCGATCGCCGGCACCGACGCCTCGATCACCGCGATGACCCGCGCCCAGATCCAACGCTTCTACCGGCGCCACTACCGCCCGGACAACATGGTCGTGTCGGTCGCCGGCAACATCGACCACGCCACCGTCGTACGCCAGGTGCGGCAGGCGTTCGGTCGCGGCGGCTTCCTCGAGGGAGAGGCCGACCCGACCCCCTCGACGCAGTCCGAGCGCGCCCGCAAGGTGAGCCCCGGCGAGGCGCGCACCATCCGCCCGCAGGAGCAGGTCAACCTGGTCCTCGGAGTCAAGGGGATGACCCGCACCGACCCCCGCCGCTACACCCTCGGCGTGCTCAACACCGCCCTCGGCGGCGGCACCTCGTCGCGGATGTTCCAGGAGGTGCGCGAGCTGCGGGGCCTGGCCTACTCCGTCTACTCCTTCGCCAGTCACCACGCCGACGCAGGTGTCGTCGGGGTCTCGGTCGGCTGCCTGCCCGGCAAGTACGCCGCCGTGCTCGAGACCGTGCGCAACGAGCTGGCCAAGGTCGCGGCCGAGGGCCTGACCGAGGAGGAGGTCGAGCGCGGCAAGGGCCAGCTCAAGGGCGGCCTCGTGCTCGGGCTGGAGGACTCCGGCTCGCGGATGTCGCGCATCGGCAAGGCCGAGCTCGTCCACGACGAGCTGCTCACGATCGACGAGGTGGTCGACCGGATCGAGGCCGTCACCCCCGAGGACGTCGCCACGCTCGCCCGGGAGCTCTTCACCCAGCCCGAGCTGCTCGCGGTCGTGGGGCCCACGAAGTCCTGACGCTCAGCGCTTGGCGATGATCCCGATGACCGGGGGAGCCTTCTGCTCCACGACGCTGACCCGGAAGCCGCCGCGGAGGAGGTTCTCGGAGGCCTTCTTCACGATGTTGGGCACCAGCTCGGGGCGGGCGGCCTCGTAGAAGAGGTAGACCGCGCCCCCGGGGACGACGCGCTCGTGCAGGAGGGCGACCTCGTCGTCGCAGGGGCGCACCCAGAACAGGTTGACGTTGAACGCGAAGACCTTGTTGAGACGCTTGACCGGGACGCGGAGCGTGGCGAGGTCGATCTGGCGCACGACGAGCCGGCCGGCGTCGACGTACTTCTGGTTGCGGCGCTTGGTGCGGTCCACGCCCGACTCGGATCGGTCGATCGCGAACAGCTTGCCGGTCTCCAGCTTGGCGCAGATCGCCTCGGCGCCGGCGCCGGGACCGCAACCGATCTCGAGGACCTGGTCGGCCGGTTGGACGTCCATGAGGTCGACGGCCCACTTGATGCGCGGCGGGATGGTCGAAGCAGGCATGGCCCACAGCCTGCCAGACGGCTGTTCGCGCGTCAGCCACCGCCACACACCGATACGCACGGGCCGATACGGTTGACCGCGTGAGCACAGGAGACGAGGCACAGGTCCGGGCCCAGATCCGGGTGGGCGTGCTGGGCGCCCGCGGCAAGGTCGGCTCGGAGGTCTGCCGGGCCGTCGACGGGGCCCCCGACGCCGAGCTGGTGGCCTCGGTGGACGCCGGCGACGACCTCGAGGAGCTCGCCCGGGCGGGCGCCGAGGTGGTCGTGGACTTCACCCACCCCGACGTCGTGATGGACAACCTGCGCTTCTGCATCGAGCACGGCATCCACGCCGTCGTCGGCACGACCGGCTTCGACCAGCCCCGGCTCGACCAGCTCGAGGCCTGGCTCGCCGACGCCCCGGGTGTCGGCGTGCTGATCGCCCCCAACTTCTCCATCGGCGCGATCCTGATGATGCGCTTCGCCGCGCAGGCCGCCCCGTTCTTCGAGTCGGTCGAGGTCGTCGAGCTGCACCACCCCGACAAGGCCGACGCCCCGTCCGGCACCGCGCGGCGCACGGCTGAGCTGATCGCCGCCGCCCGCCGCGACGCCGGCAGCGCCCCGATGCCCGACGCGACGTCCACCGGCCTCGAGGGCGCGCGTGGCGCCGACGTCGAGGGCGTCCGGGTGCACGGCCTGCGCGTCCGTGGCCTCGTGGCGCACCAAGAGGTCATCCTCGGGACGGCGGGGGAGACCCTGACGATCCGCCACGACTCCCTGGACCGGGTCTCGTTCACGCCCGGCGTGCTCGCGGGCATCCGCGCCATCGGCGACCACCCGGGCCTCACCGTCGGGCTCGACGCCTTCCTCGACATCGGCTGAGTCCCGGAGCCGAGCGACCTTCCGGGAGTGCCAGCGGGCGTAACCCGCCGTCGCGGCCGCTCGTTGGGGAGGGTGTCGGGCCCACTCGGGTGCCCGGCCCACCTCTCGGAAGGCCCCCTCCATGCGCAGAACCGCAGGACTCGCCGCGCTCGCCGTCGCCGCCGCCACCGCGGCGCTGCCGCTGACCACCGCCTCGACCGCGCAGGGCGCGCCCGCGGGGGTGCGGGCCGACGTCGTGTCCGACGCCCTCGCCGCGCTGCAGCGACACCCGGGCGCGGCGCGCAGCACCGACGGCCAGGCCTTCGTCGCCGGCACCACCCTCGTCGACCCGGACGGCAGCACGCACGTGCGGTTCGACCGCACCCTGGACGGTCTCCGTGTGGTCGGCGGCGACCTCGTCGTCCACCGTGACGCCTCCGGTGGCTGGGACGGCGTCAGCCAGACGGTGGCCGAGCCGCTGACCGTCGGCACCGACGCCGCGATCCCGAGGACCGCGGCCACGCGCACCGTCCTGGCGCGCAACGCCCGCACCGCCGGCATCCGCGGCGACGACCGTGCCGAGGCGCGTGAGCTCGTCGTCGACGCCACGAGGGCCACGCCGCGCCTGGCGTGGGAGGTCGTCACCGGCGGCACCCAGGCTGACGGCACCCCCTCGCGCCTGGCGACGTACGTCGACGCCCGCACCGGCACGGTGATCCGGAGCGAGGAGCAGGTCGTCAACGTCGACGGACAGGGCCAGACGCTCTACAGCGGCACGGTCCCGCTGCAGGTCAGCGGCTCCGGGACGTCGTACACGCTCAAGGACGCCACGCGCGGCGGCACCTACACGACCGACATGAAGAACGCCGAGGACTCGATCTTCTGCCAGATCTTCGGCGCCGGGTGCTCCACGGGCACGACGTTCACCTCGACGTCGACGACCTTCGGCAACGGCCAGCCCCGCAACCGGGCGAGCGCCGGAGCCGACGCGCAGTACGGCTCCGACGTCACGTGGGACTACTTCAAGGCCGTGCACGGGCGCAACGGCATCTGGAACGACGGCCGCGGCTCCTACAACCGGGTCCACTACGGCAACGGCTACGTCAACGCGTTCTGGGACGGCAGCAAGATGACGTACGGCGACGGCGACGGCGTCGACTTCGGGCCGCTGGTCTCGCTCGACGTCGCCGGTCACGAGATGACCCACGGCGTGACCGAGAACTCCGCGAACCTGACCTACTCCGGCGAGTCCGGCGGCCTCAACGAGGCGACCTCCGACATCTTCGGCACCCTCGTCGAGTTCCACGCGGCCAACGCCAACGACCCGGCCGACTACCTCATCGGCGAGGAGTTCGACCTCAAGGAGCACGCCGGGTTCCGCCGGATGGACCGCCCGTCGTCCGACGGCAGCTCGCTCGACTGCTGGAGCAGCGCCGCCAAGGACGTCGACGTGCACTACTCCTCCGGCATCGGCAACCACTTCTTCTACCTGCTCGCCGAGGGCAGCGGGACCAGGACGATCGGCGGCGTGAGCCACAGCTCGACGACCTGCAACGGCTCGTCGGTCACCGGCATCGGCCGGGACGCGGCAGCGAAGATCTGGTACCGCGCGCTGACGGTCTACATGACCTCCGGGACCACGTACGCCGGTGCGCGCACCGCGACGCTCGACGCGGCGCGGGACCTGTACGGCGCCGGCTCGGCACAGCACACCGCTGTGGCCGCGGCCTGGAGCGCCGTCTCGGTCGGCTGACCACCCCAGCCGACCCACATGGGGAGTGGGGGCGTCAGACGAGGCGAGCCACGGCCGCCACGACCGACGCCCCCACGACCACGACGAGGAACGGCATGCGCAGCAGCAGGGCCACCACGGCGAAGGCGAGGCCCAGCGCGCGTGCGTCGAGCACCAGCTCGGGGCCTGTCGAGAAGACCTGCACGGCGACCAGTGCCGACAGCAGCGCCACCGGGATCAGGTCGGCGACCCGCTCGACCGTCGGGTGCGCCAGCACCCGCTCCGGCAGCGACAGCCCCGCCAGCTTGAGCAGGTAGCACCCGACGCCGGCCAGCAGCACGGCGGTCCACATCAGTGGTGCCTCCCTGCCACGTCGTCGGGCCCGGGGACCTCGGTGGGGTCCTGGCGCTTGCCCAGCACCCCGACGAGCAGCGCCACTCCACCTGCCGCGAGCACCGGCACGCCGGCCGCCGTCGCCGGCACCGCCGCGAGCGCGACGGCCGCGGCGAGGACGCCCACGAGGATGTTGCGCCGGTCGCGGAGCCGCGGCCACAGCAGGGCGAGGAACGCGGCGCCCACGGCGGCGTCGAGACCGAACGTGCGGGGGTCGCCGACGGCCTCGCCGGCGACCGCCCCGACGGCGGTCGCGACGTTCCACAGGACGAAGACGGAGACACCGGTGGTGAGGAAGCCCAGGCGGGTGCCCTCGGTGGTGTCGCGGGTGACCCCCATCGCCGTCGACTCGTCGATCAGCACGTGGGCGGCCGCCACGCGCCGCCAGCCGCGCCAGCGCAGCAGCGGCGCCATCCGGAGGCCGTAGAGGGTGTTGCGGGTGCCGAGCAGCAGTGCCGTCGCCGCACCCGACACCGGGGCGCCTCCCGCGGCCACGACTCCCACGAGGGCGAACTGGCTGGCACCGGTGAACATCAGCAGCGACAGCACGCACGTCTGGGCGATGCTCAGGCCGGAGGCGACCGACACGGCGCCGAAGCCGAAGCCGTACGCCCCGGTGGCCAGGCCGACCGCCAGGCTGTCGCGGACGATCGCCGACCGCTCAGTGGGACTGAGGGCGGCTTCGGACACGCCCCGAGGCTAGGTCATCTGCCGGGCGGGCCCGGAGCCCGTCCCGACCCGCAGCTCAGTGGCGACGGCGTGCGCGGGCGGCGCGGCCCTGCTGCTGGTGGAAGTCGTGGACGAGCACGAACGCCGCGGCGGCCCCCGCTGCGGCACCGGCGACCAGCCCCACCCGCAGGTTGAGCGGGAGCTCCGGCACGGCGCCGAACCAGAGGCCGATGCCGACGCAGACGACGAGCGCGGCGAGGACGAGCACGTACCTGTGCAGAGCGGGAAGCGGACCTAGCATCTGGACCCCCGTGGTGGACCGGCGAGCGGCCGGTCACTCCATGGTGACGCGCGTCACGCGAAATGCAAGTGCCCCACGGGTGAATTACCCCGATCGGGTCATGCCGCGAGAGACGAGGTCAGGCGATCGCCGTGTGGAGGCGTACCTGCTTGACGGTGGTCGTGCCGGTCCCGTCGAGGTCGAGCTCGCGGTGGGCCGTGTCCGGTGCCCAGCCGGCGTCGGTGAGGAACGTCCGCAGGGCGTCGTCGCCGGCGTTGACCCAGCTCACGGCGCGGGTGAAGCGGTCGGCGGCGAGCGTGTCGACGGCTGCCTGGAGCAGCCGCGAGCCGTGGCCCTTCGCCCGCTCCGAGGGGTCGAGGGTCACCTCGGCCAGCTCTCCGTCGGCGACGGGGTCGCAGTCGGGGTCGGTGGCCGCCGAGGTCAGGGCGAAGCCCACCACCCGGTTGCGCTCGAGGGCGACGAGCACCCGGTTGCGGGCGTCGGCCGGACGCGCGAGCACCTGGCGCCACTGCTCGGCGACGGCGTCGACGTCGGTCGGCAGCACCTCGGCCGGCAGCAGGCCGGCGTAGAGCTCGGGCCACGCCCGGACCTGCACGGCGGCGATCGACGTCGCGTCGTCGGCCCAGGCGACCCGCACGGACACGTCGGCACTGGGTCCCCCGCCCGCGGGGGAGTGGCTGTGGGACATCAGCGCGGGCTCATCGATAGGTCTCGGGGAGCTTCTCGCCGATCTTGACCTGCGGCTTGGGCAGCCGGAGGAACTTCATCTGCAGGGACCGCATCGCGGCGTAGAGCGTGGTGCCCTTGACCGGCTCCTCGGGGAAGCGGCGGGCGAGCTCGCGGCGCAGCCGGAACCGGAGCATCACGATGTCGAGGACGATCACCAGCAGGGTGGTGAACAGGACCGTGTTGCCGAGCTGGACCATCGTCGAGCTGCCGGAGTAGCCCAGCACCATCGACACGATCAGCAGCGGGACCATCAGCTCGATGAAGGAGAAGCGCGAGTCGACGAAGTCGCGGATGAAGCGGCGCACGGGACCGCGGTCGCGGGCGGGCAGGTACTTCTCGTCACCGGTCTTCATCGCCTGGCGCATCTTGCGGGACGTGTCGCCGCGCGCGGCGCGCTGGGCGGCGGCCTGCTCCTTGCGCGTGCGGGGCACCTTCGCACGGGCCCGGGCGGCTGCCTCGGCCTCCTTGCGMGTCGGCGTGGGTCGACCCTTGCCACCCGCCTTCAGGTCGGTGGTGGGGGTCTCCGGCTCGGAGTTGGTACGACGGAACACGCGTGCTGCCTTCACATGGCTACGAGAGGAACGGATGGACGGATCGTGACGGTGTGACCAGCCTATCGTCGCGACCCGCCGGGCGCGGCGTCGCGGGATGCCCTACCTCCGCCTTGGGTTTGGTTCTAGGGTGAGAACGACAGTCCAGTCGTTCCAGCCACCACCCCCGCATGACCAAGAGAGGGTCTCCACCCCGATGAGTCTCATGAAGCGCATCAGCCTGATCTTCCGCTCCAAGGCCAACAAGGCCCTGGACAAGGCGGAGGACCCCCGCGAGACCCTCGACTACAGCTACCAACGGCAGCTCGAGCTCCTCTCCAAGGTCCGCCGCGGTGTCGCCGACGTGGCCACCAGCCGCAAGCGCGTCGAGCTGCAGGTCAACCAGCTCGACCAGCAGGCGGCCAAGCTGCAGGGACAGGCCGAGAAGGCCATCGGCGCCGGTCGCGAGGACCTCGCCCGCGAGGCGCTGACCCGCAAGTCGGGGCTCGCCTCGCAGATCACCGCTCTCAAGGAGCAGCAGGCGACGCTCCAGGGCGAGGAGGAGAAGCTCGTCCTGGCGCAGCAGCGGCTGCAGGCCAAGGTCGAGGCCTTCCGCACCCGCAAGGAGACCATCAAGGCCACCTACACCGCCGCCGAGGCGCAGACGCGCATCGGCGAGGCGATGTCGGGCATCGGCGAGGAGATGGGCGACGTCGGCCTCGCCATCCAGCGTGCCGAGGACAAGACCGCCCAGATGCAGGCGCGCGGCCAGGCCATCGACGAGCTGATCGCCTCCGGCGCCCTCGACGACGCCTCCCAGCTCAACGCCGGCGACGACATCACGCGTGAGCTCGACGCCCTCAGCTCTGGCTCCGACGTCGAGGCCGAGCTGGCGCGGCTCAAGGCTTCGAGCGCCCCGCAGGCCATCGAGTCCTCCGAGACGGGCGGCGACATCCTCGCCGAGGAGCCCGAGACCGTGCGCGCCGAGGGCGAGACCAACGAGGGCGGTCGCGCATGATCGTACGCATCCTCGGCGAGGGTCAGTACGACCTGGACGACCACGCGCTCGACGCCCTCAACGGCCTCGACAACCAGATCGAGCAGGCCGTCGACTCGGGTGACGAGGCGATGTTCCGCACGGCCCTGCACGGCCTGCTGTCCGCCGTCCGCGCGAGCGGCTCGCACCACGAGCTCGACTCGCTCGACGAGTCCGACCTGATCCTGCCGCCGCCGGACGCGACCATCGACGAGGTCCGTGAGCTCTTGGGCGACGACGGCCTCATCCCTGGCTGAGGTCGGCCGACTCGTGGCCACCTCCCGCTTCATCAAGGACTCCGGGCTGACCGCCCGGATGACCCTCACCATGTTCCTGCTCGGGGCGCTGTTCGTGGGCCTCGTCTCGCTGGTCATCGCCTACGTCAACAGCGCCGGCGGGGCCATCGCGGTCGCAGCCATCGCGATCGGCATCGCCTTCTGGCAGTGGTGGAGCTCCGACAAGGTCGCGATGCGGGCGATGCGCGCCCGCGAGGTGAGCCCGGAGGAGGCGCCCGAGCTGCACGGCATGATCGACCGGCTCTGCGCCCTCGCCGACATGCCCAAGCCGCGGGTCGGTGTCTCCGACCTGCCGGTCGCCAACGCTTTCGCGACCGGTCGCTCGCCCGACCGTGCGGTGGTCTGCGTGACGACCGGCATCCTCCAGAAGCTCGATGCCGAGGAGCTCGAGGCGGTCCTGGCCCACGAGCTGAGCCACGTCGCCCACCGCGACGTGCTGGTGATGACGATCGCCTCGTCGGCCGGCATCGCGGCGGGCCTGCTGATGCGCTTCACACAGTTCGGCGGCATGGGCCGCTCGCGCGGCAACAACAACAGCGCCCTGCCGGTCGCCCTGGTCGTGCTGCTCGTCAGCCTGTTCGTGTACGCCGTCAGCTTCGTGATGCTGCGCGTCCTCTCGCGCTACCGCGAGCTCTGCGCCGACCGGTCGGGCGCCTACCTGACGATGAAGCCGGCAGCCCTCGCCTCGGCCCTGCAGAAGATCAGCGGCGAGTCGGCCGCAGCCATCCCGACGAAGGACCTGCGCACGGCCAACTCGGCGAGCGCGCTGTGCATCGTCCCGGCGTTCGCCGGTGGCCTGAGCGGCCTGATGGCCACCCACCCGCCCCTCCAGCAACGGCTCGAGCAGCTCGCCCGGATCCAGGCCGAGCTGAGCCGGCCGAACGACTGAGGGGACGGCGATGGGACTCTGGGAGGCGATGCGCGCGCGGACGCAGCCCAAGCGCAACAACCTCGACGCGCTCTTCCACGTGCCGAGCGCGGCGATCACGCTCCAGACCGCGCTGGGGTTCGAGCCCACCGGCGCGGGATCGGTCTGCTACCGCTCGGCTGCCGGGGCGGCCTTCGCCCAGACCCAGGCCGACGTGCTGGCCCTGATCCGTGACGACGCCGAGGCGCCCGAGGTCGAGATCACCCAGGACGACTTCGGGTTCACCTGGCTCGTGGTCGCCGGTGACAAGGACGACGTGCCCGGGCTGTGCACCGACCTCCACGCCGTCAACACCACGCTCGAGCTCAACGGGTTCGAGTCCGGCCTGCTGTGCTCGATGGTCCCGTTCGCCAACGCGTCGGGTCAGCGCTTCGGCCTCACCTACCTCTACAAGCAGGGCACGTTCTACCCCTTCGCGCCCTCGGGCGAGCAGACCCGCGACACGCTGCTGGAGCTGTCCGTGCGCGACCTGCTGGGAGCCGAGCTCCCCATGGAGCCGGACCTGCAGCGGTGGCTGGCGGTCTGGAAGGCCCCGGGGCTGTGACGGACGCGGAGGCACGCGACCGCTCGATCGCGGCGTACGACGTCCTCGACGGGGCGCCACGCCGCGAGCTCGACTCCCTCGTGCAGCTCGCCGCCCAGGTCGCCGGCGTGCCCTTCGCCGCCGTCAACCTGCTGAGCTCCCACTCGCAGCACCAGGTCGCGACGGCCGGCTTCGACGGCGCCGACTCGCCGATCGACCACTCGATGTGCCGGCTCGTGGTGGAGAGCGGCACGCCGATCATGCTCGAGGACGCCGGTGACGACGTGCGCTTCGCCCACAACCCGTGGACGACCGGCGAGCTCGCCGACGTGAAGTACTACGGCTCCCACCCGCTCACGACACCCGCCGGCGTCACCATCGGCACCCTCTGCGTCTTCGACGACCGGTCCCACGAGGTGACGCCCCAGGCGGCCCGAGGCCTGGCCCAGCTCGCCGACCGCGTGGTGGACGTCCTCGAGCTCGAGCTCGCCTCGCGCCGCCTCAGCGTGGCCAACGCCCGCCTCAGCACCTCCAACGAGCGCCTTGCCCAGTTCGCCGGGCAGGTCAGCCACGACCTGAAGAACCCGCTGACGTCCATCTCGCTGTCGCTCGAGACGCTCGAGCTCGACATCGAGGAGCCCGACCAGCTCGACACCCTGGCCCGCGCGCGCCGCGGCGTGGACCGGATGACCGACCTGATCAACAACCTGCTGGAGTTCGCGCAGCAGGGCCAGGCCCCGGGTGAGGACGTCGTCGACCTCGCCGTGGAGATGCAGTCGGCGCTCGACGACCTCACCGGGCGGATCCCCCGCGAGCAGGTGGGCGTGGGCGAGCTGCCGCTGGTGCGCGGTGACGCCGGCCAGCTGCGGTCGGTGCTGATGAACCTCGTCGACAACGCGGCGAAGTTCACCGTCGCGGGCGAGCAGCCCGACGTCGAGGTCGACTCGATGCCGGTCGACGGGCACCACCGCGTCGAGGTGCGCGACCGGGGCCGCGGGATCCCGGACGAGAAGCGCGAGCGGGTGTTCGCGCCGCTGGCGCGCCTCGACAAGACCGTCGAGGGCTCGGGCATCGGGCTGGCGACGTGTCGTCGGATCGTCGAGGCCCATGGCGGCCAGATGGGCGTCGAGGACCGCGAGGGCGGCGGAGCCGTGTTCTGGTTCGAGCTGCCCCGCGCCGACGCCTGAGCCCGTCCCGCGCAGGTCGCGCCGGGGTCAGGGCAGCTTGGCCTGCTTCATCTGCCGCGAGGCGTAGACGTTGCCGATGACGGTGCCGTCGAGCCAGGCGGTGAGCCGCTGCGCCTCGAGCTCGAGGGCGGCGAGCCCGTCGGGTCCCACGTCCTCGAGCAGGGACAGCCGCACCACCCCCTCCTCGTCCTGGACCCAGCAGCCCACGATGCGGCCGTCCCACCACGCCGTGGTGCCGGCGTTGCCGTTGGTGTCGAAGAGGTAGGGGACATGCTCCGGGGCGAGGTAGAAGCCGCGCGACTTCCAGCCCATCACCGTGGGGTCGAGCGTCGGCAGGAGTGCCGCCCACGGCTCGACGGGTCCGCTGTCCTCGTCGGCGGGGTGGACCCAGCCCGTCGTGCCGTCGTCGAGGTCGACCTCGACGGCGCCCAGGTCGGCCAGTGCCCGGGTGACGGCGGTCTTGGTCGACCCCAACCACCACTGGATGTCGGCCGCGGTGCCGGGTCCGAAGGTGGTCAGCCACCGGTCCACCAGCGCGGCGTAGCCGGGGTCCTGCCCGAGCGGCTCGTCCACGACCCCCAGCCAGTCCTCGGCGGTCGTCCAGGTCGGCTTGTTGAGGCGCCAGTGCCCGGCGTTGCGCCCGCGCAGGGCCTTCCCCTCGAGGCCGAGGTGGGTGAGCACCCAGGGGGCGACCGACACGGGTCGGTCCCACGTCTTGTCGGTCGTGCCGCCGACCATCCCGGCCAGCTCGGGGACCTCGGCGCGCAGCTCGGCGGTGGTCGCCGGCCCCGCCGCCAGGCGGGCGAGCGTCGCGTCGCGGGCGGCGTCCAGCCACGCCTCCCCGTCGGGGGCGATGCCGCCGGCGGCGATGGCCTTGGCGATCCGCTTGCGCTCCGAGGTCGCCACCCGTGCCGAGGCGCTGCCCCATGCCGCGGGCAGCAGCTCACGTGGGAAGACGAACAGCGTCCGTCGCATCGCGAGCTGCTTCACCACCGACCGGGCGTCGTACAGCTCCGCGTCGACGTCCTCGGGCTTGACGCCCTCGGCGCGGGCGGCGACCGCGAGGTGCACGGTGGCCGCCTCGGTCGCGTGCAGGACCGTCATCGCGCGGGTCACCTCGGCGACGTCGGTCAGCCGGTGCGCCGGCGCCAGCGCGTGTCGTACGGCGATCCGGCTGCGGCGCTCGGAGTCGCTGATCCGTCGTCGTGCCATCGTCGTCGCGCCCGGTCGCTCAGTCGCGGTGCGACTTGCCGGGCAGGTCGAGCATCCGCTGGAGCGCAACGAGCGCATCGGCCTCGGTGTCGGGGTCGACGGTGATCCGGTTGACGACGGTGCCGGCGACCAGGCTCTCGAGGGCCCAGACGAGGTGCGGGAGGTCGATGCGGTTCATCGTCGAGCAGTAGCAGACGTTGCGGTCGAGGAAGACGATCGTCTTGTCGGGGTGGGCGTCGGCGAGGCGCTTGACCAGGTTGAGCTCGGTGCCGATGGCCCACACCGTGCCGGGCTCGGCGGCCTCGATGGTCTTGATGATGAACTCGGTGGAGCCGACCAGGTCGGCCTTGAGCACGACCTCGTGCTTGCACTCGGGGTGGACCAGCACGTTGATGCCGGGGTGCTTGACGCGCAGCTCGTCGACGACGTCCTCGGAGAAGCGGCCGTGCACCGAGCAGTGACCCTTCCAGAGGATCATCCGCGCATTCCGGAGCTCCTCCGCGGTCAGGCCGCCGCCGGGCTGCAACGGGTCCCACACGACGCACTCGTCGAGGCCGATGCCCATCTGGAGCACCGCGGTGTTGCGACCGAGGTGCTGGTCGGGCAGGAAGAGCACCTTGGCGCCCTCGCCGAGATCGGCCTTCTGGGCGAACGCCCAGTCCAGCGCGACGTCGGCGTTGGACGAGGTGCAGACGACTCCGCCGTTGCGCCCGCAGAACGCCTTGATGTCGGCGCTGGAGTTCATGTAGGTCACCGGGACGACGGCGTCCTGGATGCCCGCGTCGGCCATCGCGTCCCAGGCGTCCTCGACCTGGCGCAGACGGGCCATGTCGGCCATCGAGCAACCGGCGGCGAGGTCGGGGAGGACCACCTGCTGGCTCGGCGAGGTGAGGATGTCGGCGGACTCGGCCATGAAGTGGACGCCGCAGAAGACGATGAACTCCGCGGCAGGGCGTGCGGCCGCGTCGCGGGCCAGCTTGAAGGAGTCGCCGGTGACGTCGGCGAACTGGATGACCTCGTCGCGCTGGTAGTGGTGACCGAGGACGAAGACCCGCTCGCCCAACGCTTCCTTGGCCGCGCGCGCCCGGGCGACCAGGTCGGGGTCGGACGCCGCGGGCAGGTCGCCGGGACACTCCACGCCGCGCTCGGCGTCGAGGTCGCGGCCCTTGCCGAGGGGGAGGAGCGGCAGGTCGACGAGGCTCATTCCTTCATCCTATGAGGGGGCGCGGACAGCTCACCCGGGTGCCATGCTTCGGCCATGACGCGACGCGGTGAGGTGCTTGCCCTGGTGCAGGCCGGGGGCCAGGGGTCCCGGATGGACGTGCTGACGCGCGAGCGGGCCAAGCCCGCGCTGCCCTACGGCGGGGTGCACCGGCTGGTCGACTTCGCCCTCTCGGGGCTCGTGCACGCCGACCTCGCCGACGTGTGGGTGTCCCTGGAGTACCAGGTGACCTCGATCGACGACTACCTCTCCGGGGGTCGCCCGTGGAGCCTGGACCGCAACCGCGGCGGCTTCCGCCGCATCGTCCCGCAGACCGGCACCGGACCCGCGACCGAGAGCGGCTTCGCCCACGGCAACGGCGACCTGCTGCTGCGGATGTCGGCCGACATCGAGGCGTTCGGTGCGCGCACGCTCGCCGTGTGCAGCGCCGACCACGTCTTCAACATGGACCTCGCGCCCGTGGTCGAGGAGCACGTCGCCGCCGGTCGCGTGGCCACCGTGCTGACCAGCGAGGTCACCAAGAAGGACGCCTCGGACAACGTCGTCGTGATCGCAGGCCGCGACGGCACCGTCACCGGCGTCGAGAACAAGCCGTCCCGGCCCTCGGCGGGCACCGTCGCGACCGAGATCTTCCTCTACGACACCGAGGCGCTGCTGGCGACGCTGCGCGACCTGCGTCGCGAGCTGTCGGCGGAGGCCGACGGCGGCGACAGCGGCATCGGCGACTTCGGCGAGCACCTGCTTCCGCGGCTCGTGGAGACCGGGAAGACCGTCGCGGTCCCGCTGACCGGCTACTGGCGTGACGTCGGCCAGCCGAGCCTCTACCTGCAGTCCCACCGCGACCTGCTCGCCGGCCGGGTCGACGTCTTCGACCACCCCGGCCGGCCGGTCATCTCGCACTGGCCCGACCGTCCCGCCGCCCGTGTCCGGGCGTCGGGGGAGTGCCGCGACTCGATGCTGTCCCCGGGGGCGGACGTCGCCGGCCTCGTCACGGGCAGCGTGCTGGGTCCCGGCGTCGTGGTGGAAAAGGGTGCGGAGATCCACGACAGCGTGGTGATGGAGGACTGCGTCATCCGCGCGGGATCGGTGGTGCGCACCTCCGTCCTCGACGAGCGCTCCGAGGTGCTCGCGAAGGCACGGGTCGGCGCGGAGCCGACGCGGCGCCTGGCCCACGACGACGACCTCGTGCTCGTCGGCCGCGACTCCCGGGTCTCCGGCACCGTGGCCGCAGGCGCACGCCTGGAGCCGGGCTCGGCGACCTGAGGCGCCGCCCGACGGGTCGTCGGGCTAGAGCAGCGAGCCGTGGTGCAGGTAGGGCGCCGGCGGCTTCATCCGCCGCAGGCACAGGTAGCCGTTGGTGTAGATCGCCATCCGCGCTGCCAGCCCGACGTCGAGGGCCCACGCGTTGGCCGCCGTGACGTGGTGGACCGACACCTGCGTGCCCGGTGACGAGGACGCCAGGGCCTCCCACATGAGCCCCGACGCCGTACGCCGGTTGGTGGCCGCCACGAGCACCGGCGAGCCGTCGTCGTCGACGTAGGCGTAGCCCGATCCGGTCGAGTGGTCGGTCACCACCAGCCTGAACTGGGCGAGCAGCAGCTCGTGGTCACCGAGGTGGGCCGCGCCGCGCGTGCGGCGGTCGACGGAGTCCATCAGGTCCACGTCGCCGGCCGTGCCCTCGCGGACCCGGTCCACCACCGGGATCGCGCTCCGGTCGACCACCCCGGTGAGCATCATCTGCGGGTGCAGGTCGAAGCCGGCCAGCCGGTAGCGGCGTACGGCGCCGGGGTCGGCGCTGGCGGCGAACATGCCGCGCAGGCACCCGCGGCCGTGGTGCATCGCCGCCGCCATCAGCTCGGTGCCGATGCCGCGACCCTGGTGCTCGGGACGGACGGCGAAGGACGCGAGGATCCACATCAGCTCGCGGACCCGCGAGACCGCGCCGCCGACCACCTCGCCGTCGACCTCGGCCACCCAGCAGCCGCCCGGGTCGGTCACCAGCGCCTGCCCGGTCCGTCGGATCCAGTGGCTGTTGCGGGCGGCGGGGCGTCGTACGGGGTCGGGCCAGGCGCGCTGGTGGGTGCGGGTGTCGACCTCGTGGTAGGAGGTCGCGGTGATCTCGGCGAACGCCTCGAGGTCCTCCACGCGCATCGGCCGGACGAGCGGCGTGCTCACGACACGTGGGTGGCGTACCTCTGCAGGAGGTCGCCCCAGTGCGTGTACTTCTCGCGCACCTCCTCGGTGGCGGGGGTCCAGCCGCTGTGGACGAGCCGCACCAGCGTGCCTTCGGGTGCCTCGGTGAAGCGGACGTCGAGCACGGTCGCCTCCTCCTCGGGGTGCCCGAGCCAGAGCTCCTGCGTGTAGTGGCCGATCGGGTCCCACTTCATCACCCGGCCCCAGACGTACTGCTCCTCGCCGTGCACCGACGCGACCGGTCCGTCGGGGTCGATGGCGATGCCGTTGAAGGTGGGCGGCTCGGGGCTGAGCAGGGGATCCCACCACTCGCCCATCTGGGCCGTGAAGCCGACGAAGGCCTCGGTGATGCTCGCCGGGACCGTGATCTCGGCGACGATGGGGTCGAGGCTCATGCAGGTAAGCATGCCCGACGCACCCACTGCAAGGATGCAGCCATGCGCGTGCTGATCGCCCCGGACAAGTTCGCCGGCACCCTCACCGCGGTCCAGGCCGCGGAGGCGGTCGCCGCCGGCTGGCGCCGGCACGCGCCGGACGACGAGCTCGACCTCGCTCCCATGGCCGACGGCGGCCCCGGTTTCGTCGACGTCCTGCACGCCGCCCTCGGCGGATCCCTCGACGCCGTGACGGTCAGCGGGCCGCACGGCGACCCGGTGCCCGCGGTGGTGCTGCGGGTGGGCACGACGGCGTACGTCGAGAGCGCGCAGGCCGCCGGCCTGCACCTGTCCTCGGGTCCGGTCGAGACCGCCTCGAGCGCGGGCGTGGGTGAGCTGGTGCTGGCCGCGGTGGCCGGTGGCGCGACGACCGTCGTGGTCGGTCTGGGTGGGACCGGCACCAACGACGGCGGCGCGGGTGTCCTGGCCGCCCTCGGCGCGCAGGCCGACGGCGTGCTCGACGGCGGGGCAGCCCCGCTGGGGACCGTGACGACGGTGGACCTGTCCGCGGCACGCTCCCGGCTCGACGGAGTCACGCTCGTCGCGGCCAGCGACGTGGACAACCCCCTGACCGGGCTCTTCGGCGCCACCAAGACCTTCGGGCCGCAGAAGGGCGTCGCCGAGGACCGGGTCGCCGAGGTGGACGGGTGGCTCGAGGTCTTCGCCGCCGCCACCGATCGGCGTACGTCGCTGGAGAAGGGCGCCGGCGCCGCGGGCGGCATCGGCTACGCCCTCCTCGTCCTCGGCGCCTCCCGGGAGCCGGGCATCGGCCTGGTCGCGTCCGCGGTGTCGCTCGCCGACCGGGCCCGCGCGTCCGACCTGGTCGTGACCGGCGAGGGCGCCTTCGACTTCTCCAGCCGGGCCGGCAAGGTGCCCTACGGCGTGGCTGCCGTCGCCTCGGAGGCCCTCCGTCCCTGCATCGCCCTCGCCGGCCAGGTGCTCGTCGGCTCGCGCGAGATGCGCGCCCTCGGCATCGAGTCGGCGTACTCCCTCGTCGACCTGGTGGGGGAGGAGCGCGCGTTCAGCGCACCCGCCGACGCCCTCGCCGACCTCGCCGCCCGGGTCGCGCGCACCTGGTCGCGCTGACGCAGTCCCGATTGCGCCCACGACCTCCGCTCGCTCGTGGGGGTGGCGGCAGATCGCGAGCCGGTGCCGTCCCCGTGCGCAAGGTGCCGCCACCATCCCTTCGCTCGCTCGTGCGGGTGGCGGCAGATCGCGTGGCCACTGGCCGGACCCGCGCAATCTGCCGCCACCCCCGACGGGCCGACCCCGGGCCCGCAGCTGTCCACAGCAAGGACCTCGAGATCGTTGTCCACAGGCTCGGTCGCGGTCCTGTGACGGCCGGAGGGGGTGCCATGACCCTCGAGGCATGGATGAGCTGGAAGCGGTGCGTGGGCATCGACGCGGAGCGACGTGGGCGCGCGTGACGTACGGCGTGCACAAGCAGGCGGGTGCCTGGCAGTCGGCGGAGCATCCGCCGGCCTGGGCTGAGGACGACCTGTCCGGGTGGCAGCTCCTGATGACCGACGTCGGCTGCTTCACCGGGCTCACGGCCCTCGAGGTCCACGGGGTTCCCCTGCCTCCGTTGCCCGAGGAATGCCCTGTCTTCGTCGCGTTGGCCAAGGACGACCCGCGGCCCATGCGCAGCGGCGTGCACACGAGCCGCCACATCCGACCCGTGGAGCACGTCGTCGTGCGTGGCCTGCGTGTCGCGACTGTCCCTGAGGCGCTCACGGCGGCGGCGCGGTGGCTCGGCGTCGTCGACATCGTCGCGCTGATCGACGCGGCAATCTTCCTCGAGCTGGTCTCGCTGGAGCAGCTGGAGGTGATCGCGAGGACCCGACGACCGGGTGGCCGGCGGCTGCGAGCGGCGCTGCCTTTGGCGGACGGTCGCGCCCAGTCCCTGTGGGAGTCGCTGCTCCGGCTGCTGCACGTCGTGTGCGGCATCGAGGTGGAGCCACAGTGGGAGCTGGTGGATGCCGACGGAGTGCTGGTGGCTCAGGCCGATCTATGGGTCGTCGGGACGACTGCTCTTCATGAGTTCGACGGGGACGAGCACGAGAAGGCACCGCGCAGGGTCGGTGACCGGCGACGGGACCGCCGGGTCGATCGAGAGGGATTCGTGCGCCGCGGGTACACCGGGGGAGACGTCATCCATCGGGCGGTGACGATCCTGGAGGATGCCGACCGGTCGCTGGGGAGGGACCACGACCCCACTCGCATACGGGGATGGCACCGGCTTCTCCGGGACTCCCTGTTCACCCCCGCAGGGAGGCTCGCCTTTCTCAAGCGGATCCCCGTGGCGCCACCCCGGCGGCGTACCGCCTGAAGGTGGCGGCAGATCGCCGTTGCGCTCCTTGGCAGCGTGTGGTCCGCCGCCACCTCGCGGGATGGCGTACGGACGGTGGCGGCAGACGGGCCACCGCTGGCCCGCAAACGTGCAATCTGCCGCCACCCTCCCCGATCGGGCACCATTGCGCCCACGACCTCGGGGAATAACCCTCGGTGTGCGACCATTGAGGCAAGCAGTACCCGAGACTTCTGGAGTGATGAGATGACCGAGCAGGTCGAGACCACTGAGCGCCGCACCGATCAGATCAACCTTTCCGCTGTCGCCGCCAGCAAGATCAACAGCCTCCTCGAGCAGGAGGGTCGCGACGACCTGGCCCTGCGGATCTCCGTGCAGCCCGGTGGCTGCTCGGGCCTCCGCTACCAGCTCTTCTTCGATGAGCGCACCCTCGACGGCGACGTGACCACCGACTTCGACGGCGTGACCGTGGTCGTCGACCGGATGAGCGTCCCCTACCTCAACGGTGCCGAGATCGACTTCGTCGACACCATCGAGAAGCAGGGCTTCACGATCGACAACCCCAACGCCACCGGCTCCTGCGCCTGCGGCGACTCGTTCCACTGATCTGAGACACCACGAAGGCCCCCGCCCCTGGCGGGGGCCTTCGTCGTACGTCGTGGCTCGGGCTGCTCTCCGGCTGCTGACCGGGGCTTCGCAAGCTCAGCCCCGCGCGTCACCTCAGTCCAGGTGCAGGTGGAGCGCGTTGGCAATGCGGGTCGCGGCGTCGGAGACCCGGATCTCGCGCTTGCCGACCTCGGCCGGGTAGTCGTCGAAGTGCAGGCTGGGCGCGGGGGCGACAGCGGCCTGCGCGGCGCGCTCGAGGCGGCTCTGCAGACCGAGGTTGCGTCTCGTCTCCCGGCCGTCGGCGGCCATCTCGGCGGGGGTGCCCAGCTCGTCGCTGAAGAAGGGCGCGGGGCGTCGGGACGTCGTCATGGGGTCGACGGTATTGGCTACTGATGCGTATCCCGAGCCGTACCGCGGGGTAGTGTCCGGGCGTGTCCCTCCTCGTAGCCGGATCGATCGCGACCGACCACCTGATGTCCTTCCCGGGGAAGTTCGCCGACAGCCTGGTGGTCGACCAGCTCGACAAGCTCTCGGTCTCGTTCCTCGTCGAGGACCTCGAGGTACGACGCGGTGGCTGCGCGGCCAACATCTGCTTCGGGCTCGGCAACCTGGGCCTGCGCCCGGTGCTGGTCGGGGCGGTCGGCGAGGACTTCGCCGAGTACCGCGCGTGGCTGGAGCGCCACAACGTCGACTGCGACTCGGTGCACGTCTCCGAGACCCGCCACACCGCCCGCTTCGTGTGCACCAACGACACCGCCCACGCGCAGATCGCCAGCTTCTACGCCGGCGCGATGAGCGAGTCCCGCGAGATCGAGCTCAAGCCGATCGTCGACCGCGTGGGCGAGCCCGACTACGTCATCATCGGCCCCGACGACCCGCAGGGGATGCTCCGTCACACCGAGGAGTGCCGCCAGCGCGGCTACCGGTTCCTGGCCGACCCCTCCCAGCAGCTCGCCTTCGGCGACGGCGACCTGATCCGTCCGCTCATCGACGGCGCCGAGATCCTGTTCTCCAACGAGTACGAGGCCAGCCTGATCACCCAGAAGACCGGCTGGAGCGCCGCGGAGGTGCTCGACCGCGTCGGCACCTGGGTCGTCACTCTCGGCCCGGCCGGCGTCCGGATCGACCGGAAGGGCGAGGAGTCGGTCGTCGTGCCGGCCGTCCCGGAGATCGAGAAGGTCGAGCCGACCGGGGTCGGCGACGCGTTCCGTGCCGGCTTCATGGCCGCCCTCAGCTGGGGCCTGGGCCACGAGCGCGCCGCCCAGCTCGGCTGCCTGCTGGCGGTCTACGTCGTCGAGCAGGTCGGAACGCAGGAGTACGAGATCTCCCGCACCGCCTTCCTCGAGCGCTGCGCGGCGACCTACGGCGACGCGGCCGCGGCCGACTTCGAGCCGCACCTGCGCACGATCCGTCCCTGAGGGCCTGGGCCCTCGACCCTCAGGTGAGGCGTCGTACCACGTAGCGCGGTGCACCGTCGTCGGCGGCGTCCGCGCCGACGTAGTCCTGCGCCTTCATCCGGCACCAGGCCGGTACGTCGACCGCAGCCGCGGGGTCGTGGGCGACCACCGCCAGCAGCTCGCCGACCTCCACGTCGCCGAGGTGGCGCGCGAGCTCGATGACCGGCATCGGGCACGGCACCTCTCGGCAGTCGAGCTCGAGGGCGACGTCGAGGCGTCCACCGGGAGGGGGCGTCACAGGCCCACCCGTGACCGGATCTCGGTGACGACCCCGGGCAGCGCGTCGCAGAAGGCGTCGACGTCGGCGCGGTTGGTCTCGCGCTGGAGCGAGAGCCGGACGTTGCCGTGCGTCAGCACGCCCATCGCTTCCAGCACGTGGCTCGGGGTCAGGGTCGACGCGGTGCAGGCCGAGCCGCTCGCGATGCCGAAGCCGCGCCGGTCGAGCTCGGTCACCAGGGCCTCGCCGTCGACGTAGAGGCAGGAGAACGTCACCAGGTGGGGGAGGCGGATGTCGGGGTCGCCGACGACCTCGACGTCGGGCACCTCCGCGCCCACCCTGCGGCGTACGACGTCCACGAGCTCGTGCTGGCGCGCGTTGACCTCGTCGCGCTCGGCCACCACCGCCTGCAGCGCGGCCGCCGCAGCGAGGACCGCGGGGACGTTCTCGAAGCCGGTCGAGCGCTCGTCGGCGCGGTCGTCGCCCGGGAAGGGGTTGCGCCACCGCGCCCGCTTGCGGACGAGCAGCACGCCGACGCCCGCCGGGCCACCCCACTTGTGGGCCGACCCCGCGGCCGCCGCCCAGCCGCCGGGCAGGGGCAGCCGACCCATCGACGCACACGCGTCGGTGAAGAGCGGGACGTCGTCGGGCAGGTCGAGCCCGCCGACCGGCTGGAGGGTGCCCACCTCGTGGTTGGCGGTCTGGAGGGCGACGACGCCGACGCCGGGGGAGCGGGCGTCCTCGACGAGGCCTTCCCGGTCGACGAGACCGGACCGGTCGACGCGCACCTCCCGGTCGCTGCCGTCGGCCCCCCACGCCACCGCGTGGCGCACGGCCGAGTGCTCGACGGCCGAGAGCACGACCGCGCTCCCGCGCCGTGAGCCCCGCAGGAGCCCGAGCAGCCCCAGGTGGACGGCGTGCGTGCCGCTGGGGGTGAAGGTGACCTCGTCGGGCCGCACACCCAGCGCATCGGCCGTGGCCTCACGCGCGTTGTCGACCAGCAGTCGTGCGTCGCGGCCGGCGCGGTGCAGCCGGCGCGGGTCGGCGTACCCCCGGTCGAGGGCGGCCAGGAGCACCTCGCGCGCCGCCGGGTGCAGCGGCGCCGAGGACGCGCTGTCGAGGTCGACGGACCGGGCCGGAGGGGCAGTCACACGGGCAACTTATGCCACGCGCAGCCGCCTGCGCGCGGGCGGACGGACCGTGACCTGCGCAGATCGGCCGACACCCGACCCTGCCCCGCACGACGCGGTCAGATGGGGATACTCTCTGTGTGTCGTGAAGGACCGAGAGAGAGGCTCGTCAGTGGGTCTGCAAGTCCCCAACCTTTCAGGCGCGCCCCTGAAGCGCACCCTGAGGGTCGCGCTCCTGGGCGTGACGATGCTGGTGCTGGCCGGATGTTCCGAGGCCGACACGCACCAGATCCGCAACCTGGCCATGCCCGACCGGGCCACCGCCGAGGGTCCCTACACCTACGAGCTCTGGAAGTGGGCCTGGGTCGCCGCCATGGTGACCGGCGTGATCGTCTGGGGCCTCATCCTCTACGCCGTGGTGAAGTTCCGTCGTCGCAGCGACGACGAGGTGCCGCGGCAGACGCGCTACAACCTGCCGCTCGAGGTCTTCTACACGATCGCCCCGGTCCTCATGTGCGTCGTGTTCTTCTTCCACACCGTGCGGGTCCAGGACGAGGTGCTCAACCTCGACGCCAACCCCGACATGACCGTCGAGGTGCTCGGCCAGCAGTGGTCGTGGACGTTCAACTACGGCGTCGGCGAGCAGAACCCGTCCGCGACGGCTGAGGACGGCGACTTCGCCTACGGCTCCTACGTGTACACGTCCGGCACCGGCGCCGACATCCCGACGCTCGTGCTGCCGGTCGACCAGACCATCCAGTTCAACCTCCACTCTCCTGACGTCATCCACGACTTCGGCGTCCCGTCGTTCCTCGTGAAGATGGACGTCATCCCCGGCCGGGTCAACAGGCTCCAGGTCACCCCGACCGTCGAGGGCACCTACGCCGGCAAGTGCTACGAGCTCTGCGGTGTCTCCCACTCGCGGATGCTCTTCAACGTCGAGGTCGTCGGCCAGGAGGAGTACGACGCGTACCTCCTCGAGCTGGCCGACGCCGGCAACACCGCCGAGCAGCCCGTGCTCGGTGGCGACTTCGTCCGGGAACAGGCGGGTCTCGACGACGACTCGGAAGGACACAGCCAGTGAGCGCTGCAACCACAGCCACCCCGCACGCCGCGGCACCTCCGCCGGAGCGCAAGAAGCCGCTCGGTGAGCAGGCGGTGCGCCTGCTGACGACGACCGATCACAAGCTGATCGGCAAGATGTACCTGATCACCTCGTTCGGGTGGTTCCTCGTCGCCGGCCTGATGGCCATGCTGATCCGTTCCGAGCTCGCCTACCCTGGCCAGCAGATCGTCAACGACCAGCTCTACAACCAGCTGTTCACGATGCACGGCACGATCATGCTGCTGCTGTTCGCGACGCCGCTGTTCTTCGGCTTCGCCAACGTGATCATGCCGCTGCAGATCGGTGCGCCCGACGTGGCGTTCCCGCGCCTCAACATGTTCAGCTACTGGCTGTTCCTGTTCGGTGGCCTCATCGCCGCGTCCGGCTTCCTCACGCCCTCGGGCGCCGCCGACTTCGGCTGGTTCGCCTACACGCCGCTCTCCGACGCCGTACGCAGTCCGGGCGTGGGTGGTGACCTCTGGATCATGGGCCTCTGGATGGCCGGTCTCGGCTCGATCCTCGGTGGCGTCAACTTCATCACCACCATCATCTGCATGCGCGCGCCCGGCATGACGATGTTCCGGATGCCGATCTTCGTGTGGAACACGCTGATCACCAGCATGCTCGTGATCATGGTGTTCCCGATCCTCGCGGGGGCGCTGCTCTCGCTGGAGGCCGACCGGATCCTCGGTGCCCACGTGTTCGACCCGTCGCACGGCGGTCCGATCCTGTGGCAGCACCTGTTCTGGTTCTTCGGGCACCCGGAGGTCTACATCATCGCGTTGCCGTTCTTCGGCATCGTGTCGGAGATCCTCCCGGTCTTCAGCCGCAAGCCGATCTTCGGCTACGTCGGCCTGGTCGCCGCGACCCTCGGCATCGCGATGCTGTCGGTGGCGGTGTGGGCGCACCACATGTTCGTCACCGGCGCCGTGGACCTGCCGTTCTTCTCCGGCATGACCTTCCTGATCGCGGTCCCGACAGGAGTGAAGTTCTTCAACTGGATCGGCACGATGTGGGGGGGATCTCTGTCCTTCGACACCCCGATGCTGTGGTCGATCGGCTTCCTGGTGACCTTCCTCTTCGGTGGCCTCACCGGCGTCATCCTGGCCAGCCCGCCGCTGGACTTCCACGTGTCCGACTCCTACTTCGTGGTGGCGCACTTCCACTACGTCGTCTTCGGCACCGTGGTGTTCGCGATGTTCGCCGGGTTCTACTTCTGGTGGCCCAAGATGACCGGCCGGATGCTCGACGAGCGCCTCGGCAAGCTGCACTTCTGGATCCTGTTCGTCGGCTTCCACACCACGTTCCTGGTCCAGCACTGGCTGGGCGTCGAGGGCATGCCGCGTCGCTACGCCGACTACCTCCCGCAGGACGGCTTCACGACGCTCAACCAGATCTCCACGGTGGGCTCGTTCCTGCTGGCCGCCTCGACGCTGCCCTTCCTGCTCAACGTCTACCTCTCGGCCAAGGCGCCGAAGGTGGTCGTGGACGACCCGTGGGGCTGGGGCCGCTCGCTCGAGTGGGCGACCAGCTGCCCGCCGCCGCGCCACAACTTCCACACGCTGCCGCGCATCCGTTCCGAGTCGCCCGCCTTCGACCTGCACCACCCGGAGATCGCGCTGCTCGAGCTGGCCGACAACGACGCCGAGCGCGACGGCCAGGTGGCCGACGCGCCCGAGGTGCACGGCCGCGAGGAGATGCTGCGCGACCGCGCCGACCTTCCGGTCGACGGCACCCACGAGGAGAGGGACCGATGAAGGCCGAGGCATGGATCTTCGGGATCACCACCGTGTTCGTGGCGGTGGTGGCACCCGGCTACTGGTTCCTCTCCGGGGACTGGACCGGCACGTCCGCGCTGGTGATGACCGCCCTCCTCACCGCGATGATCACCCTCTACCTCGGGTTCCACGCCTCGCGCATGGACCCGCGGCCTGAGGACCGCAAGGAGGGCGAGATCGCCGACGGGGCCGGTGAGCTGGGCTTCTTCCCGCCCTACTCCTGGTGGCCGCTGTGGTGCGCCCTCGCCCTCGGTGTCATGGTCTACGGCGTCGCGATGTCGGCCTGGTGGCTGGTCATCATCGGCTTCACCACCGGTGCCGTCGTCACGTGCGGCTTCGTCTTCGAGTACTACCGGGGCGAGCACGCCCACTGAGCCGCGCCCCTGAGTGGGAATTCTGGAAGAGCCCGTCCGCGACGTACGCTGGACGGGTTCTTCTGTTCCACCGCCCCGCCCGTCCGGGGCGGGCTCTCCATGGGGGTCACGTCGCATGCGCACTCGCGCGCTCAGGTCCACGCGTCCCGCGCACCGTCGTACGGCGGCCGCGGCGGCGCTGCTGATGCTCTCCGCCGGCCTCGCCGCGTGCAGCAGCAGCCCCACGTCCGATGACGGCTCCCCGGCCGCTCCCGGCGACACCCCGGGTGCCTCGAAGGCCGCCCAGGTCGACCCCGTCCGGTTGACCACCAGCTTCGCCGACCCCGGGTCGGTGCCGATCGACGCGCCGGTGACCGTGTCGGCCGACGGCGGCGACCTGTCCGACGTACGCGTCACGTCCGCGGCCGGACCGGTCCAGGGCCGCGTCGAGGGCGGCACGTGGACCTCCACGTCCCTGCTCGAGCCGGGCACCGACTACCGGATCTCCGCCTCGGCGACCCGCTCCGACGGCGAGGCGGTCGAGCGCACCCGTGCATTCCACACCATCGACCTGACCCTCGACCAGCAGACCTACCCCTCGATCGCCCCGCTCGATGGCGAGACCGTCGGCGTCGGCATGCCCGTCGTGGTCACGTTCGACATCCCGGTCACCGACCGGGCGATGTTCGAGAAGCACATGAACGTCACCAGCACCCCCGCCCAGAAGGGCTCGTGGTACTGGCTGAGTGACAGCGAGGCGCACTTCCGCCCCGCCCGCTACTGGAAGGCCGGCACCGACGTCTCGGTCGACCTCGACCTCAACAGCCTGCCCGCCGGCAACGGCATCTACGGCCAGGAGGACCGTCAGCTGTCCTTCCACGTCGGCGACGCCCATGTCTACAAGGTCAACGCCCAGACCCACCAGATGCAGGTCTTCAGCAACGGCGAGCTGCTCCGCACGCTGCCGATCACCACCGGCAAGCCGGGCTTCACCACCCGCTCCGGGGTCAAGGTGATCATGGAGAAGTTCGAGACCCGCCGGATGAACTCCGAGACGGTCGGCATCAACCGCAACAGCCCCGAGGCCTACGACATCGACGACGTGCGCTGGGCGATGCGGGTCACCTACTCGGGCGAGTTCATCCACGCCGCGCCGTGGTCGGTCGGCTCCCAGGGCTACGCCAACGTCTCCCACGGCTGCACGGGCATGTCGACCGCCGACGCCGGCTGGCTCTACGCCATGACCCGGCGTGGCGACGTCGTGGAGTACACCGGCACCGACCGTCCGATGACGCTCGAGAACGGCTACGGCGACTGGAACCTCGCTCCGGCCGCCTGGAAGCAGGGCTCCGCGCTCAGCTGACGCCACCTCTCCGCCGTCGCCCCTACGGCACCGGAAATGGACGGTGCAAGCCGTTTCCGGGTGCGTACGGTCCTGGGTCGGCCCGCAACTGTGCGGGACCCTCCCAGAGAAGGAAGGACGATGGAGAACCTGACCCCGACGCTCATCAGCTGGGCGTCGATCCTCGAGGACAACACGCGCGCGCAGGCGGAGCGGACGGCCACGATGCCGTTCATCCACCCGCACGTCGCGCTGATGCCTGACGCACACCTCGGCCTGGGTGCCACCGTCGGGTCGGTCATCCCGACCCTCGGTGCGATCATCCCCGCCGCCGTCGGCGTGGACATCGGCTGCGGCATGATCGCCGTGCGGACCCAGTACGCCACCGGCGACCTGCCCAGCGACCGCAAGCCGGTGCGCCAGGCGATCGAGCGGGCCGTCCCGCTCAACGCCGGTGCCGCGAACCGCACGGTCAGCCGCGAGCACACCGAGCAGCGGCTCGAGCAGCTGCGGGCCCTGGCGGCCGAGGCCGGTTTCGACCCGGCGTCGTACGCCAAGCGGTGGGACCTGCAGCTGGGCACCCTCGGGTCGGGCAACCACTTCATCGAGGTCACCGCCGACGAGACCGGGGGAGTGTGGCTGTTCCTGCACTCGGGATCGCGAGGGGTCGGCAACCGGATCGCGCAGAAGCACATCGCGGTCGCCCGCGAGCTCTGCGCCGGCGAGGACCTGCCCGACCGTGACCTGGCCCACCTCACCGAGGGCACGGAGCAGTTCGATGCCTACATCCGCGAGATGCGGTGGGCGCAGACCTACGCGCTGCTCAACCGTGAGGAGATGATGGACCGGGTCGTGCGCCAGTTCGGCGAGTGGGTGGACGGTGACGTGGAGCGGGTGGAGGAGATCAACTGCCACCACAACTACACCGAGCCCGAGCACCACTACGGCCGCGACGTGTGGCTGTCCCGCAAGGGCGCGATCAACGCCGAGGCGGGCCGGCCCGGCCTGATCCCGGGGTCGATGGGTACGGCGTCCTACGTCGTCGTCGGGAAGGGCGACCCGGTGTCGCTCTGCTCCGCACCCCACGGGGCCGGCCGGGAGTACTCCCGGACCCGGGCGCGGAAGACCTTCACCGGCGACGACCTGCGGGCGGCGATGGCGGGGATCGAGTACCGCGACACCGACGCGTTCATCGACGAGATCCCGGCGGCCTACAAGGACATCGACCAGGTGATGGCCGACGCGGCCGACCTGGTGGAGGTGCGCCACGTGCTGCGGCAGCTGGTCAACGTCAAGGGCGACTGAGCCACGGGCGCGGCCGCCGGCTGAGCCACCGCGGACGAGCAGAGGGCCCGCCGGGAGTCATCCCGGCGGGCCCTCGTGCATGTCGTACGACGATCAGTGGTCGCGCAGCGGCACGTCGTCGGTGTCGCGCAGGCGGTGGTCGTCGAACTGGTGACCGTCGACCGGGTGGTCGAGGCCCGCCTGGAGCTCGGCCTCGTGCTCGGCGTGGTGGTGCGCCTCCTCGAGCTCGGTCCGGGTGGGCTTCTGCACGTTGTGGCTGTACATCCACGACGAGAGCCTGGCCCGCAGCTTCTCCGAGCGCGAGTTGGGTGCGGCCACGCCGGAGGCGTCGGTGTCGCTCCCGACCGTGTAGACCTCGTCGCGGTCGCGCGCGGTGAGGGTGTAGGCGGACGTCTCGTTGATCGGCAGGTGCCGCTCGGCGTACTGCCCCTCCGGGGAGCGGGTGATGATGCCCGTCTCGTAGCCGTGCAGCAGCTTCTCGTTGTCGTGACGCTGCAGCGAGATGCACCAGCGGCGGGTGATCCAGAACGCCAGGAGCGGACCGAGGAAGATCGCGACCCGCATGAAGTAGGTGATCTGGTTGATGCTGAGGTGCAGCTTGATGGCGATGATGTCGTTGCCGCCCGCGGCCCAGGCGAGGCCGTAGAAGGTCATCAGGGACACCATGACCGCCGTGCGCGTCGGCGCGTTGCGCGGACGCTGGAGCAGGTGGTGGTCCCGCTTGTCGCCGGTGATCCAGCCTTCGATGAACGGCAGGAGCATCAGGATGACCAGCATCATCGGGGGCACGATGAGGATCGGCAGCATCACGTTCCACGAGATCGTGTAGCCGAAGATCACCGACTCCCAGCCGGTCGGGATGATGCGCAGGAGGCCGTCGGGCCAGCCCATGTACCAGTCGGGCTGCGAGCCGGCCGTCACCTTGGTCGGGTCGTAGGGGCCGAACTTCCACACCGGGTTGATCGACAGCAGGCCGCCCATGATGGCGATGACACCGAAGACCATGAAGAAGAAGCCACCGGCCTTGGCGGCGTACACCGGGAGCATCGGGAAGCCGACGACGTTCTGCTCGGTGCGGCCGGGGCCGGGCCACTGCGTGTGCTTGTGGTAGACGAGCAGCAGCATGTGCGCGGCGATCAGGGCGAGCAGGATGCCCGGGATCAGCAGCACGTGGATGATGTAGAGGCGCGGGATGATCGACTCGCCGGGGAACTCGCCGCCGAAGAGCAGGAACGACATGTAGCTGCCGGCGACCGGGGTCGCCTTGAGGAAGCCGTCAGCCGCCCGGACGCCGGTGCCCGAGAGCAGGTCGTCGGGGAGCGAGTAGCCGGTGAAGCCCTCGAGCGTGCCGAGGAGCAGCAGGAGGCAGCCGATGACCCAGTTGAGCTCGCGCGGCTTGCGGTAGGCGCCGGTGAAGGCGACACGGAGCAGGTGGACCATCATCGAGGCGATGAAGATCGCGGCCGCCCAGTGGTGCATCTGGCGCATCAGCAGGCCGCCGCGCACGTCGAAGGAGATGTGCAGGGTCGAGGCCATCGACTCCGACATCCCGACGCCGCGCAGCTGGTCGTAGGAGCCCTCGTAGGTGATGTGACCCATGGAGGGGTTGAACCACAGGGTCAGGAAGACACCCGTGAGCAGCAGGACCACGAAGCTCCACAGGGCGATCTCGCCCAGCATGAACGACCAGTGGTCGGGGAAGACCTTGCGCAGGTTCTTCTTCATCGCCGTGGCCAGGCCCAGGCGGTCGTCGGCCCAGGAGGCCAGCGAGCCGGCAGGGCCGGGCTTCGATGCGGTTGCGGCGTCCGTGCGATTGCTCGTCGCGACCTTGCTGGTGTCGACGCTCACAGCTTCTCACGCTCCCAAAAGCTAGCCCCGATGGGCTCGTTGAAGTCGCTCTGAGCGACCAGGTAGCCCTCGTCATCCACCGCGATGGGCAGCTGGGGGAGGGGGCGGGCAGCCGGACCGAAGATGACCTTCGCGTGGTCCGCGAGGTCGAAGGTCGACTGGTGGCACGGGCACAGCACGTGGTGGGTGGTGCGCTCGTAGAGGGAGATCGGGCAACCCACGTGGGTGCAGATCTTCGAGTAGGAGATGATCCCGTCGACGGTCCACTTCTCGCGGCCCGGGAGCGGGATGATGTCGTCGGGGTCCATCCGGACGATGATGATGGCGCCCTTGGCCTTCTCGGCCTGCTCCTCCGCGCCGTGCAGCTCGGGGTAGCCGTTCTCCTCCGTCGGGAACATCGCCTCGGGGGCGGCGTTGATCAGGTCGCCCATCTCGATCTCGCTGGCGAGGATCGGCGTGCCGACGACGTCTCGCACCAGGCGCATGCCCGGCTCCCAGATGGTCTGCCCGAGCTTGTCGACGTCGAGGGCGTTGCCGGGGGCCAGGTCGCGCAGCAGCACGATCGTCGGCAGGCCGAGCACGCCGATGGCGCCGAGCATGGTGTTGCGCACCAGCGGGCGGCGGCCGATGCCGGCCTCCGCGAGCCCGTCGTTGAGGGCCTGGACGGTGAGGTCGCGGTCCTCCTGCGGCGACGCGGCCGGGTGGCGCATCTCGACCATCTCGTGGTCGGCCATCAGCTTGCGGGCCAGGTGGATGATGCCGGTGCCGATGAGCAGCAGGCTGAGGCCGAGGGTCAGACCGAGGGTGATCGTCGACGCGCCGAGGCCGGCGAAGGTGTCCCAGTTGTCGCCGACCTCGAAGGAGAAGTAGGCGACCACGAAGAGGACGGCGAAGAGCATCGCGGCGATGAACATGGCCGCGATCTGGCGCTCGGCGCGCTTCTCGGCCTTGGGGTCGACGTCGGTGGGACGCCAGGTGTGGGCCGGCAGCCCCGGGTCGGAGATCGGCTCGGCGTCGCGGTGCGTGGGCACGTGCGTCGCGTAGGCCACGGGAGTGCCGTCGGGCGCGTTGACGGGGTGCTCCGGGGTCGAGGAGTTGTCGTTGCTCACGCGTTCACCTTGCTCTTCTTGCTGCGGGTCGTGTGCGAGGCGATCCAGACCGCTGCGCCCACCAGACCGCCGATGCCGATGACCCAGGCGAACAGGCCCTCGGAGACCGGCCCCAGCCCGCCCAGGGTGAAGCCGGCGTACTCGGGGGTCTCCTCGAGACTACCGAGGTAAGCAATGACGTCCCGCTTCTCCTCGGGGGAGAGGTTGCCGTTGCTGAAGTTGGGCATCTGCTGGGGGCCGGTGAGCATCGCCTCGAAGATGTACTTCGGCTCGACGCCGTGGAGCGTGGGGGCGTAACCGCCACGGGGCATCGCGCCGCCGGCGCCGTTGAAGTTGTGGCACGCGGTGCAGTTGGTGAGGAAGATCTGGCCGCCGCGGGAGATCGCCTCCTGGCGCTCCTCCTCCGACAGCTCGTCGATCGAGTAGTCGGCCTCGTTGGGGATGGCCGGGCCGGGGCCCAGCGATGCGACGTAGGCGGCGAGCGCGGCGACCTCTTCGTCGTTGAACGCGACCTGCTTGCGCGGCGCCTGCTGGCCAGGGCTCGCCATCGGCATGCGGCCGGTGCCGACCTGGAAGTCGACGGCAGCGGCGCCCACGCCCACGAGCGACGGGCCGAGCTGGTAGCCGTCGCGGACGGTGGGCACGCCCTCGCCGTTCTGGCCGTGGCAGAACGAGCAGCTGGCGATGAAGAGCTCCTTGCCCTTCGCGACCTGCTCGGTCTCGCTCGCCTGCGAGTCAGCCTGGGCGGGGGAGAAGACCGCGTAGAGGGAGCCGCTGATCAACAGTCCCAGCAGCAGCACGGCGAGACCCGCAAGCGGTCCCCGACGGTGCCGGGAGAGGCGTCCAGCGGTTCGGTTGAGCAAACGCACGATGAGTCCTTGCCGGTTGCGACGGTGTTGGCTGTCTGGGCGGTGCTTACTGGATGACGTAGATCGTGAAGAACAGACCGATCCAGACCACGTCGACGAAGTGCCAGTAGTAGGACACGACGATCGCGGTGACGGCTTGCTCGTGGGTGAAGCGTCGGGCCAGGTAGGTGCGGCCCAGGACGAACAGGAAGGCGATCAGTCCTCCGGCCACGTGGATGCCGTGGAAGCCGGTGGTCAGGTAGAACATCGAGCCGTAGGCGGAGCTCGGGATGGTCACGCCGTGCTCGATCAGTTCGGCGTACTCCAGGGCCTGGCCACCGATGAACACGGCGCCCATGACGTAGGTGAGGATGAACCACTCGCGCAGGCCCCACTTGGCGAAGTTGAGCAGGCCCCCGGTGCGCCCGACCTGGCCGCGCTCGGCGGCGAAGACGCCCCACTGGCAGGCGAAGGACGACGCGACCAGGATCGCGGTGTTGGCGGTGGAGAAGGGGACGTTGAGCTTGGCGGTCTCCTGCGCCCACAGCTCGGGGCTCACCGCCCGGATGGTGAAGTAGGACGCGAACAGCGCCGCGAAGAACATCAGCTCGCTCGAGAGCCAGATGATGGTGCCCACGCTGACCATGCTGGGTCGGTCGTGGTGCCCGTGCAGACGGGAGGCCGGAATCGTCGCAGTTGCTGTCGCCACGGAGCCATTATGGCCGTTGGTGGGGACGAGGGGCACCCCGACCCCCTGTGTTGTCCCGTCATAAAGTTCACAGCGTGCACAACGCTCTCCTCGCCCTCTCCGCGGACGCCGCCGAGGTCCTCCCGAGATTCACGCTCGGACGCGTGCTGACGGACTGGGGGATCGACCCGATCCCCTTCGTGGTGACCGTCTGGGCGGTCGGGCTCTACAGCCTCGGGGTGGCCGTCCTGCACCGCCGCGGCGACCGCTGGCCCATCGGCCGGACGCTGTCGTTCGTGGTGCTGGGGATGGGCTCGTTCGCCTTTGCCACCATGTCGGGGCTGGGCATCTACGACACGACGCTGCTGAGCGTCCACATGGTCCAGCACATGGTGCTGTCGATGGTCGTGCCGCTCGCCCTGGCGCTCGGCGCACCGGTCACGCTCGCCCTCCGGACGCTGCCGGCGACGCCGCGGCGCTGGCTGTTGGTGGTGCTCCACTCCCGGGTGGCGAAGGTGCTGTCCTTCCCGCCCCTGGCCTTCGCCCTCTACGTGGCCTCCCCGTGGGCGCTCTACTTCAGCCCCTGGTACGACGCCAGCCTGGGCTCGTCGTTCGTCCACCAGATGATGCACATCCACCTGGTGCTGGTCGGGACGCTGTTCTTCTGGCCCCTGGTGGGCGTCGACCCGGTGCCCGGCCGGGTCAGCCCCCCGTTCCGCGTGCTCCTCACGCTCATGACCCTCCCCTTCCACGCGTTCCTGGGCGTCACGATCATGGGCCAGACGACGCTCGTCGGCGAGGAGCACTACCTCGCGCTGCGGGAGGGACCGATGGGCGCCTGGCTGCCGCCGATGCTCGAGGACCAGCACCTGGCCGGCGGGATCCTCTGGGCCAGCGGCGACCTCATCGGCGTGCTGTTCTTCGGGGTCATCTTCATCCAGTGGGTGCGCTCGTCGATGAAGGAAGCTGCCCGGGAGGACCGGCGACTGGACCTTGCGGAGCGGCGTACGCGACCGCCCGGTGCTGTGACGCATGCCTCGGCACGCGGCGCCGATGACGACGGTTACGATGCCTCTCGTGACTGATGCCGCCGCCGACCGCGCCCTGAAGGTCCTCGTCTACAGCGACGACGTGAACACCCGCCAGCAGGTCATCCTCGCGCTGGGTCGCCGTCCGCACCCCGACCTCCCCGAGCTCGAGTACGTCGAGGTGGCCACCGAGCCGGTCGTCCTGCAGAACATGGACCGCGGCGACATCGCCCTGGCCATCCTCGACGGTGAGGCCGTCCCCGCGGGCGGCATGGGCATCGCCAAGCAGCTCAAGGACGAGATCTACCAGTGCCCGCCCGTCGTGGTGCTGACCGGTCGACCCCAGGACGCCTGGCTCGCGACCTGGTCGCGAGCCGAGGCGGCCGTCCCACACCCCATCGACCCGATCCAGCTCGCCGAGGCCGTCATCGGCCTGCTCCGACCGTCGGTGCCGGCCACCTCCTGACACCCCTCGGGCGCGGGACGGCCGCGGCACTAGCCTGATCCCCATGTCCCACACCTGGCCCGACGTCCTCTCCACGCTGGTCGCCGGTGACGACCTGACGACCGAGCAGGCGCGATGGGCCATGGACGAGGTCTTCGCCGGTGCGGCGACCCCGGTCCAGCTGACCGGACTCGTCGTGGCGCTGCGTGCCAAGGGCGAGACGGTGGACGAGGTCACCGGCATCGCCGACGCGATGCTCGCCGCGGCCAACCCGATCTCGGTGCCGGGTCGCTTGCTCGACGTCGTCGGCACGGGCGGCGACCGCTCCATGTCGGTCAACATCTCCACGATGTCCGCGATCGTCGCCGCCGGCGCCGGCGCGCGCGTCGTCAAGCACGGCAACCGCTCGGCGTCCTCGAAGTCCGGGTCCGCCGACGTGCTCGAGGCGCTCGGCATCCGCCTTGACCTGCCGCCGTCGCGCGTCGCCGAGGTGGCCGACGAGGCCGGCATCACGTTCTGCTTCTCCGCCGCGTTCCATCCTGCGATGCGCCACGCGGCCGTGCCGCGGCGTGAGCTCGGCATCGCCACGACGTTCAACATCCTCGGTCCGCTCACCAACCCCGCGCGGCCGCAGGCGCAGGCCATCGGTTGCGCCGACATCCGGATGGCCCCGGTGATGGCCGGCGTGCTCGCGGGTCGCGGCGTCGACGCCTGGGTCTTCCGCGGCGACGACGGCCTCGACGAGCTGACGACCACCACCACCTCGACCCTCTGGCGCGTCCACGAGGGCGAGGTCACCGAGTCGTCGCTCGACCCGGCGTCCCTCGGCATCGCCCGGGCGACCACTGAGGACCTGCGTGGCGGCGACGCCGCGCACAACGCCGACGTCGTACGACGTCTCCTGGCGGGGGAGCAGGGCCCGGTCCGGGACGCGGTGCTGCTCAACGCGGGCGCCGCCCTGGCCGTCTACGACTCGCCGGACTCCGACGTCGACTCCTCGCTCGCCGCCGGGGTGACGAAGGCTGCGGACGCGATCGACTCCGGTGCGGCGCAGGCCGCGCTCGAGCGGTGGGTGGCGGCGACCTCCGCCTGACTCAGAGCTCGAGGACGTAGGAGTCGCCCTCGCGGCGGAATCCGAGCCGGTCGTAGTAGGCGCCGACCATCTCCGGCGGTGTCACCACACGGCGGATCCCGCGGTCTGCGAGCAGGCCGCTCTTGCGCCACACGAACTCGCCGGGGGAGAAGTCGCGGTAGCGCGGCGTGACGTAGTCGAGCAGCACGTCCGCCGTCTCCCCGGTCTCGCGCAGGAGCACGACCCCCACGGTCTCGTCGCCCTTCTGCACGAGGAACGCGTCCTGGTCGTCAGCGGGGTCGTGGACGAACGTCGGGTTGAACTTCAGGATGTCCGCTCCGTGCACGCGGAGGGTGTGGCGCAGGTACTCGTCGGCGGGGCCGACCTCGAGCACCTCGAAGGCGGTCTCGTCGTGACGGTCACGCAGGAGCCGCACGATGAACCAGACGTTGATGGCGACGAGCACGGTGTTCATGCCGACCATCGGCCAGACCTCGAGCGCGGCGTTGAACACGATCAGGATCACGCACGCGATCGCGTTGAGCACGCGCAGCCGGAGGACGCTCGCCTGCAAGAGGGAGTAGACGAGCAGGGCGCTCCCGCCCCACCCGAGGACGTCGAGCCAGTGGTCGGCGAGCCAGGTCACGGCGGGAGACTATCTCCCGCCGCGACCCTCGGACCGCTACTTCACGATGTAGAGCACGAGCTTCTTCGACTTGGAGCCGAGTGTCTGGGCGGTGCCGAGGTAGACCACCTGCAGTCGGTGCTTGCCCTTCTTGAGCTTCTTGAGCTTCAGCGTCTTCTGGCCCTTGTGGATCGGGGCGAACGTGAACGACGCGACCTTCTTGCCCTTGTCGAGCACCTGGACGGTCCCGTTGGGTCCCGTCACGCCCGGCACGGTGAGGGTGATGCCGAGCTTGACCCGCTTCCCGACCTTCACTCGATCTGCGCTCAGCGACCCGGTGATGGAGGAGGACATGCGGCTGACAGCAACGGCACCGGTCGTGGCCGCGCCGTCGGCGAATCCAGCCTTCGTCGCCGAGACGACGACGGAGACGTCGCGGCCAGCGTCCTCAGGGGTCAGGCGATAATTGCCACTCGTGGCTCCAGGAATCGGCGCGCCGGTGCGCAGCCACTGGTAGGCGAAGGTCGGTGACGGCTGGGACCAGGTCCCTGTAGCTACCTTCAGCGTCTGGCCGACGGCCGCCGTTCCCGTGATCGTGGGCTGCGCGGTCGCTTGCAGGGCTCCGCCCGCTTGGACCGTCACGGGAGCGCTGGTGACGACCGCCTTCGCGTACCCCGTTCGCGTTCCCGTGACTTCGAAGGTCACCTGCTTGCCCAGGTCGGCGGCGCGCACTGTGAAGGTCGGTGCTGTCCCGACGCTCGATCCGTTGACGAGCCACCGCTGCGTGGTGGTGACGTCAGGGCTGACCCAGGTGGGCATCCCGCCAGTCAGCGTCTCGCCCACGAAGCCGGTGCCGACGATTGCAGGGGGTGTCGCCGCTACGGGGGCAGCGCCCTGGACGCCGGTGATCGCGTTGCTCGCCGACGTGGCATCGGGGGAGCCTGGGAGGACGGCGGTTGCCCGGAGGCTGATCTTCCTGCCCAGGTCAGCGGCCACCACTGTGTAGGACAGCGTGCCGTCGCCGACAGGAGTGTTGTCGCGGTACCACTGGTACGAGACGGCGCTGGGCACCTCACTCCAGGTCGGGGGGTACGCCGTCAGGATCGTGTCGAGCTGTCCGGATCCCTCGATGCGGACGGCCTGAGTTGCTCGCAGGTCGTCGGAGACCGTGAAAGCCCGCTCCGCAGCGTTGCCCATCGGTACGCCGGCGGTGTCGCGTGGCTCCACCCGCCAGGTCCACCCCCCGGACGCCAGCTTGGTCAGCGGTGCCCAGGACGTCGCCTTCGTGATCTGGCTGAGCTGCGCTCCAGTCGAGGACGTCAGCACGATGCGGTAGTCCGCCGCTCCGGCGAGCGGCTCCCAGGTGAACAGGGAGTCGCGCGGCGCGACCGTTCCGCCGACACTGGGCGAGCTCAGCGTGACGAGAGATTCGGAGATGGTGAACTGCGCCCGCGGACTCCAGCCGCCGAAGCGGTTCTTCGCGTCCTTGCGTCGCACCTGCCACTCGTAGGTTCCCGGGGACAGCGACTGGGCCGCCGTGGTCGCGGACCACTTGACCTGGTTGCTGGTCGCTGTGATCTTGGCGGTGTTGGAGCCCTGCGGGAAGACGGCCAGCTCGTAGGAAGCGGCGAAGTTCAGTGGTTGCCACGTGAGAGTCGGGGTAGGGCCTTGGGCGCCTTCCAGAGGATTCAGCGTTGGGCGAGGCGACTGCTTGTTGATGGCTCGAACTGCGCTCCAAGGAAGCGGATTGCCCATCGGGTCGATCGCGCGCACGCGCCAGTAGATGTTCCCCTCGGGATAGGTGTTGAGGTACGACGTGAAGCGACGCTGGTCGACAATCGCCGTCTCCAACGGGCTGGCGAAGGTGTGGTCGGTCGCCACCTGGACCTCGTACTCACGCGCGRTCTGCGTGGACTCTGTCGCCAGAGAGGTGCCGGTACTCGAGGCCGTGTCGTTGGTGTCGAAGTAGTCGGCCCACTCCAACGTCACGTCGTCCTCGACGGTCGGGACCTTGTCCCCGTCCGCGGGCACGCCGTCGACGACCACCACGCCGGGACCCGTCGTGTCGACGGCGTTGCTCTTCTTGTTGAAGCTGTTCAGCGGGATCGGGTTCGGCGCGCACTTGTCGTCCGCGGTGCAGGGCTGGACGGCCCAGTAGTAGGCCTCGCCCGCGTTCGACTCCTGGAGGGAGGTGGTCGGTGCCCAGATCGTGTTCTCGACCCGGAACGGGTTGCTGCCCGTGCCGAGCTGGCTGGGAGGAATCGGGTTGCTGAGGTTGGCGTTGCGGGTCACCCACAGCCGGTAGTAACCCGTGTCAGGTTCGGGATCCCAGCTGAGAACCGGCGTCTGGCGGAGGTCGGTGCAGGCGAATCCGGTGCACGCCTGGCTGGCCTTGAGCCCGGTCATGGTCAGGGCGTTGACCTGTCCAGTGACCGCCGCCGGGTTGGCGATCTCGAACGTGCCGGTTGTGGGGCTGGTGGCGATGACGCCGCCCGAAGCGTTGAGAGCGTCCACCTCCCACTCGTAGTTCGAGGGGGCCAGGTTGTTGGAGGTGGGGTCCGTACCGGCGGGGAAGGAGAACAACGGGTTGACCAGGTTCCACGCGGACGCGCCCGCGACCCGCACTCGCACCCGGTAGTTGGCAGCTCCGGCGACGGGGGTCCACGTCAACGACGGGAACCGGGCGAACGTGCCGCTCATCGGGGAGGTGATGCTGGGCGCCGATGCCGTGCCTGCGACGAGGGGCTCGACGGTGAACGTGCGTTGCGACTGTGGCAGCAGCGGCGCCCCCTCCGCGCCAGACGCGGACACGGGGACGACCTGCCAGCGGTACTCACCCGCTGCGAGGGTCGCCGGGGTGAACGAGGTGGCCGCCGTTACCTGCGAGGTAGTCCCGCCGCCACTTGTGGGGGTGTAGGACACCTTGTACTTGGCGGCCCCGTCCAGGGGCAGCCACTTCATCGTGGGTACCCGGACGCTCGCGCCGGAGGCGGGAGAGCTCAGGCTGACCCGTTCGGGCGAGTAGGTGAAGCGTGCGTCGTTGAACACGTTCTGGCTGGTCTGGGGGTAGACCAGGTCCTGCCACGTCGTGTCCTCGAACTGGTCCATCGCCGTGATCCGCCACCAGTAGTTGCCCTCGGCCTGCGGCATGCAGCCGGTGGCTGCGCTGTTCGGGGTGTAGGTCGTGTTGCGCGTGTAGCAGGACACGGTGCTGCGCGGGCTGAAGTTCTGGTCTGTTGACAGGTCGATGCGGTACATGCTGGCAAATCGCACCGGCTGCCACTCGAAGTAGAACGGGTCGCCCACCGTCACGCCGGTGTCGGAGTCGTTCGGGTTCGCCGGGTCGACGTCGCCGGGGGCCGCGGGATAGACCGGCATGGGCAGCTCGGCCCAGTGTCGCTCGAAGCGCCAGGTCGGCCGCGACGACCAGCTCGGGACGTTGCCGGCGACGTCCCGCGCGCGCACACGCCAGTAGTACTCGTCGTTGTTCAGCGACTGGGGTCGCGCGTAGGACGTCCCGGTGATGTTGAACGCATCGTGGACGATGCTGCCGAAGGATGGGTCGGTGGCGATCTGGATGTCGTAGGTTCGTGCTCCAAGGACGGGTTTCCAGTCGAGGACCGAGTCGTTGACCTTCGTCAGGTCCATCTCGGCCGGGGTCTGGCCAGGCTCCGCGGGCACGCGCTCCGCGGCCGGCAGTGCACTGACCGAGTAGCTGCGAGCGGTCGAGAAGTCGGAGAAGGTGGCTCCACCCGTGGCGGAGGAGATGCGCGCGCGGACCTTGAACCAGTACGTCGTGTCGACCTGCGGGTTCGCGACCACATAGCTCGTCGACGTCGTCGTTGCGGTCGTCTTGAGGTTGGGGTCCGTGAAGCTGCTGTCCTGGCTGATCTCCACCTGGTAGTCCTGTGCGCCCGGGACCGGGTCCCAGGTCAGGGTCGCAGGGTCACCCGGCTGGGTGAACGTCTTGCCGGGAGCGGGCGAAGTGATCGCAGGCGCGTCGTAGCCCTTGAGGCGCGAGATCGGGGTCCACGACGAGAAGTCACCCTGGACCGAGTCCTTGGCCGCGACCCGCCAGTAGAGAGTGGTTGCCGACTCGGCGGACCACGGCAAGGGCTGGACAGGCACGTAGCGCCGGTTGACCGTCGTAGCGCTCACGAATCGCTGCGCCACATCGGGGGTCCGGCTGAGCTCCACGACGTACTGCGTGGCGCCCTGGACGTGGTCCCAGCTGAGGGTCGGGATGATTGCTTCGGACGCCTCGAGGCCCGACGGAGCCGCGGGCGCGGCACTGGCTGTCGTCGGGGTCAAGGCGATCCCCAGACACAGGCCTGCTATGGCCGCGGCGCGCGCGAATGATCCGACAAGCGTTCGTGACATCCCCGGAGGTCCCCTCGTGGCGTGGCTCAGACGCCGTCACGCTAGGTCGCCCGGACGCCTGGAGTACGAGAATGGGGTCCCACTAGTCACAAATGACTAGCGGCTCCGCCTGATCGGTCGACATGAGTGCGGGCGCTACGGTGAACCCATGATCACCGCCATCGTCTTCGTGAAGGCCGACGTCGCGCGCATCCCGGAAGTCGCGGAGGCGATCGCGTCGCTGGACGGGGTGAGCGAGGTCTACTCGGTGACCGGCACGATCGACCTCATCGCGCTCGTGCGGGTGCGGGAGCACGAGGACGTTGCATCCGTCGTCGCCGACCGGCTCAACAAGGTCGAGGGCGTCACGGAGACCGAGACCCACATCGCCTTTCGCACCTACTCCCGGCACGACCTCGAGTCGGCCTTCAGCATCGGGCTCGACTGAGTTTGACGGTTCGGCCGCCTGAGGCCGCCCGTTGCTGGAAGATGTGCGGGTGTCCCCAGTTCTCGGTCAGCGATACCCGCTCGTCACGGCAGCTGCCCCGTGGCTGCTCGCTGTTGTGTTGTGGGGGTTCTTCATCAAGCTGTGCTTCTTCGTCGACTTCGGGACCGACACACACGCGTACTGGTTGGCAGGGCAGGCCACGGACCTCTACAACCAGGCGCCCGCCACCAAGGACGCATATCTCTACGCCCCCGTCTTTGCGCAGGTCATCTCGCCTCTGACCGGTCTTTCGTTCTGGGTCTTCTACGGCCTCTGGATCGGAGCCGAAGCCGCGGTTCTCATCTGGCTCGTGAAGCCCCTTCGCATGCCGTGGAGACTCTGCGTCATCGCGCTGTGCATGCCTGAGCTGATCATCGGGAACATCTACATCTTCATGGCGGGTGCGATCGTCCTCGGCCTCGCGCGCCCGGCATTTTGGAGCTTCCTGGTACTCACCAAAGTCACTCCGGGAGTCGGTGTCCTCTACTTCGCCGCCGCCCGTCAGTGGCGCCAGGTCGCCGTGGCCATGGCAGCCACCATCCTCATCTCGGCACTATCGTTCGTGGTCGCGCCCCGGCACTGGGTCGAGTGGGTCACCTTCATGACGACCCACGGTGAGGGCAAGCCGTGGCTCTTCGCGCAGCTGGCCTGCGCGGTGCTCGTCGCCGTGGTGGCGGGACGGACAGGCAGGGCCTGGCTCGTCCCCGTGGCCGTGCTCATATCGTTCCCGGTCCTGAACACGCCGGCTGCTCCCGCAGTGCTGGCCGCCATCCCGCGTCTCCTGTCCCACGGGAAGGACGCAGTCCCGGACGGCGACCAGGCGGCGCCGTCCCGCGCCTCGGTCGACGCGTGATCGCGGGGCAGGGCCGAAAGGGCGGACGCGTCACGCTCCAAGCGCTGTTGGAAGAGCTGCCCGTCGCCCTCGTGGTCGGCACGTCGGCGACGACGGTCGCCGCGATGGGGATCAGCTGGTTGGGTCAGGCCCCGCTACGGGCGCCTGCAGTGGCGCCTGCGCTGATCCTCTTGTTCCTGTCGAGCGTGGTCGTGGCGATGCGCTACCTCCTGCCGCACAGCGCTCCCGAGCGTGCATGGCTCTGCTTCGCGCCGTTCGGCTGGGTGCTGGTGGTGGGCGCAGCGTCGCTGGTGGTGGCGCGCGAGAGTCGCGTCGAGTGGTTCCTCGGCGGCGACAACGTCCGCCATCTCGCCTACGTGGCGGACATCGTCGGCAACGGAGCCCTCGACTACTCGGAGAACCCCTACCCACGCGCGTGGCACGCCCTGCTCGCCATCGGGTGGCTCAACTTCGACGGCGACGTGACTGCCGACTCGCTTCCGGGCTTCCTCGCGATGAACGCGATGGCGACGTGGGTCCTCTTCGCCGTCCTCGTCCTTGCCACGAGCAGCGCCGCCGCTGCAATCGCACGAGGTGTGGGGCTTTCGGGGCGCCAGGTGATGGCATCTGCGCTCATCGCGGGCTTCGTCGTCTCCACCCCGCGGTTCATGGCCGACACGATGGCGCTGGGCTTCCAGACCTCCGTCCTCGCGGCTGTCGTCCTCGCTGTGCTCGCTCGCGAGTGCGTCATCGAACGCGGGTCATCCGTTCGAAGGGCGTTGGTCCTCACGAGCTCGGTCGTGCTCATGGCGCACACGTGGCAGCTCCTTCTGCCGGCTGTCGTCCTCCCTGCCCTGATCCTGATGTGGCGCAGCCGGGAACCCGATCCGGCAACCAGCGTCAAGGTGCTCCTGCTGGCAGCTGCCGGCGCGGTGGCGTGCTTTCCGCCTGTCGTTGCCGTTGTCACCGGTTTCGGTGCCGGGCACGCGTCCCTCCACGGTGTTGTCGGATCGCCTCCGTGGCTGAGCCTGGGTCTGTCCCTCGTCGCTGGGATGAGCGTGCTCCCACGTTTGACGCGTACGTCTGCGGTCGCCGCCTGCACTGTGCTGGCAGGCCCGACTCTCGTGGCCATCGGGATCGCAGTTGCGTTCTCGATCCCCTTGGAGGCCTACTACCCCACGAAGCTCCTGTGGCACTCGGCCGTGATCGGGATCATCCTCATCGCGCCCTGTTCGGTGATGATGAGCAGGGCTGCCGCTGTGCGGGTGCTCCCCGTGCGCCTCGCAGGAGCAACCCTCACCTTGGCCGCGACTGCGTTCGTCCTGTGGGGCCTCGTGACTCCGCTAGGGTCACAGCTCGGTTGGTGGTCCACGGTCGACTCGTCGCGGGTGATCCGGGCAGCGGTTGCGCCTGGCTCGGTCGAGGCCCACGGCGTCTGGCTGGATACTCCGACGGAGTCGGCCGTGACGCGAACCCTCCTCTCGATCCTCCGTGGTGAGGCGGTCATCGACGATCGGCCGAGCCTTGCGGACGAGTGCGCGGCGCTGCGTACGGCGCGCGAGCCCGTCGTCGTCAGTGCGCGTTCCACGACTGCCACTGTCGACCGGTACGACTGCGTGGACGGACTGCTCGTCGTGACCGCCTCGGGGTGAGCGACTGCAGCAGCTGTCTCCTCGTGGACCCGTCGCCTCGAGGGACCTGTGGTCAACTTCGGGCCTGGGACGGCCGGGACGTCGGTCCGACCGGTCATCGGTGCGGCCGGTGCACCGGTGACGGCAGGCGCTGCTCGTCGAACGGCACCAGCGAGAGACGGGACTCGTTGGCCGCGTCGTAGACCGCGAGGTGGCGCGCTGCGCCGCCGAGGGGGCAGACCCACTCGCCGTCGACGTCGACGAGGCGCACGCCCGGTGACTCCAGCCAGCGCAGGATCTTCTCCGACTCCTCGGCGGTCGCGGCCGGCACCGGACCGGGCGCCCCGCTGACGGTCTCCGCGCTCGCGGTGAGCTCGCGGACGTACTGGTGGGCGTCGGCACCCGGCGGGATCACGCCGGCTGCGGCAAGGCGTCCGTGGCGCACGACGTGCACCGACCAGCGGCCGCTGTCCTCCCGCCGGGCGGCGACGATCTCCTGGCAGCGGGTGAGCGCCGACAGCCGCTGGGTGCGGGCGGCGGCGCGGACGAAGGTGGCCAGACGGTCACGGTGGATGCCGGCCTCCTCGAAGCGCTCGCGATCGGCCAGTGCGGTCATGCGCTGGTTGATGGCCTCGACGACCTCGTGGGGGCTGCGCAGCAGCGTGTCGCGCAGCTGACGGACGATCGCTGCGTAGGTCGAGGCGTCGGTGGAGCCGTCGCAAGGAGACAGGCACCGTCCCATCTCGGCGAGGACGCAGGCCGACCGGGAGGGCGTCAGGGGAAGCCGTCCGCTGCACTGCCGGACGGGGAAGGTCTCGTGGAGGGCGGCCAGGCACTTCTCGGCCGTCTTCTTCGAGGAGAACGGACCGAGGTAGTCCGCGTCGTCGTCGAGCACCTTGCGCACGAGGGAGAGACGCGGCCAGGCTTCGCGGGTGAGCTTGAGGAAGTGCACCTTCTCGGGGAAGCGGGAACGGCGGTTGTACTTCGGCTTGTGCTCAGCGATCAGCCGCAGCTCCCGCACCTCGGCCTCGAGCGGCGTCGCGCACTCGATGCCCGTCACGGACTCCGCGAGGCCGACCATCTCGCCCATCCGGGTCCGGGTCTCCGAGGACGTGAAGTAGGTGCGCACGCGGGTGCGGAGGTCCTTCGAGGTCCCGACGTAGAGGACGCGCGCCCGGTCGTCGCGGAAGAGGTAGACGCCGGGGGAGTGGGGCAGGCCCTCGGCGAGGTGACGCTTGCGGCGCTGGGCGGTGCTGACCCTGGCCGAGAACGTCTGGAGCTCCTCGAGGGTGTGGACGCCGAGGCCGCCGAGCCGTTCCATCAGGCCGTGCAGGACGTCCACCGTGGCCCGGGCGTCCGAGAGCGCACGGTGGTTGGGCGTCGTGGTCGAGCTGAACACCTTGGCCAGCGACGACAGCTTGCAGTTGGGGGCTTCGTCGCGGGTGATCACGCGCCGTGCGAGCTTCGCCGTGTCGAGCACCTCGAACTTCGGCCACGGGCGTCCCTGCTCGCGCGCGAAGTGCTGGAGGAACCCGACGTCGAACGGTGCGTTGTGCGCGACGAGGACGCACCCGGCCGCGAAGTCCAGGAACGCGGGCAACGCGGTCTCGATCGGTGGGGCGTCGCGGACCATGGAGTTGCTGATGCCGGTCAGCACCGCGATGAACGCCGGGATCTCCGTGTGCGGGTCGACCAGCGTCTGGAACTCGCCGAGCACCTCGCCGCCCCGGACCTTCACCGCGCCGATCTCCGTGATCATCGACCCGGCCGCAGCGGAACCGCCCGTCGTCTCGAGGTCGACCACGCAGAAGGTCAGGTCCCGCAGCGGCCGCCCGAGCTCGTCGAAGCTGCGCTGCGCCTCCCAGCGGGACCTCTCCCGCGTCGGACGGTGGGCGGTGGTGCTCATGTCCGACGACGCTAGACGTGGGATCCGACATCGGGGCCGCGGCGCGCGGACTACGCTGACCGCGCCCGCCCACCAGGGGCGGCCACCGACGACCGAGGAGACCTCCGTGCCCGAGCAGACCAGCGACCTCCGCGTTCCCGGCGACGGCGAGCGGTGGCGTTGTGCCGGCTGCGGCAACCTCACCCGCTTCGACGTCACCCGCACCCGTCGTACGACGGAGTACTGGCACTTCGACCTCGCGGGCGAGCACCAGGTCGAGGAGGAGACGGTGCGTTCTGAGGCGGTCGAGTCGGTCTCCTGCCGCTGGTGCGGACGCAACGACGCCATCGAGGTCGTGGATCGCGCCTCGGCGGACACGTCCGCCGACCCGGCCGCCGGATGACGGGACGTCGGTGACCGACCCAGCGGCCCTCCCGGAGCGGCTGCGCCTGCGGGTGGTCGCACTGGTCTCGGCGGTCCTGCCGTCGGTCGCACCGGTGCCGCCGTCCCTCCGCAAGGTCGCCGGCTTCGCGCCGGCGCGCCGTGCCCGGCTCGGCGGGTCGGCGATCTGGGCCGCCCTCGATGACGCCGCGTTCCGCGAGCACGCGGCGGTGCAGGTCGCGGTCGTACCGGCCTCTGCGGACGACCCGGTCGACACCGCCGCGCGCGCGTGGCTGGCCAGGGACGAGGGCTGGGAGTCCGTCGTCGCGGAGGTCGCCGGCTCCCTGGGCGAGCACGAGGAGCGCGACGAGCAGGCCCACGCCGAGCACGCCCGCCTGACCGCGCAGGTGGCAGCGCTGCAGGCCGAGCTCGGTGCCGTACGCGCGGAGCACCGCGAGGAGCTCGAGCGCGCGAAGGCCGACCACAAGGTGCTGCGCCAGAGGCTGGGCGAGGCACGCGGTGTGCTGCGTGCCGCCGAGCAGGCGAGGGACGAGGCCCACGCCGCCCGGGACGAGGCCCTGGCTGCTGCAGCGTCTGCGACCCGCACCGCCGAGGCAGACGTACGACGACTGCGCGCCCAGCTGGAGGAGGCCGAGGCCGGCCTCGCCGCCAGCCGACGCGAGACGCGGTCCGAGCGCGACGCCGCGAGCATCCGGGCGCGGCTCCTGCTCGACGCGGTCGTCGACGCCGCGACGGGGCTGCGGCGCGAGCTCGCCCTCCCCGCTGTCAGCGGCGCTCCCGGCGATGCCGTCGAGGCCGCCCTGGCAGGCGTGGAGGCGGCGCCCTCCTCCAGCGCGCCGGCCACACCCGCGCTGCTCGAGCAGACCCTCGCGCTGCCGCGGGCCCGACTCGTGATCGACGGTTACAACGTCACCAAGCAACGCTGGCCCAGCGCGAGCCTCGAGGCACAGCGCAGCCGACTGGTCGCTGCGCTGGGGCCGCTGGTGGCGAGGACGGGGGCGGAGACGACCGTGGTGTTCGACGCAGCGGAGTCCACGGTGCGCACGGCGATGCCGGCGCCCCGCGGCGTCCGCGTGGTGTTCAGCCCGGAGGGCGTCATCGCCGACGACGTGATCCGCCAGCTGGTGGCAGCCGAGCCTCGTGGGCGGGTGGTCGTCGTGGTGACCGGAGACCAGGCAGTCGCGCGCGACGTGGCACGTGACGGAGCGAGAACCGTTCCCGTGGCGGCGCTGCTCGGCGTGATCGCCGGTTAGCCCGACACGCCGGCGCGCGACACGCCGCGGAGGCGTTGTCGGTGGCCCCTGTCACCGTTCGGGACATGACGACACGGATCGATTGCGACACCTGCGTGGTGCGTGGGCTGCACTGCCACGACTGCGTGGTGACGGTGCTCCTCGGCCCACCACCCGAGCTGACCATTGATGACGACGAGATGGCGGCGCTCGACGTGCTGGCCTCAGGTGGCCTGGTGCCGCCCCTACGGCTCGTGGAGCCGGTGAGCGGACCTGTGGTCGAGTCCGCCTGACCAATCCGGTCAAGCCGCTTCGCGCCGGACTGATGTCGGCGAGGATGGCCGGCGTGGACACGACGGGCGAGCGTTGGCGGCTGACGCACCTGCCGAGCCTCGACGGCCTACGTGGCCTCGCCATCGTCCTGGTGATGCTGGCGCACACCCAGGTCGGCGTCCTCCACGCGGCGGGCACCGTCGGCGTCACGGTGTTCTTCACCCTCAGCGGCTTCCTCATCACCGGACTGCTGCTCCAGGACATCGAGGATCATGGAAACGTGAGGCTGCGTCGTTTCTTCGCCAGGAGGGCGAGGCGGCTCGCTCCTGCGCTAGCCCTCTTCCTGGCGGCGATGGCTGCGCTCGGGGTCGTCTCCGAGAGCCCGGTGGTTCCCGGTATGCGCGACATCCTCGGTGCGGTGTTCTACGTGAGCAACTACACGGGCGCCATGGCAGCCCGGGACACGGTGATCCTCCACACCTGGTCGCTCGCCGTCGAGGAGCAGTTCTACCTCGCGTGGCCGTTCCTCCTCATGGCTCTGCTCCGATGCGCGCGCGGACGGTGGCTGGTGCCGTGCGTGGTGACGCTCGCCCTCGTCAGCGTCCTCGGACGCTTGGTCCTGTGGGACGACGGCTCGGGGTTCCTCCACGTCAACTACGGCACCGACATGCGCGTCGACGGACTTCTGATCGGGTGCCTGGCAGCGGTGCATCTCTGGCGTCGAGGGCCTACGTGCTGGTGGGCCGGCACGTCGGTCGTCGTCGTGGCGGCCCTGGCCGCCATGTCACTCGCCGGGCTGGCGTGGGAGATGCTCGCGGTCACGACCTTCGTTCCACTGCTGACGGCGCTCGTTCTCATGCATGTGGCCGCGGGTGGAGCCACGTTCTTGGCGTCATCCCCGTTGGTGCTCCTCGGGCGGCGGTCCTACGGGCTCTACCTCTGGCACTATCCGCTCTTCGCGCTGGCCAGCCTTGCCCCTCCCGGCCAGAAGCTGGTCGCCTGGACGATCGTCCTCTTCGTCACCGGAGCGATCGTCCATCTGTCGTGGCGGTGCGTTGAGGAACCCTTCCTGAAGAAAAGTCCCATCGGTCGTGGCGAAGATTGGCGAGGCCCGGACGAGCGGTCTAAGGTGTGGGCTGACGTCCGTGGCAGTGGGTCACCAGGCCCGCGCGGACGTCGCGCCGAGTCGTGGACCACACCCCCGCATCACCCGTGGTCGACGAGCCGGGGAACCACACTTCCCCCTGGGGTGAATCGCCTGCGAGGCGTGCTGCGCGAGCGGCACGAGGAGCAGGAGTAGGCCAGTCGTGCCGAACCCGTCAGCTCACCTGGTAGGCGTACGACACCCCGAGGAGTTCCCCCGCTCGTGGCTCACACCCGCAAGCGAGTTGGCGCGACCGTTCTTGGTCTCTCCGCGATCGCTGCCATCGCTTTCGTGCCTGCAACCCCCGCGCAGGCCGACCCCGACATCAAGGACGTCAAGGTTCGCGTCGACCGCCTCTACCACGAGGCCGAGGCGGCGCAAGAGCGCCTCCACGACGCCAAGCTCGACCTCGCCGACCTGCGAAGCGACCTCGACGGTCTGAAGGCCGACCAGGATCGCCAGGACGAGCGCCTCGGCGCCGTGCGCGACCAGGTCTCCGACGCCGTCGTGCGCCAGCTCGAGGGAGAGGGCATCTCGACCGTCGGTCAGATCGTCGTCTCCGACGACCCGGGAGCGTTCCTCGACTCGCTCTCGACGATGTCGTCGTTCAACGACCTCCAGGCCTCGCTGCTCTCCGACTACGACACCGAGCTCGAGGCCCTCGAGATCCGTCGCGAGGCCACCGCGTCCCGCACCAAGGAGATCGCTGAGATCACCGAGCAGCTGAGCGCCGAGAAGGACACGGTCGACGACAAGCTGGCCGAGGCCAAGGACCTGCTCGCCGACCTCGAGGCCGAGGAGCGCGAGCGCGTGCTCGCCTCGCGCGGCACCACCACCCGCGCGCCCAGCTCGGTCTCCGTCCCCGCGTCCGGCCGTGCCGCCGCGGCCGTGCAGTATGCGATGGCACAGGTGGGCGACGCCTACGTCTACGGCGCGATGGGTGAGAACGCCTTCGACTGCAGCGGCCTGACCATGCGCGCCTGGGCCCAGGCCGGCGTGTCGCTCCCGCACTCGTCCAGCGCCCAGTTCAGCTCCGGTCCGCGCATCGCCGCCAGCGACCTGCAGCCCGGCGACCTGGTCTTCTACTACAGCCCGATCAGCCACGTCGGCATGTACATCGGCAACGGCATGATCGTCCACGCTGCCAACCCCGGCACCGGCGTCGCCGTCTCGGGCCTCTACTCGATGCCCTTCGTCGGCGCGGTCCGCCCTGGCTGACCAGCAGACATCGAAGGCCGGTCGTCCACTCCTGTGGGCGGCCGGCCTTTCGCTGTTCCTCGGGGTCGTCCTGGTGGTCGTCCTGGTCGTCGTCCTCACCCGGGACGGCCGGCAAGAGGTGGCGCTTCCTCAGCCGACCGAGGCGCCGCGGGCGAGTCCCGCGGAGGCTACGGCCGCGCTGACTGCGTTCGTCGAGGCCGTCGAGGCACGTGACGGGCAGGCCCTGGCGCAGCTGGCGCCCCCTCAGGTGCCGGCCGCGGACGAGCTGCTGTCGGGCATCGCGGCCAACGTCCGCTCGCTCGACCTCGCGGGCGTGGACGCACGCTATGTCGACCAGCTGGGCGCCGTCGCCCCGGACGGCTCGTGGAGCGGCGTGGCCGAGCTGACCTGGCGCGTGCGCGGCTTCGACGCGGCGCCGGCGCGCAGCGACGTGGTCGTGAGCTTCGCGCCGAGTGGCGGGGGACTGGGCATCGTGGAGTTCGCGCCGTCCGACGCAGCGGGAACTCGCCTTCCGCTGTGGCTCCATGGCCGCCTGTCGGTCACCCGGTCGGGCGACGTCCTGGTGATGGCGGACGGGCCCTCGAGCGTCGCCGAGGCCACGGCCGCACGAGCGGCGCGTGGCATCGACGTCGTACGGCGCGTCCTGCCGGAATGGAGCTCGCCCGTCGTGGTGGAGGTGCCCGCCACCGCAGCCGCGCTCGACGAGACCCTGGGCGTGCGACCCGGGACCTACGCCGGGATCGCTGCGGTGACCGCTCCGGTCGGGCGAGCCTCGGACGGTGACGGGCCCGTCCACGTGTTCGTGAACCCCGACCTCACTGACGGGCTGCGCCGCGTGGGCGCGCAGGTGGTCATGAGCCACGAGCTGGTCCATGTCGCGACCGATGCGGTGCGGAAACCGGTCGAGCCGTGGCTGCTCGAGGGCTTCGCTGACTACGTCGCGCTCCGTGGGACGCGACTGCCGGACCGCGTCACCCTGGGACGGGCAGTCGCGGCGGCCAGGCGCGACGGCGTACCGGACGCACTCCCGACCGCGGCGGACTTCGACACCCGCGCGCACGACCTGCAGGCCCGCTACGAGGAGGCGTGGCTCGCGTGTCGGATCATCGCCGAGAGGCTGGGGGAGCGGGACCTGGTGGCGGTGTACGCCGCTGCCGCTCGGGGGACGCCGGTCGAGGTCGTGCTTCGACGTTCGGGGCTGCCGGTCCTGGCGCTCGCCCCGCTCTGGCGCGCGAGGCTCCGATTGCTCTCCGGGCGCTGATCAGCGGGTCGGATCAGTGAGGTGGCTCGAGCAGCACGTAGCCCTCGTCATGGGCGACCTCGGTCCATCCCCGCCGCTCTGCCAAGGCCGTCGCCAAGGGGGACCGGTCGAGCACGAGGGCTGCGGCCGGGTTCCATTCATCGAACGTCGTCTCCCAGCCGGCAGCCATCGCCTGCACACGTCCGAAGCCCTGCAGGTGCTCGACGGAGTACGCCTCGGACATCCCGTCGACGACGGGCTCGAGATCGGGATGCTTCCACCGGAGCCAACCGCCCAGCTCGTAGGCGTTGAGGACAACAGCGCCTGCCGGCAGGTCGTCCAATTCCTGCGCGAGGGCAGAAGGTACACCTTCCGGGTTCGCTGCAGTGCTGGGGACGGCGACCGCAGACATGCAGGCAATGACGCCGGCAACCACTCCCAGGGACCAGGTCTCGCGGCGGTTGGGCAAGCGGTGCTCGCGTGCCATCAGGTCCTGCAAGGTCGCCGCAACCAACGGACACGCGATCAGGGCACCCAGCGCCACGGTGCGGGTCGCCAGCAGGATCCATCCGCCGGCAAGCGCGAGGAGCGCGATGTGTACCCAGGGGACCCTCCGCGGCGACCGCGCCCATGCCGTGACGACGACGGCCACCATGAGGGCGGCGGCTGCTGGACCGGGTGACCGGAACGACGGTGGCTGCCACTCGGTGATGAACGCACCCACGCCCGCGACGGCCACGGGTGCCCCCAGCAGGTCAGGACCCACCGGGGTGAACGCAGCCGCAGCGATGCTGGCCACCGGTACGGCAACGAGTCGCAGTACCTGCGACCTGTCCACCCGTCGATCCAGGACCAACCCGGTGACGACTGCGAGGCCGACGAGGGGGCCGACGAACCACATGCCGTGGGACATCGCCCACACCCAGGTGAGGGGCGTGAGCCACCACCGCGGTCGAAGGTCCTCAGCCGTGCGCTGCCACGCGATGAGCGTGGCGCACAGGAGCAGATAGGTCATCAGGTGCGGTCGAGGAGACAGACTCGCCGACATGGCGACGATGGTCAGCCCGGTGGTGAAGGCCGCTGGCACGGCGTCGGACCCTTGTCGGGCGAGCTGGTGGACGAGGAGCACAAGGACGAGAAGCGCGATGGTGAAGAGCCACGCCACGGCGGGAAGCCCCCCCACGTCCTCAGCGAACGCAAGGACCGCCTCGGTGAGCCACTGGGTCGGGACCCACGGCTGGTCGGACAGCGAGCTCCATGGGCCGGTCACGGTCTTGACCGACCGAGTATCGAGGATGTCGTGTCCCAGGCGTAGGTGCCAGAACGTGTCGGGGTCGGAGATGGCCTGCACGCCCTGGCGTGCGACTGCAGCGAGGAAGACACCCATCAGCCCGAAGGGAAGCCACCCCGGGATCACCGAGTAGCCACTTCGTTCCTCCGCGCTTCCCGCAGGTGCAGCTGCGGTCGTCCCCACACGCCGCATCACGTGCCCCGTCCCGAGATCGAGCCCGCCAGTGTGGCAGGGCGCTGGATGTGTCAGATGACGGTGGCCAGCCAGGTGGACAGTCCGTCGAAGTAGGTGTTGAGTGCCTCGCCGAACAGCCCCACCCCGACCACGATCACGATCGCGATGAAGCCGACCAGGAGGCCGTACTCGGTTGCAGTGGCACCCCGTTCGTCGCGCTCCTGGGGGGCATCGATGTCCTTCACGGCGTCTCCTCTCAAGTGGGACAGAAAGAGGCCGACCACTCCGAGACGGAATGGCCGACCTCTCATCGTCAGGAGTTGATGGTCACCAGCTGCCGACGGTGCCAGCGAGGCCGCTGAAGAAGGTGTTGAGGGCGTTGCCGAAGAGGCCGACACCGACGACGATGATGAGCGCGATGAGACCGACGAGGAGGCCGTACTCCGTGGCGGTGGCACCCTTGTCCTCGTCGCGGCCGACGATCATGAGGGTGATGAACTTCTCAAGCATGGTTTTCCCCTTGTTGTCTGTGTGATGAGTCTCGGTTGCGAGCCGCGAAGCCCGTCGAGGAAGACTCTGCCAAGTCTTGGCGGTTTCCGGATCGGGTGATCGGCCCGCTCTGGATAGCCCCTTGTGACTATCTCCGGGTCACCCTGCTGGCCTCCTGGGTGGCCCGGTCGGCGTTCGATGTCCCGATCGGGCTCGTTGGTCGAGATCGTGTGACGACGCGGTCTCATCGAGATGCGGCGAAGGCCTGGGCGCTCGGACTGGACCTGGCCAAGAACAGGACCGACACCGATGGGGCAACGCTGACGCCCGCGCTGGCTCCTTGCGCCCGTGTGCGTTGAAGCTACGACGCGGGCGGGCCAGGTCGCCGACCGCAGGTCAGCCGGCAACTGGGGAGTCGATCGACGACCACCCGAGCGCCTTCGCCGGGACCCACGACCACGTGGCCGCCGCCGTCAAGGCCCTCCGCCGAGCACATGACCAGGCTCGCTGGATGCGGTGTCGTCGTGGAACTGGTGCTGCCGACAACGGAGCGGCGCCCGTAGCCAGACGAGAATTCACCGATGAGTACAGTCAGAAGCGCTGCGACGAGGCGTGGTCAAGCAGGCCCAGCCGCATGGCCGCGACGAGCGCCTGCGCGCGGTTGGCCGCACCGAGCTTCTGGTAGATGTGCGTGATGTGCGTCTTGGCGGTGGATTCACTCATGTACAGGTTGACGGCGATCTCGCCGGTGCCCATTCCGTCGGCGAGCAGCGCGAGCACCTCGTCCTCACGCGCCGACAGCCTCGGGGGGGCGGGTGCCGTGGCCCGACGCACCATCGCCGCACTGAGACCGGCACAGAGGAACGTACGGGGCGCAACAGCCGCGTGCCTGGCCGCGCTCACCACGTCCGTCGCCTTGCTGTCCTTCCCGACGAAGGCGGACGCACCTGCCTCCATCGCGGCGAAGATCTGGTCGTCACCCGCGTGCATGGTGAGCACGACCAGACCGACCGTGTCGGTCGTCGCCCTCACCTTGCGGACCACCTCGAGGCCGTGCCCGTCGGGTAGCTCGAGGTCGGTCACGACGACGTCGGGATCGAGCCCGACGAACGCGGTCATGCCCTCCGTGACGGAACCGGCCTGACCGACGACTGTCATGTCGTCGTCGCGCTCGAAGGCGCGCGCCAGTCCCTGGCGGATCAGCTCATGGTCGTCGATGAGCAAGACACGGGTGGTCATGCGTACTCCTTGGTGGCGGTGGCGAATGGGGTGCTGGGGGGCGACTGGAGGCGGACGATGGTGCCGCCGCCCCGACGGGCCGTGACCTCAAGGGAGGCCTCCATGGCCGCGGCGCGCTCCTGCATGCTCTGCAGCCCCCAGTGGCGATCCCTCGGCCTGGCGTTGCCGACACCGTCATCCTCGACCTCAAGGAGCAAGGTCGTGCCGTCGGAGACAAGCGTGACCCAGAGGTTGTCAGCGTGCGCGTGCTTGCGCACGTTGCCGATGGCCTCCTGCGCTACACGGAGCAGCTCCGACTCGGTCCTCGGCGGAAGGGCTGGCCCGGACTCGTCGAGGGTGAGGTTGACCCGGAGATCCATGTCCTGGGTGACCTGGTGGACGTAGTCGGCGAGCGCACCGGACAGTCGGTGGTCGGTGACGTGGTGTCGCAGGTCGAGGATCGAGTACCGGATCTCGGCGACGACCCGGCTTATTTCCGCTCGCAAGCTCTCGGCCAGCACGACGGTCTCAGCCTCGTCCGAGATCGAGGCGATCTCATCAACGAGATAGCCGAGCGCGACGAGCTCCTGCGCGACCCCGTCGTGCATCTCACGGGCGATCCGTTTGCGCTCCTCAGCGGTCGCGAGGCGGCGGACCTCGTCGAAGAGGACGGCGGTGTCGAGGCGCAGCGCAAACTCGTCGGCGACGGTCTGGGCGACGGCCCGGGACTGGTCGGTCCATCCATCGGCACGCTTGAGGACGACGCTGCCGAGCTGGTGCCCGGCGCCGCGCAGGCCGATCACCAGCACATCGTCCTTGTGCTCGTGGTTGGCCCCCAAGGCATGGCTGGCCAGTGAGCTCGTGTCGCCCTGGCCGGCGAGCTGCACGAGCGGCTGTCCCCACGCGTGACCGTAGACCRCGACACCCATGGCGCCGGTGCCGTCGCGCAGCCGTCCGGCAAGCTCGGTGGCGAGCTTGACGCTGTCGAGGCCCACCTCGCCGCGGCTGGCGAGGTAGTGGAGCTGGCTCATGAGCTGATGAGTGGCGACGTAGGGAGCTTGCCCCTGTTCAAGATCACGGATGCTGCGCGTCTGGACGCCGGCGAGCACGCCGATGCCGAGCCCGGTGACCAGCCAGAACCCGGCCGCCTGGAAGCGATCGACGTCGAATGGCGCGCTGGGCAACGCGCTTCCCAGCGCGAGTGCCACCGCTGACACGAGGAAGGTGTTTGTCGCCGAGAGCCAGCCGTGCCGGACCCCGGCGGCCAGGGCTGGCACGGTCAGGTAGAGGAGGATCGACTCCTCCTGGGACGGGTTGAGGGCGACGACCGCGGCGACAAGGAGCGCCTCCGCGATCGGGATCCACCGTTGCAGTCCATCTGCCGCAATGCCCTCGACCAAGCTGGCGAGTGTCGCTACGAGCGCCAACGCCACGATCGGAATGGCGATGGCGGTCGCACCGTCGGATGACACGGCCCGTCCCACACAGAGAGCGATGGCAAAGACCCGCACCGCCGTCGTTATCCGCCACGTTCGCCGAGCCGCTCCCCTCGGCTCGGACGACGCGACGAGGTCGATGATCACTGGAGGATCACCCGAACAGGTCGCCCATCGACAGGAACACCGGGCCGATGACGACGATGAAGATGGTCGGAAGGATGAAGAAGATGACCGGGAAGAGGATCTTGACCGGCACCTTCTGGGCAGCCTCTTCGGCGCGCTGGCGGCGCTTGGTCCGCATCTCGTGGCTCTGGATGCGCAGCACGCGCGCGATCGGGATGCCGAGGCTGTCGGCCTGCACCATGGCGAGGCAGAACGACTTCAGGTCGGGCAGGCTGGTCCGTTCGCCCATCGCGCGCATCGCCTCGGCGCGGCCGATGCCGAGCTGCATCTCCTGGAGCAGGCGCGAGAACTCCTGAGCCAGAGGACCAGAAGTGTTCCTGGCTACCCGCGCGACGGCGGCATCGAACCCGAGGCCAGCTTCGACGGAGATCGTGAGCAGGTCGATGGCGTCCGGTAGGGAGTTGCGCATGAGCGTCTCGCGCTTGTCGCCGGCGTTCTTGAGCAGCAGGTTGGGCAGGACGTAGCCGAAGGCGGCGAAACCCGCCGTGAAGAGCAGGACACGGTCGATCGCGTAGCCACGGGAGAGGCAGAACAAGAAGCCGAGAATGCCGACGACGCCGAGCCCCAGGACTTTGAGGCCGATGATGCGGTTGACGTCCCAAGCGGGCGGATTTCCGGCGATGTCGAGTCGGTGCGCGATCTTGCTGGCTGTGTCCGCGCGCGTGACCTTGCGGCCAACGCCGACCAGACGTCCGCCGAGGGGAGCGATCACCCGCTCAGCGAACGGCCGGTCGAGCTCGTCGTCGATGAGGCTGGGCGCCGAGTTGATGGCTTGAACGGCGGCAACGGAGCGGGCCACGGCGCGACGTTCGCTCGTGAGGACACCCATGATCGACAGTGCCAGGACGAGGGCGGCGAAAAGGAGACCGGCTCCCATGAGAAGCAACATGTGTCACACCTTGATCTTGGTGAGCCGAGACATAACGAAGTAGCCGGCGGCCAGCATCGTCACTGCAACCCCCAGAAGGACGTAGCCCATTCCGGTGGTGTACAGCGGTTCCACGAAGTCAGCCTTGAAGAGCATCATGTAGACGAACAAACCAACTGGTAGCGCAGTGAGCACGTAGCCGGAGAACTTTCCCTCGGCGGCCAGCACCTTGACCTGGCGGCGCAAGTACTCGCGGTCACGCAGTGTCTCCGACACCGTGTTGAGCAGCTCGGCCAGGTTGCCGCCGACTTCACGCTGGATCCGGATGGCCATGACGACCCAGGAGAAGTCCTCGGACTCCATCCGGGCGGCGACGTTCTCAAGGGTCTCCTCGATCGGGATGCCGAGGCGCTGCTCGATGAGCGCACGCCCGAGCTCGCTCGCCATGGGCTCGTGTCCTTCGCGGACGACGGTGTCCACCGCTTGGGGGAGGGACAATCCCGCAGAGAGGCCGCCTGCCATGAGCGTCAGCGTCTCTGCCAGCTGTGCATTGAAGGCAGCCAACCGCTTCGAGTGCTTGCGCTTGAGCCACCACCATGGCACCAGGATTCCGCCCACGAGGGCGACGATCGACAGCAAGCCGCCCTTCAGGATGAAGCCCACGAAAGCAGCACCCACAGCTATGGCGGCGTGGAGCAGCAGCCACTCCGCGGGTTTGAGGGACGATCCAGCGCCAGCCAGCCGCTTGGAGAGCCGGTCCTCGAAGTCTCCCTTGACCACCTGGCCGGCAAGCCCTACTGCAGCCTCCTTGAGGCTGCCCTGCGCCTTCGCTCGGCTCTTGCGGCCGTCGACGGACTTCGCAGGGCCCCCCTGCTCGAAGTAGGCACTCAACCGCTGATCACTCAGTGACTTGGACGAACCGCCACCAAGTGCGAAGGCGAGAACACCGGCGAGCCCAAGGCCCAGGGCTAGCGCGCCCAGAAGAAATCCGGTGCGGCCGATGATGGGCTTACCGGGGTGAACGACCTTCGATGTCGCCGCTGTACTTGAGGCGGCCAGCGTGACGAACGCGGAGTCGGTGAACGTGTCATCACCCACCGTGAGGGACGTCTCGACGGTCTGCTCTCCGGCGACACCGACGGGCAGCTCGAACGTCACCAACACCTGCGACGCGAGTGCCTCCGCCTGGGCCGAGAACACACCTCCCAACGCTTCGGGTTCCGCAGGAATGACCTGGCCACCGGCGGCCGACGCGAGACCGTCCAGCGTGGCCTCCTGCTCGGCGGATTGACCCAGCGCTACGACGTCGACCACGACCCCGGCATCCGTCGCGGCCGTCGAGAGCTCATCGATCGTGGACGTGCTGCCCGTGTCCGCCCCGTCCGACAGGACGAGCAGAGAACGGGCGCCGTCGTCGCCCGCGAGCTCAACGCCGGCAGCGACGGCGTCGTAGAGCTTGGTACCGGGCCTCAGCTGCAGGTTCTCCAGCTCGCCGATGATCGACTGGTGGTCGGTGGTCGGTTCGACAGATGCCTGGACGGAGCCGGCGAAGGTCACGAGACCGATGCGCACGTCCTCGGGAGCGGTGTCGAGGAACGACTCGATGGCAACCGTGGCAGCCTCGAGCTTCGCGCCCTCCATGCTGTTGCTCGCGTCGAGCACCAAGACGGTCGTGCGCTCGACCTCACCGCCCTCCACGTCCTCGGCCGAGGCCGTGACGGACTCACCGTCGACCGTGACGGCGACGCTGTCGAGGTCCGGGCTGACGCCACCCGGCAGGCGGCCGACGCCGAGCAGCATCGAGACCTGGCCGTCGGTCGCCTGGACGTGGTCGATGGTGATCTCGTCGGACGCGCTGGCGGGACTTCCCACCAACGCGGTTCCGCACACCACGGCGGCGGCAGCCACCAGGGGGCCGATCCTCATCGCACGCCCCCACGCGTGGCGAACACCGCGGGGTCGACGTGCACCCCGTGGTCCGCGAGTCGCTCGAGGAACCGGGGACGCAGTCCGGTGGAGATGAGCTCGCCCTGGAACTTCCCTTGGTCGTTCACGCCGGCCGAGAAGTCGAACATGAAGACGTCCTGCGTGGTGATGATGTCGCCCTCCATGCCCACGATCTCTGTGATGGCCGTGATGCGGCGCGAGCCATCCTTGAGACGCGTCTGCTGGATGATCAGGTCGACCGCACTGGACACCTGCTCGCGGATTGCCCGCACAGGAAGATCCATGCCGGCCATGAGGACCATCGTCTCCAGTCGCGCGAGGGCGTCCCGCGGGGTGTTTGCGTGGAGCGTCGAGATGGAACCGTCGTGACCCGTGTTCATCGCCTGCAGCATGTCCAGGGCGGCGGCGTCACGGATCTCACCGACGACAATGCGGTCGGGCCGCATGCGCAGCGAGTTCTTGACCAGGTCGCGGATGAGCACGGCGCCCTTGCCCTCGATGTTCGGCGGTCGTGACTCGAGCCGGAGGACGTGGTCCTGCCCGAGCCTGAGCTCGGCAGCGTCCTCGATGGTCACGATCCGCTCGTCGTCCGGAATGAACGACGACAGAACGTTGAGCGTCGTCGTCTTGCCCGCGCCCGTTCCACCCGACACCAGGATGTTGAGCCGGCCCTTGACGCAGGCCTCGAGCAGGCTCGCCGACATGTTCGTGAGGCTGCCGAAGTTGATGAGGTCCTGGACGGTGTACGGATCCTCCGAGAACTTTCGGATGGTGAGCTTGGACCCGTCGAGGGCGAGCGGAGGGATGATCGCGTTCACACGAGACCCGTCAGGAAGGCGGGCGTCCACCATGGGACTGGCCTCGTCGACGCGTCGACCGATCTTGCCGACGATCTTGTCGATGGTGCGACGGAGGTGTGCCTCGTCGGAGAAGCTCGTCCCGGTCTTGACGAGCTTTCCGCTGCGCTCGACGTAGATGGAGTTGTAGGCGTTGACCATCACCTCGGTGAGGTCGGGGTCACGCAGGAGCGGCTCGAGAGGGCCGTAGCCGAGGATGTCGTCCGAGATCTCCTGCGTGATCCGGGTGCGGTCGGCGCCCGACATGACGACGTCTGTCGCAGCGACGGCGCCCTGGAGCGCGAGCCGGACGTTGCTCTCCAGCTCGCTCTGCGTCATGTGGACGTCGTAGAGCTTGGGGCCGAGCGATGCCACGAGCTGGGCGTGCACGGCCCGCTTCACGTCCTCGAACGGGTCGCGCGCCTGGGCACGGCCCGCCTGGGGAGCGGTCTGCGTCGCGGTCGTGGTGGTCGCAGGAGTCTTCTCCTGGGAAACCTGTGGGCCCTCACTGCGCACGCGCTGCGCGGCGGCCAGTCTGTCGGTGAGACCCATGTCAGGCCTTTCTCAATCGAAATCTGCTCGCAGACGAGGGAGACTTACCGGCTGCGTCGGCGTCTGCTTCCGCTGTGCGGGCAGCGCCCGCGATGGACTTGGCAAACGCCTTGATGGCCTTGCTGTTGGCGTGACCGGAGTAGGCCTTGACCAGGGGCTCACCCCGGTTGACCGCCGCAAGTACCTCCCGGCTCGAGACGAGCGAGCAGTCCGACTTGAGGCCCAGCGTCGACTCGTACTCGTCGGTCGAGAGACCCACCTTGGCGTCGGCTCGGTTGAGCACGAACCGCCACTTCTCGCGCGGGAAGTTGAGCAGGTCGAGGGTCTGGGTCGCGAGCTTGAGACCCTTCAGCGCCGGGATGTCGAGCGTGCCGACCAGGACCAGGGTGTCCGTCCGGTCCAGCGCGGCCAGCGCGAAGTCGTCGAAGACCCCGGAGGTGTCGATCACGACGTAGTCGTAGACACGCACGAGGATTTCGAGCAGCTTTCCGACATCCTCGGTCGTGGCTTGGTCCGGCGCATCCAGGTGCACCGGCGCGGCGACCACGCCCAGTGTCTTGGACCAGGGGGTCACGAGCGTCTCGACCACGTCGATGTCGATGTCGCCGCGGAAGGCGGCCAAGTCGTTGAGGGTGCGCGTCGGCGTGAGCTGGAGCATGATTGCCACGTCGCCGTTGTTGACATCGAGGTCGACGATGCACACCGAGCTGCCTTGGTCGGCAAGGGACACCGCGACGTTAGTGGCCATCAGGCTCTTGCCCACCCCGCCCTTGGTGGAGAACACGGTGATCGTGTGCCCCGACGGCTTCTCGGCGGCCTCACGGGCAGCCTCTGCCCGTGCGTGTGCCTCGGTCAGGGCCGCTTTGGCCGCTGCCTGTGTCTCGTCCTCCATGGTCTGGGCGATGGCGGTGGAGACCGCCCGCGCACGGCTGACGGCCGTTGTCAGGCCGGCGAGGTCCCGCGACTCCACGACCTCGCGCATGCCGCTGCGCAGAGCGGTCGACAGGGCGCGGGCGTCCACGGTCTCGCGGAGCAGGATCACGCCGAGGTCCGGCTTGTGCACCCGCGCCCACTGGGCGAAGACTGCTGCGTCGTCGACGAGGATGGACGGGCCGATGACGATCGCGAACTCCTGGGGCGTCGAGCCGACGTGCTCGCTCAGCGCCTCCATCGACTCGAGGGGTACGGAGCCGTGAAGCATGGCCTGCAGGACGCTCAGCCGGGACCGGTCCGTCTCCACGATGGCTGTCATCCAGCGGCCCCCCTGAACGTCTCGGGCAGGATGTCGATGGGAGTGACGCCGGCCTTGTCCTGCGACTTGGTGCCTCCGCCGAGCAGTGCGAACGTGAGCTCCGTGGTCCGGTCGGCCAGGACGAGCTTCTCGGCCTCCTCCTGGGTCACTGCCACCGTCAGGATCGTACGCGGAACTGACTCCGTGACCTGCTCACCCTCGCCGGTGGTGGTCGTGGTGGACGTCACCGACGTGGTGCCCACGCCGATGACCGGTACCCGGGTCAGCACGATTCGAGTGACCGCTGGCAGCGTCTGCTCGGTCCCGTCAGGCAGTCGCCGAATGGGCGATGCGGCACTTCCGAAGATGGCGACCTCGGAGCCAGGGTTCACAAACCCCGCGACTCGCTCGAAGTCGGTCAGCTCGATCGAGATCGCCATCTTGTCGTCCGGGATGACCAGGTTCTCGATGCTGCCCAGGCTGCCGAACCTGTCGGAGATGATCTGCTCGCCGGGGTAGACGGTCCCGAGAGCCACGAGGTCGGAGATGGACTCTGTGGTGTCGAGGGCACCGGCCACCATGTCGTCGCGCCGGACCTCCCGCGCCTCGAACTTGCCGGCCTCCTGTGCAGCTGTAACGGTTTCACCGGCCTCGATGACAGCGGAGGCCGTCAGCACCTCGACGAGTTCCTGACCCTGAGCTGCGCGGTCATCGATACCCCGCACGTAGAGGACGATCATTGTGGTTCCCAGTGCCGCAATCAGGACGGCGACGATGAGCAGCATGGAGCGGCGTGCCATGAAGAGTTCCTTCACTCGAGGTGGATCGAAGATGTAGGTGGTGAGTCAAGCTCAGTCGACGAGGACGATGACCTTTGCGCCGGTGCCGCGGTAGGCCACTTCGTGACCTTCGGCAGTCGAGCTGGACGGCAGCGCGTTGGGTTGGATGAACCAGACCCTCATTTCCCGCACCTTGGTGCCGGAGAGAGTCAGGCCATTGGGCACGCCGGTTACGGTGCCCGGGCTTCCACTGGTACCGGACGCAGGCTGGTCAGTGATGAAACCAGGCTTGAAACCCTGAACCGAGACGTTCTGGCTGGCCCCGCTGGGGGGCTCCGCGATGATCGGCACCCAGACGAATCTCGGCGAGTCGAAGATCGCCGGGCTGATGACAGGCTCGCCCGTGTAGGTGGCCCCGGTGACGTCGCCGACGCGAGTGCTGGTGGTCGTGAAGAAGCAGCTGAGCACGTCGTCGTTCAAGCTGTAGGAGCCCACCGTGACATTGGGCCGGGTGCACGGGGAGGTGGCCGGTTTGCGCAACCGCCCCACCGGCGTCGTACCAGTGATCATGCCGTCTTCGAGCGCGTTCGCAGGAAGGCCCGTGTCCATGGACAGGCAGTTCTGCCCGTCGACGGCCGCGGTGACGAAACCGCTGCCCGATGTGCAGAAGCTGGGTGCGCTTGGTGCGCCCGGGGCCGTGCTGAGCTCGTGGTCGACGCCGAGGGCGGTGTTGTAGTAGACCAACGTGTTCTTGTTGCTGATCGAGGGGGTGCGGTCGATCATCAGCGAGCCGAAGTTGCCCTTGTCCGAGAGGTTGCAGTAGAGCTTCTCGTCACCGACGGTGAACTTCTGGACGCCCGAGGTGGCGTTGCCGTCGAGGGCTGACCAGTTGCCTCCCTGGAGCACGCGGACGTACCAGATGTCGTCCTTGGCGATCACCTGCGACGGCACGGATACCACCGTGATCTTGGTCGACGAGTCGATGACTGCGCTCCCGGGCCCGATGGGCACTTGGAAGTGGTCGCCGGACGCCGTGGTGAAGCCGACGGCGGTCACTGATGTCGGCGACGTGAAGCTGGTGCCAGTGATGACCAGGTTCGAGGCCGGGGTACCCACGGGGGTGCTGGTGGGCGACAGGGCGGTGACGTTCGAGCTGTTGAGCGTCCCAGTGGACGGGGTGAGCGGGATGACAGGGAGAGACGCGTGCCCGCTGGAATCGGTCGAGAGCACCTGTTGGCCGTTGCTGCAGGTGGGAGTCGCGTAGAACGGCAGCGTCCCGAGCCGGGGGGAACGAACCTCGGCGACCGCGTGTGCCGGCACCCGGATGTCGGACCGACTGGTGACGGCCTTGGCAAGGCCCAGGTTCACCTTGGCGGTGGGAGCCCAGAGCTCGACGCGCCACTTGTTGCAGCTCATGTAGCCGTTGCCATCGCCAGCCGAGCCGCCGAGGTCGATGTCCGTCAGGGTCTTCGGGTCTCCGCCCTGGTCGATCCAGTTGCTGAGGAGGTACTGCTTGGCCGCGTCCACCGCTCCCGCCGTGCACACGGTGGTGCCGTCGAGCTCGGCTGCGGCTGCCAGCACGGCTTGGTCGGCTGCGCTCTGAAGGGAGGCACGCTTGGCGTAGACCTGCCCGACGTCGATCGCGACCGCTGCCATCCCGAGGATGACCAACGACATCAGCGCGACCATCACGGCGATGGTGCCGTTGTCGTCGCGGGACGTGCGCCAGAGGGCGGTGAACCGGTACATCAGGGGCACCCCTGTACGTCTTCGACCCGAGCTGTTGCGGTCTTGGTGATGTCGCGGTCGTAGTTCCAGCCCGGCACAAGGTTGAAGCCGAGGGCCTTTGCCTTCATCTTCACCGTCACTGTCACGCTGTCGCCTGGCTCGCGGCCAGTCGCCGTGTTGCCGGAACCCTTGGTGAACGCGGGGGTTGCGGTCACGGAGCTGGTGCGTGCTGCGGGCGTCACTGCCGTGATCACCTTGGCGGCGTTGGTCGTCCCGCACGGGTTCACGGCCCAGGCACGTGCTCCTTCGCGGGCGCCGTTGGCGGCAGCTTGGAACGCCCAGAGATAGATGGCGAACTGGAAGACCACACCCACGAGCGTGATGAGGACAAGCGAGACGAGCGCGAACTCGACTGCAGCGGCTCCCCGCTCGTGGTTCCTGCGTCGACGCATCACTCGTACCCTTTCGCCGGACGACGTCTGCGAGGGCCCGATTCCTAGCAGCGGCACGAAACTAGTGCCGTCGTCATCCAGCTCGGGGGCTAAACCGAGCAAACCACCCGATGATGCGCTCGCGTAGTCAGAAAGGACTAGTTCGACCTAGTCATGGTCCAGCCCGCCGCCGGACGCGAGTGGGCCAGCCAGGTCGCTCACCCGAGGTAGAGCGCCTCGATCTCCTCGCGCGACTCGCGCATCACGACGCGTCGCTTCAGCTTCAGGCTGGGCGTGAGCTGCCCGCCCTCCTCGGTCCACTCACCGGGCAGGATGGTGAACTTCCGGATCGACTCGGCTTTCGAGACCGCCTTGTTGGCCTCGTCGACCGCCTCCTGGACCGCAGCGACCAGGTCGGGGTCGTCGATGAGGGCGTCGAGGTCCGCCGACTTGCCGTGCTGCTCGGCCCAGGCCGGGAACGTCTCGCGGTCGATGGTGACGAGCGCGCCGATGAACGGCTGTCCGTCACCGACGACGAGGCACTGGTCGACGAGGGCGTGGGCCCGGAGCCGGTCCTCCAGGACGGCGGGCGCGACGTTCTTGCCGCCGGCCGTCACGAGGATCTCCTTCTTGCGGCCGGTGATGCGGACGAAGCCCTCGTCGTCGACCTCGCCGACGTCCCCGGTGTGGAACCAGCCGTCGCGGTCGACCGCCTCGGTCGTCGCCTCGTCGTTGCGCCAGTAGCCGGCGAAGACCTGGCCGCCACGGAAGAGCAGCTCCCCGTCGTCGGCCACGCGCACGCTCGTGCCGGGCAGCGGGCGACCGACCGTCCCGATCTTCGTGGCGTCGGGGAGGTTGGCGGACAGGGCGGCCGTCGTCTCGGTCAGGCCGTAGCCCTCGAGCACGGTGAGGCCGATGCCGCGGTAGAAGTGGCCGAGCCGGTCGCCGAGCGGCGCGCCGCCGGAGATGGCGTACGCGCAGCTCCCGCCGAGCGCCTGGCGCAGCTTGCCGTAGACCAGGCGGTCGAAGAGCGCGTGCTGCGCTCGCAGGCGCACCGGCACCCGCTTGCCGTCGGAGGCCCGCGACCAGGCGATCGCGACGTCTGCTGCGCGGTCGAAGATCTTGCCCCGCCCGTCGGCGGTGGCCCGCTGGGAGGCGCTGTTGAAGACCTTCTCGAACACGCGCGGCACGGCCAGGATGAAGGTCGGCCTGAACTCGCCGAGGTCGGTCACCAGGTTCTTGATGTCGGCGCTGTGGCCCATCCTGGCCCGGCTCTTGACGCAACCCACCTGGATGATGCGCGCGAAGACGTGGGCGAGCGGCAGGAAGAGCAGGGTCGAGGCGTCGTCGGTGTCGAAGAGGTCAGCCAGCTCGTCGACCGCGACGCCGAGCTCGAACATGAAGTTGCCGTGGGTGAGCATGCAGCCCTTCGGCTTGCCGGTCGTGCCGCTGGTGTAGATCAGCGTGGCGACGTCCTGCGGGGTCGCCGTCGTACGACGCTGCTCGAGCACGTCGTCGGAGATGTCGGAGCCGAGGCGGCCGAGCACGTCGACCGCGTTGTCCTGGAGCGACCACACGTGCTGCAGCTCGGCGAGGTCGCCGGACCGGCGGGCCTCGCGGACCCGGGCGAGGTGGTCCGGGCCCTCGGCCACGATGGCGCGGGCACCCGAGTCCTCGAGGATCCAGCCGATCTGCTCGGCGGAGGACGTCTCGTAGATCGGCACGGTGACGGCGCCGGCGAACCAGATGGCGTAGTCGAGGAGCGTCCACTCGTAGCGGGTCTTGGAGAGGATCGCGACACGGTCGCCGGCCTCGACGCCGGCGGCGACCAGCCCCTTGGCGACGGCCTTCACCTCGTCGAGGAACTCGGCGGCGGTGACGTCGGACCACTCGTCGCCGGTGCGTCGGCTGAACACCACGGTGTCGGCGAAGTCGCGGCCGTTGGTGACCACGTCGTCGGTGAGGTTCCCGGTGGACGGGATGGTGATGCTGAGCGGCGACGCGTACTCCCGCACGATGAACCTCCTGAAGGGTGGGGACTGCGGTCCGCAGGCTATCGCCCGATCAGCCGCCCCGAGAACGCCCGGTGCCACCGGCCCAGGCCGGCCGGATCCGTGGGCTAGGCTCCGGCCATGGCCGAACAGACCTCCTCGTCGATCGTCGTCGACGCTCCTCCGGCCGACGTGATGGCCGTCATCGCCGACTTCGAGTCCTACCCCGAGTGGGCCAAGGGCGTGCAGAAGGCGGAGGTCGTCGACCCGGGCACCGGCGACCGGGCCGACCAGGTCTACTTCGCGCTCGACGTCTCGCCGATCAAGGACGAGTACACCCTCGCCTACGACTGGGACGGCGACCGCGAGGTCACCTGGACCCTCGTCGAGGGCAACATGCTCCGGGCGCTCGACGGCGCCTACACCTTGGTCGACCGTGGCGACGGCAGCACCGAGGTCACCTACCGGCTCGCGCTCGACGTCAGCATCCCGTTGATCGGCATGCTCAAGCGCAAGGGCGAGAAGATCCTCATCGACGCCGCGCTGAAGGGCCTCAAGAAGCGCGTCGAGTCGCTCTGACCCGCGGTCCGGGCATGCGGATCCTGCTGTTCACCGGCAAGGGCGGCGTGGGGAAGTCGACCCTGGCCGCCGCCACGGCGTGCGCCAGCGCGGCGGCCGGCCACAAGACGCTCGTGCTGTCGACCGACGCCGCCCACTCGCTGGCCGACGCGCTGGACGTGCCTGCCACCTCGGAGCCGACCGAGGCCGCCCCGGACCTGTGGGTGCAGCACGTCGACGCACAGCAGCGGTTCGAGCGGTCGTGGGCCGACATCCAGGGCTACCTCCTGAGCGTGCTCGACGTGGCGGGGGTCGATCCCGTCGCCGCCGAGGAGCTGACGGTCATCCCCGGCGCGGAGGAGGTGCTCGCCCTGCTCGAGGTGCGCGCCCAGGCGCGGTCGGGGGAGTGGGACGTGCTGGTCGTCGACTGCGCGCCGACCGCCGAGACGCTGCGGCTCCTCGCCCTCCCGGAGGCCCTCGGGTGGTACATGACCCGTGTCCTCCCCGTCGAGCGACGCGTCGTCAAGGCGCTCAAGCCCGTCCTGACCCGGGCGGCGGGCGTGCCGATGCCCGAGGACTCGGTGTTCGACGCGATCGAGCGGCTCCACGCCGACCTCGACGACGTACGCGCCGTGCTGACCGGACCGGAGACGTCGGTCCGCCTGGTGCTGACGCCTGAGTCGGTGGTGCTGGCCGAGGCCCGTCGGGCCTACACGTTCCTGACGCTCTTCGGCTACCGCGTCGACACGGCGATCGTGAACCGCGTCTTCCCCGACGGGGGTGCCGACGAGTGGCGGCGCAGCTGGGTCGTCGCGCAGGCGCGCCACCTCGACGAGGCCGCCGACTCGTTCGCCGGGCTCGACCTGCGCACGTCGGTCTACCGGGCGGCCGAGCCTGTGGGGCGCGACGAGCTGCTCGACCTCGCGGCATCGGTGTACGACGACGTGGACCCGATCGCGCCCGGCGCGTCCGTGCCACCGATGTCGGTCAGCACCACGTCGGCCGGGCTCGTGCTCTCGCTTCCCCTGCCCCTGGCCGCCCAGGACGATGTCGGCCTCGTGCGCAAGGGCGACGAGCTGATCGTCTCGGTCGCGTCGTACCGTCGTCTCGTGACGCTGCCGACGGGACTCGCGCGGCACCGCGTGGCCGGTGCGCGCGTGCGCGACGGTCAGCTCCAGGTCCGGTTCACAGCGCCGGCCGAGCTGCCGGAGGAGGTCTCGTGACCGACGCCGAGCGCGACGAGGTCGGCTCGCTCGGCGAGGAGGCGGCCAAGCTCCTCGGCGCGCTGTCGGGCTGGGCGCGCGAGCACGGGGTCGAGGCCGGTGACGGCCTGTCAGGACTGGCGTCGCAGGCCGCCGCGTCCGCGCACGAGCTCAACGACCACCTCGCCACGGGCGCCGCTGAGTGCACGGTGTGCCCCCTGTGCCGCGCGGTCAGTGCCGTCCGCCAGGTCAGCCCGGAGGTGACGGCTCACCTGTCCGCTGCGGCCACCTCGCTCGCGCAGGCAGCAGCGGCGTTCCTCGCGACCGCCCCGCGCACACCCGGCGCCACGCACGACGTCGAGCACGTGGAGCTCACGGACGACTGGCCTGAGGACGCATGAGCGAGTCACCCCCCGGCGTGGTGGTCGGGGTCGACATCGGCGGCACGAAGGTGCTGGCGGGTGCGGTCGACGACGCGGGGCGGGTCGTTCGCACGGCACTGCGTACGACACCCGGGCGACGCGTGGTGACGAGCCGGGTCGAGGATGCGCTGGTCGAGGCGATCCTCGAGGCGGCGGGCAGCGTGCCCCTCGAGGGGGTCGGGGTCGCTGCGGCCGGCTTCGTCGACTCGGCGGGTGATCGCGTCATGTTCGCACCCCACCTGCCCTGGCAGGGCGAGCCGCTCAAGGACCTGCTCGAGGGGCGCCTCGGCTGCCCGGTCGGCCTCGACAACGACGCCAACTGCGCGGCGCGTGCCGAGGCCCGCTACGGCGCGGCGAAGGGCGCCACCTCGGCGCTGATGGTCACGATGGGCACCGGTATCGGGGGTGCCGTGCTGCTCGAGGGACGGGTGGTGCGGGGCGCCAACGGGATGGCGGGGGAGTTCGGGCACATGCAGGTCGTTCCCGACGGGCAGCCCTGTGAGTGCGGCCGCCGAGGCTGCTGGGAGCAGTACTCCTCGGGCAACGCGCTCGTCCGCAACGCCCGCGCCCTGATGGTCGAGCAGCCGTCGGTCCTCGGGGACATGACAGACGGCAACCCGGACCGGGTCACCGGGCCCATGGTCACCAGCGCGGCCGAGCAGGGCGACCTCGTCGCGCGCCGGGCCTTCGCGTCCGTCGGCGACTGGCTCGGCATCGGTGTGGCGAACCTCGTCGCGGCCCTCGACCCGGAGGTGGTGGTCATCGGTGGTGGAGTGTCGGCCGCCGGTGACCGGCTGCTCGACCCCGCGCGCGACGCGCTTCGTCGTACCCTCGTGGGCGCAGCACACCGCCGGGTCCCCGACCTGCTCGCGGCCGAGCTCGGGCCGCAGGCAGGCATGATCGGGGGCGCCCTGCTGGTGGATCCGTTCAGCTCAGCTTTGTGAGCAGAACGCCCGGCCATCGGTCGTGACGGGGCGGAACAGGAAGAACTTGTGCTCCCACCAAGGCAGCGGTTCGAGCGCTGCCTGGCCGTCGTCCGGTCCCCAGGTCACGGTGCGACCGTGAAGGAGCCCCGTGACCTCGAGGTCGGGGTCGTCCATCGCCATCCGGCGCAGTGCGACGAGGGGCAGTGCCATGTCGTTGTCGGCGCCGGCGGACAGCTCGTCGTCGTTGGACGCCTCGAGCGTGACCATGTCGTCCTGCCAGTCGGTGAGCCGCCACGACGGCATGAACATGTGATTGGGATCGGGTGACTCGGTGCGAAGGTTGGAGAACATGGTGAAGGAGCCAGTGGTTCGCAGGCCGAGATAGGGGTTCAATGCCCAGAAGACGGCAAGTGCCAAGACCGGCAGGTGGTAGAGCCGGACGCGCCCGAGGCTCGAACCCCCGCGCGACTCCCGCAGCACGAGTGCCGTAGCGAGCAGCAGCGCCACGAAATAGAACTGCTGGAAGACGTAGAGCGACGCCAGGGCGACGGAGGTGACGAGGTAGCCGCCGAACACCAGAACGAGGAAGGACAACGCGGCTGTCAAGGGCGGTCGTCTGCGTGCGTCCCGGACGACGCGCGAGCGAGCCGCCCACCCGGTAGTGAGGTCGAGGACCCGACCCGTGACGTCCGGTCGGAGGAAGAGGAAGAACAGCGCGTATACCGTGGAGGTGAAGTCGCCCACGACGATCAACGGGCTCGCGCTGAGGCTGAAGTGAAACGCGAGTCCGAGCATGACCCCCCAGCTGCGCGTGGCAGGCACGGCGAGCAGCAGGAAGACCAGCGTCTCCGTCGCCGTCGCGCCGATGTTGAGTAGGTAGCTGTCCCCTAACGGCCCGACGAGGCCGAACGACACGACCCGGGCGATGGCGTTGGCACAGCTGGTGACGGGGTCAAGGAACGTCGTGTTCCACTTCGAGAGGGCCGCGGCGCCGTATGCCACGAGCAGGATCGCACGCGCTGCGGGAAACGCCTGCTCCAGATCCCGGAGCCCGGTCGAGCGGCTCACGAGCAGCGTGAGCAGTACGGCCACGTTGACCAGCGAGACCAGCGCCCAGTGGTCGGGGCTGAATGGCATCTCCACGGCGTACTCGACGAGCTGCGCGACCATCATCGCGGCGAACACTCGACCCGAGTCCGGACGCAGGAGCACGACCATGGCGAGAGCCACGACGGCCACGCTCCACACGGTGTCGAGGGCGTTTCGGTCGGCGATGACGAGGTGCAGGACGTGGGCGACCGCCCACATGCGGACGAACAGCAGCGCGGCGCGGCGCTGAGGTCGGTGGTCCACCTCGGCCGACGCGGCGTTGTCGAGTTCGCTGGTCATGGCCGTCCCGGTGCTGGCTGGGGATACGCGCCCGTGGCGGGCACCGCACTGAGGTTAGTCAGTCCTCCGGCTCCGCGTGGACGAACACTCAGGTCCGGCGGTAGTCGGCCACCAGCTCGAGGGCGAGCTGCTCGAGGAAAAGGCCGACGTCGGTCACGATGCCGCGTCCCTGGCCGGTGCCGCGGTCGGCGAGCCGGGTGACGGTGGCCGGGTTGATGTCGACGCAGACGAGCGGCACGGACGCGGGAAGGATGCTGGCCGTGGCGACGGCGTAGAGCTGGGTCGCCATCATCAGGCAGTAGCCGAGGTCGTGGATCTCGTCGCGCATGGCTCGCTGGCCCTCGACGACGTCGGTGTGGACCTCGGGGAGCGGCCCTTCGTCGCGGACGGATCCGACGAGGACGAAGCGCTTCCCCTCGGTGACGAGCGCGTGCATCATGCCGCTCGCAAGCACGCCGTCGCGCACCGCGCGCTCGATCGAGCCGGCCTTGCGGATGGCGTTGACCGCCCGGACCCGGTGCTCGTGACCGTGCTCGTGACCGGGCGGGGACGTGCTGTCGTGGCCGGCACCGTAGAGCGCGGTCTCGATGTCGAGCGCGGCCACCGCGTTGCCGGCGAAGAGGACGTCGACCCAGCCGGCCCGCACGAGAGCTGCCATGGCCGGTACGCCGCCCGCGTGGACGACGCCGGGGCCGGCCACCCACAGCAACCGGGTGCCCGCGGCCCGTGCCTCCCGCATCCCGTCGGCCACCTGGCGCACCAGCACCGTCTGCGGGCGCTCCGGACCGTGGTCCGCGTCGAACGGGCGGATTGCCTCGACCGAGGGGGTGGAGCTGGGCACGCTCACCTGGATGCCGGCCGCGCCGATCACGATGCGCATGCCCCGGGTGACGTCGGACATCGGCACTGTCCGCACCCGCGGGTCGCCTGCGGCCGACTCCTCGACGACCAGGCCGCAGTCCATCTCGGGGTGGTCCACGTCGTACCAGCGGCCTCCCAGGCGGACCTGCGTCGCGAGGTTGGTAGTGGCGTAGAACCCGTCGGGCAGCACGCCGTCCTGCTCGGAGGTCGCGACCGCGGCGTCGCCGTGGGCGATCTGGTTGACGCCACGTGTCTGCAGGCGCATGAGGAGGCGCTGGAGGGACTCGTCGTCCGGGGCCTCGACCGTGATGCGGGCACTGCTCGGGTCGTGCGCCTCGTGACCGACGTCGAACTCCTCGATGACGAAGTCGCCGCCGTACTCGCGGATGTCGTCGAGGACGCGCGACAGGATGCCGCTGTCCATCAGGTGTCCTGTGACCTCGACCGTCTCCCGTGCCCCCACCCGGCAGACCCTACGCCTGAGCGAGGTCGGGGGCGCGGCTCAGATGCGTGAGCCGTCGTCCCAGGGGTCGCGGGGCGACTTGGGCATCTCCAGGACGAGGTAGCCGAACCCGCCGACGAACCACCCGACCAGCACCCAGCCGACCAGCGGGTTGACGTAGATCGAGAGCAGACCGATCACGAGGGCGATCAGCGGAGCCACGAAGACGCCGGCCCAGGCGAGGCCGCGCTGCCAGGTGCGGGGGACGGGGAACGGGGGCGCCGGCGGTGGCCGGAAGCGCTCGGACTTGGCAATGGCCTGCTCGCGTCGCTCCACCTCGTCGTCGTCCCGCAGGTGCTCCGGCAGGTCGTCCGAGGGCGGGCTCCCGGGGCTCGCGGGAGCGTCGGAGGAGGGACCCTCGGGGGCGGGTGCCGCCTCGTCCGACGGGGCCGACGGGTCGTCCAGGACAGCGCGCTCGCCGTAGTTCTCGACGATCTCGCGCCACGCGAGCTCGGTGCGGCTCTCGTCCTCCGGGCGACTCACGGGATCTACGGTAGCGGGGGCGTGGTCTCCACGCTCCCTGCGCTCGTACCTCGACCACCCGGCGACACGACGTTCGGGGGCCTCACAGCTGCCCGGCTGGTGCACACTGTGCCCGTGAGGATCCCCTTCCGCGGCGCGCAGGCCGCACCCCTCGACCCCACCCTGGTCGCGCCGATGTCCACCCCCGCCAACCCGGCCCTGACCGGTGGTCGGCGCGTCGGTGTGCTCGTCGTGCACGGCTTCACCGGCAGCCCCGCCTCGATGCGGCCGTGGGCGCAGGAGCTGTCAGCGCGCGGGTACGCCGTCGAGATGCCGCTGCTGCCCGGCCACGGCACCCGGTGGCAGGACTGCAACAAGGTCACCTGGTCCGACTGGGTCGCGACCGTCGAGGGGGCGTTCGACACGCTCGCAGCCGAGAACGACGCAGTCTTCGCTGTCGGCCTGTCGATGGGCGCGTCGCTGTGCCTGCGCCTCGCCGCAGACCGCGGCGAGGAGCTCGCCGGCCTCGTGCTGGTCAACGCGGCCGTCGACACGCTGCGCAAGGACGCGGTGCTGCTGCCCGTCCTCAAGCTGGTGGTGCCTGCCTTCCCCGGGATCCGGAACGACATCAAGAAGCCCGGCATGGACGAGGTCGCCTACCCCGTCATGCCGCTGAAGGCGGCGTACGAGATGTCCACCGGGTGGTCGCAGCTGCGACGGGACCTGCCGAAGGTCACCATCCCGGTGCTGTCGTTCCGCTCCACGGACGACCACGTCGCGGACATCTCGACGTCGAAGGCCCTCCACGCCAGCTTGTCGTCCAAGGACTTCGAGGAGCGGTTGCTGGAGGACAGCTATCACGTGGCCACCCTCGACAACGACGCCCCGCGGATCTTCGCGGAGTCCGCCGCGTTCATCGAGCGGGTCACCAGCGAGCAGCAGGGATAGTCTCGGACCGTGCTGTACTGGTTCCTGAAGTGGATCGCCCTCGGGCCGGTCCTGCGACTCGTGTTCCGGCCCAAGGCCTACGGCATCGACCACGTGCCGGAGGAGGGTCCCGCGATCCTCGCCAGCAACCACCTGTCGTACGCCGACTGGCTGTTCATGCCGCTCACGCTCACCCGGCGGGTCACCTTCGTCGCCAAGGCCGAGTACTTCACCACCCCCGGCATCAAGGGCTGGTTCCAAAAGAAGTTCTTCACCGGCGCCGGGCAGGTGCCGATCGACCGGTCGGGCGCCAACGCCGCGGAGGGCGCCATGAAGTCGGCGATGAAGATCCTCGCAGAGGGCGACCTGTTCGGGATCTACCCCGAGGGCACCCGGTCCCACGACGGCAAGCTCTACCGCGGCAAGACCGGCGTGGCCCGGCTCGCGCTCGAGAGCGGCGCCCCGGTCATCCCGTGCGCCGTGGTCGGCACCGACGTCGTGGCCCCGACCGGCAAGGTCTACGGCACGTGGACGCGTCCGGTCGTGCGCTTCGGCAAGCCCCTCGACTTCTCCCGCTACGCCGGCATGGAGAACGACCGCTACATCCTGCGCTCGATCACCGACGAGATCATGTACGAGATCATGCGGCTCTCCGAGCAGGAGTACGTCGACCTCTACGCCAGCAAGGCGAAGGAGCTCGACAAGGAGAAGGCCAGGCAGGCCGAGCGCGAGAAGGCCGAGCGGGAGAAGGCGGCGCGCGAGCAGGCCGAGGACGGGCCTGAGCAGAAGGCGTCCTGAACGCCGACCCGCACCCGCGGCAGCAGCAGCCGCGGGCCGACTCCGCCCTCGCTGTCGAGGACCGGCTCTACTCCGCGCTCGCCATCGTGCGGGTCGTGGTCACGATCAACATGGTCGCCCTCAACGCCTACCGGCGCGACAGCTTCTCCCGTCCGACCCTCGCCCTGGCGGTGGTCCTGGCCCTGGTGGTGTGGACCGGCGTCGCGATCTGGCTCTACGGCCGGCGCTCCACGCGCACGCCCGCGCTGCTGGTCACCGACCTGCTGATCGCCGTGGCGGCGATCGGCGTCACGCCGTGGCTGAAGTCGGAGAGCTTCAACGCGACGCTGCCCGGCTTCTGGGTGATGGGCGCGCTGCTGGCGTGGGCGATCCACTGGCACTGGAAGGGCGGTCTCGTGGCCGCGGTCGCCCTGTCGCTGGCGGACCTCCTGCCGCGTGAGGCGGTCGACCAGGGCAACTACGGCAACGTCTTCCTGGTGCTCATCGGCGGGCCGATCGTCGGCTACATGTGCGAGTCGCTGCAGCGGATGGCGCGGGAGCGGGACGCGGCCGAGCATGCCGCCGCGGCGGCGGAGGAACGGACCCGACTCGCGCGCGCCGTGCACGACGGCGTGCTGCAGGTGCTCGCGATGGTGCAGCGCCAGGGTGCCGCCTCCGGCGGGCAGTGGGCCGAGCTCGGCCGGCTGGCAGGCGAGCAGGAGCGCGGGCTGCGTTCACTGATCCGGCAGCAGGACACGGTGCCGGCCCGGTCCGGCGGCAGGGTCGACCTCGCCGGCGCTCTCGAGGCGATGGCCACGGCGCACCCGGTCCGGGTCGAGGTGGCGACGCCGGGCGGCGCCGTCCTGGTCGACGAGCACGTGGGCACCGAGACCGTCGCTGCTGCCAAGGCGTGCCTCGACAACGTGCTGGCCCACGTCGGACCGGACGCCGGGGCGTGGATCCTGGCCGAGGCCGCAAGCGACGCGATCACGGTCTCCGTGCGCGACGACGGTCCAGGCATGCCCCCGGGCCGGGTGGTCGAGGCAGCGGCCGAGGGGCGACTCGGCGTCTCCTCCTCGATCCGCGGCCGCATCGAGGGCCTCGGCGGCACCGCCACCGTCCAGAGCGGCGAGTGGGGCACCGAGTGGGAGCTGACGGTCCCGCTAGCGTGACCGCGTGACCATCCACGCCGGCCACCCGTTCCCGACCCCCGACGACCCCGTACGACGCCTGCGCGGGCGTCTCGGCGGGGCGGTCTCCCTCTGGACGGCGGGGGACGACGTCGGACGGGCGGGCCTGACGGTCACGTCGTGGCTGGTGGCGGGCGGCGACCCCGGCCGGGTGCTCGCCCTTCTCGACCCCGACGCCGACCTCACCGAGGTGCTGCTCGGGACCGGCAGGGGCGTCGTACAGCTGCTGTCGTGGTCGGACCGCGACCTGGCAGACGCCTTCGCGGGCGTCGCCCCGGCGCCGGGCGGCCCGTGGCGGATGGCCGCGTGGGACCAGAGCACGCACGGTCCGCGGCTCGCCACCGCTGCCGCCTGGGCGCTGGTGAGCGTCGAGACCGAGGTCGAGGTGGGCTGGTCCCGGCTGGTGACCTGCACGCTGGACGGGGTCGTGGTCGGCGACGATCCCGAACCGCTCGTCCACCGGCGGGGTCGTTACGTACCGCCGGGCGACTGAGCGGTCTACGCTGCGGTCCAACCGGGAGGGGGATCCATGGTGAGGGTGATGGTGGTCGACGACCATCCGATGTGGCGCGACGCGGTCGAGCGCGACCTGCAGGCGGCCGGCCACGAGGTCGTGGCGGTGGCGGCCAACGGCCGTGAGGCGATGGCGCGGTTCCCGGCGGCGGCGCCGCAGGTGGTCGTGCTGGACCTCCAGCTGCCCGACCACAGCGGGGTGCAGGTCACCAGCATGATGCTGGAGCACGACCCGACGGCCCGGGTGCTGATCCTCTCGGCCAGCGGCGAGCAGGACGACGTGCTGGAGGCGATCAAGGCCGGCGCGACGGGCTACCTGGTGAAGTCGGCCTCGAGCGCCGAGCTCATCGACGCCGTGACGCGGGTCGCCGACGGCGACACCGTCTTCACCCCCGGCCTCGCCGGTCTCGTGCTGGGGGAGTTCCGGCGCATCGCGGACGGCCCGGCCGACGACCCGCGCGACCAGCTCACCGAGCGGGAGACCGAGATCCTCAAGATGGTCGCGACCGGCATGAGCTACAAGCAGATCGCCGCGCGCCTGGTCCTGTCGCACCGCACCGTGCAGAACCACGTCCAGAACACCCTGCGGAAGCTGCAGATGAACAACCGCGTGCAGCTGACCCGCTGGGCCATCGAGAACGGCCTCGACGGCAACGCCTGAACCGCTCGTTCAGGATGGGACGGTCACGACGGCGAGCACGCGGTTCCCGGCGTCGGCACCGGCGAGCTCCACCCGCCACTGGTCGTCGCCCTCCGACACCCCACACGGGAGGGGCTGCGCCCCGGGATCGGCGCACGCCAGCGACAACACCTCCTGGGACCGCACCACCCGGACGTCGCGCGCCTGCGTCGCGGAGACGTCGAGTGACGTCGTGGTGGCGAGTCCGCGGCCGTCCGCGGACGAGCTGAGCTCGACGGCACCCGTCATCCGGTAGCGCACCTGGATCCGGGTCGCGTCCGCGAAGGTGTACGTCGCGCCGCTCGGCGCGACCGTTGCGGGACCGGACGCCGCGCGACCGTCGGCGGTCACCTCCACGCCGGTCGCCGAGACCTCCGCGCCGTCGAGCTCCGGCAGGGTGAGGCTCAGCTCGCCGATCGGGTCCTCCGCGTGGATCCAGTGGGTGACCGCCAGGTCACCGCCGGGCAGCACCTCGGTCACGGCGCGCGACTCCGCGGCGATCGGCCAGCCGTCGATCGGCAGCGACGCGGTCGGAGTGCCTGACTGCTGACCGGGTCCGACGACCTGCCACGCCACGACCCCGCCCGCGACCACGCCCACCAGGGCAGCTGCCGCGAGCGCGAGCGTCCTGCGGGACTGGCGTCCTGAACGGGGGGCGGGTCCCGTCGGCGGAGAGACGGGCGGGGCGGTCGGTGCGGGGCTCGGCACGGTCAGCGGTGCGGCGACGGCGTCCGGCTCAACCGGACTTGTCGTCCGAAGTTCCCGCTTGTCGGCTGAAGTTTCGGCCGACAAGTGGGAGCTTCCCCGGATATCCGGGGATCCCGCGGCGTCCGGAGCCGTCGTGGTCGGGGCAGCGGCCTCGACAGGTGCCGGGTCGGGCGGCTGGACGACGGGCGGGACCGCCGATGGCGGGGCGACGGAGGGGCCCGCCGGCGGGGAACGACGTGCACGCGGGGGAGCGGGGCGCGGCCGGATCGCCTCCTGCGCCGGGGCACGGCGCGGGGCCGGGGGAAGGACGTTGGGGAGCCGCTTCTGGTACGGCTTCTTCGGGCTCACCTCGCCTCCGGCGTGCCGAGGGGCACGGCCGTGACCACGGCCAGGTTCTGGTAGCCGCCGCGGGAGGCGTCGTACGGCGGCGCGCACGTGACGAGGGTCAGCCGCAGGTCGCCCGCAGCGTCGTAGATCCAGGCGTCGTCGACGAGGCTGCCTTGCGGCACCAGCCGGCGCGACCGCACCTCGAAGTCCTGGCGCAGGCCGTGGGCCTCGAGGCGGATCCGCGCACCCTCACGGACCGTGAGCAGCTCCGCGAACGGCCCCAGGCCCTCGGAGTCGGAGTCGACGTGGGCCGCGACGAGGATCGACCCGAACGGGTCACCGATGCGCGAGCCGCCGCGCCACCACCCCGCGACGTCCACGTCGTCGGGCACGTCCAGCACCCCGGTGCCCGTGGTGCCGGCCCCGGACACGGGTACGACGCGCCCGCTGGGCAGCGTCGCCCGGACCGGCCGCCGCGGCGCCACGACCGACTCGGCGCGCCGGGCGGGGGTCACCGGCTCGGCGGAGGACGAGGAGGGAGTGGACGACGGGGCGGACTCGGGCGACGCGGAGGGCGACCGGGTGTCTGGACGGGTGGCGTCGGTGCTGCCGGCACAGCCGGTGGCCACGACGAGGCAGGCGGAGATCATGAGCGCGCGGGTGCGGACGCTCATCCGGTCGGCGGCACGAGGCGCGAGCGGCGCCGCCGCAGTCCCACGCCGGAGACGCCCAGCGCCACGAACAACGCCGCGCCGAGGGCTCCGACCGCCGGGAGCAGGCCGCGGTCGCCGTCGGCCGTCGAGCCGTTGAAGGTGGTCACCCTGTCCCCGACCAGCCCCGCCGACCCGGTCTCGATGCGCGACGGCCGGACGCTGCCGTCGGCCGCCAGGTCGACGGTGTGGGCGATGACGTTCATCGAGCCGTCGCGCGGGTTGCCGTAGGCGTAGATCATCGAGAGGGTGCGCGCCTTGAGGGCCACGTCGAGCGGACCGAGGATGGGGTCGGCGCCGGCCGCGCCCGAGGGCAGCAGCGCCACACTGATCGAGCCCTCCGGCACGTCGGCGTCGGCGAACTCGCCGTTGGCGATGTTGGTGAACACCGTCTGGCCGTCGACCTCGACGTCGGCGGGTGCGACGGTCGCCGTGTGGGCGAGGAGGACGCGGGCCTTGCCGGGACCGATCGGTCCGGCCGGGGCGAGGTAGGAGTGGACCACCGGGTCGCCCCCGACGTCCGCAGGGAGGTGCAGCACGACGTCGCTGGTGTCGCCGGCCCCGACGTCGAGGGTCGACTCCACCTTGACGCCCGTGCCACGGAACGAGATCTCGTGGCTGCCGGGCGCGAGCTCGAACGGTCCGAGCACCTCTCCGACGCCGGCGCCGCCGGCGACCGGGCGACCGTCGACGGTCACGTCGACCGTCGCCCCGGGCACGGCCTGCACGACGTTGACACGGGCCGGTGACGGTGCCGGGACGTCAGCCCCGGCCGGTGCCCCGGCGATGAGTGGCAGGCACGCGGCCGCCAGTACTGCTGAGAGTCGACGCATTCCGACCACACCCCCATGGCCCCACCACGACGTCGTCCCGGACGGAACGCCGGCCCTCACCTGAACACCCCGGGGTCAGCGGCCTCAACCCCGATATGGGGTACGTCTGTCCGCAGCGACACGCCTAGGGTTGAGCCGTGGAGACCGGGACGAGGACCTGGCGTCGGGCCACGGCGGAGGACGCCGTCGCGCTGCGCGACCTGGAGCGCACCGCGAGCCAGACCGGGCTGGCGCACGTGTTCGGCGAGCTGCCCTACCCCGACGACGACGTGCTGGCGCGCTGGGCGCTGCTCCTCGACGACCCGGAGGTGACGGTCGAGGTGGTCGAGGACGAGCGGGGGATGGTCGTCCTCGCCGCCCACGACGGTGCCACGCTGCGGCACCTGGCCGTCCGCCCCGACCACTGGAGCGCCGGTCTGGGCCGCGAGGGGTTCCGCCGGGCCGAGGCCGCCGGAGCGAGACGGCTGTGGGTGCTGGAGGCCAACGGACGGGCGCGCGGGCTCTACGAGTCGCTGGGCTGGACCCCGACCGGGGTCACCCAGGAGTGCCCCTGGGCGCCGTACCCGACCGAGGTCGAGTACGCCGCTCCCTAGGATCGGGGCATGCCGGACGCCGACCCGTTGCTGGAGATCGCCGACGACCTCTACGCCCTGCCGCTCGCGGACTTCACGCCTGCCCGCGATGCGCTCGTCAAGGAGCACAAGGCCGACAAGGCGCTCGCCGCCTCGATCAAGGGGCTGCGCAAGGCCTCGGCCGCGGCGTGGGTGGTCAACCTGCTGGTGCGACGCGACCCCGACCAGGTGGATCAGGTGCTGGCCGTGGGGGAGGCCCTGCGGGAGGCGCAGGAGAACCTCGACGCCACCCAGCTGCGGGAGTTCACGAAGCAGCGCCGTCAGCTGACCGCGACGGTGACCACGTCCGCGCGTCGGATGGCGCGCGAGGAGGGGGTCCGGACGACCGAGTCCGTCGCCGAGCAGGTGGAGGCGACGCTCACCGCCGCGATGCTGGAGCCGGACGCCGCCCGTGCCGTGCGCAGCGGGCTGCTGGTGACGTCGTTGTCGGCGACCGGGCTCGGCGACCTCGACCTCAGCGGTGCCGTGGCGCTGCCCGAGGCGCTCGGCTTCAGCGCGAAGTCCCGCCCGGCCCCGGCACCCGACCCGACGCAGCGGCCCCAGCTCCACGTCGTACCCGATCCCGACGCCGACGTGAAGGCCCGGGCGGCCGCCGACGAGCGCCTCGCGGACGCCCGCGCCGTGCTCAAGGAGCACGAGAAGGAGCACCGCGCCGCGCGCCGGGCGGTGGAGAAGCTGCAGGCGCGGACCCTGCAGGTCCAGTCCGAGATCGACGAGCTCCGCAGCCAGATCGCGGCCCTCGAGGACACGCTGGAGGAGGTCGACGACGAGCTCGCCGAGGCAGAGGCAGCGCAGGCCGAGGTCGAGGAGGCCGTCGACGAGGCGCGGTCGGAGGTCGACGCCGCACGCGAGGCGCGCGAGCGGACCTGACTCAGCCAGCCCAGCCCTTCGACCGCTCCACCGCATCGGTCCAGCGGGCGTACGACGCGTCGAGTGCCGCACGGTCGCCACCGGGCTCGAAACGCCGGTCGAGCGCCCACGTGTCCCGCAGGTCGTCGGTCGATCCCCACACCCCCGTGCCGAGCCCGGCCAGGAACGCGGCGCCGAGAGCCGTCGTCTCGACGATCTCGGGGCGCTCCACCGCGCGACCGACCTGGTCGGCCTGGAGCTGGCAGAGGAAGTCGTTCTCCGCCGCCCCGCCGTCCACGCGGATCGTGGTGAGCTCGGGCAGCGTCTCGAGCACGTCGCGGACCTCGAAGGCGATCCCCTCGAGCGTGGCCCGCACGAGGTGGGCGCGGGTGGTGCCGCGGGTGATGCCGAGGATGGTGCCGCGGGCGTGCGGGTCCCAGTGGGGCGCGCCGAGCCCCGTCAGCGCGGGGACGAAGACCACCCCGTCGGTGTCGTCGACGGTCGCGGCGATCGCCGCCGTCTCCGCGGCGTTGCCGACGATCTGCAGCCCGTCGCGCAGCCACTGGACCGCCGCCCCGGTCACGAAGATGGCGCCCTCGAGGGCGTAGGTGAGCTCGCCGTCGGGGGAGCGCCAGGCCGCAGTCGACAGCAGGCCGGCGTCGCTGCGCACCACCTGGGTGCCGGTGTTGGTGAGGATGAACGAGCCCGTGCCGTAGGTGCACTTGGACTCACCCTCCTCGAAGCACGTCTGCCCGAAGAGTGCGGACTGCTGGTCGCCGGCGACGCCCGCGATCGGCAGCGAGAGCCCGAGGAACACCGTCGGGTCGGTCGGCGCGATCTCGCCCCAGTTGGGGACCAGGTCGGGGAGGGCGTCACGCGGCACGCCGAAGAGCTCGCACAGCTCGTCGGACCAGTCGCCCGACTCGAGGTCGAGCAGCAGGGTGCGGCAGGCGTTGGACACGTCGGTGACGTGCCAGGTGCCGCGCGTCATCCGGGCGATGAGGTAGGAGTCGACCGTGCCCACGGCGTACCGTCCCGACTCCACCAGCGCCCACGTGTGCGGCTCGTTCTCGGCCAGCCACATCAGCTTGGTGCCGGAGAAGTAGGGGTCGAGGCGCAGGCCGGTGAGCTCGGTGACGCGGTCCTCGTGGCCGTCGGCGCGCAGCCGGTCGCAGATGTCGGCCGTACGACGGTCCTGCCACACGATGGCGCGGCGGGGCGAGCCGAGCGTCTCGCGATCCCACAGCACGACGGTCTCGCGCTGGTTGGTGATGCCGACCGCCGTGAGCTCGGACTGGTCGACCTTGGTCAGGACCTCCCGCGTCGCCTCCAGGGTGGCCTGCCAGATCTCCTCGGCGGAGTGCTCGACCCAGCCGGGCTGCGGGAAGTGCTGGCGGAACTCCTGGTAGCCCTTGGCCTGGATGCGGCCGTCGGGGGTGACGACGACGGCTGTCACACCGGTGGTGCCGGCGTCGATCGCGAGGATACTCATGCTTCCTCGCCCCGGATGATCGCGAGGATCCGGCGGTCGATCCACGCCGGCCGCGCGCCCGAGTCGACGCGCATCTCGTAGTTCTCCGAGCCGACCCACATGTGGAAGCTGTCCTTGCCCTCGGCCTTGGCCAGCGACTCCAGCTCGATCATCAGCGCGTCGTCGACCGGCACCTGCTCCTCTGGGGTCGACGCCGTCAGGTAGAGCTCGTTCAGGTCGACCAGCCGGGCCAGCTCCGTGACCGGGTCGGCGTGGTCGTCGACGCGCAGGTCGACGGCGACGTCGTCGTGCCCGCCGTAGCCGGCCCCGTCGCGTACGACGAGCAGTGCCGCCGACTGGCGCCCGCGGCTGTCACCTCCCGCGTCGTCGCCGGCGGCCAGCGCCGCGAGCAGCCGTCTCTCGAGCGGCTGTGCCTCGGACGCGATCCACGCACGCTCCATCGCCTCCACCACGTCGGGACCGGTGAGGATGTTGCCCTGGATCGCGTAGCCGCCGCGCTCGCCGCTGCGCCCGGTCGTCCCACCGGCCCAGGCGAAGCACTCGGAGCCGGTCCACGTCACGGCGTTGCCGTCGGAGTCGACGACGCCCACCTGCCGGTGCTCGCGGCCCTCGTCCTCCTCGACCAGCCGGTCGAGGGCGACCTGCGCGGTCGCGCCGTCGTCGAGGTGGGCCAGCCCGAGGTACTTGAAGGCGAGGTTGGCGTCCGCCTGCGTGGCGATGGCGCCGACCCCGGCCGCCGCTGCCGGCACGGCGGACCCGACCGCCAGGAACTTGGAGGCCACGGCCACGCCCCACGACTCACCGTCGTCGGACCGGGCCACGATCGAGAAAGTCATGTGCCGAACATAGTGGCAGTGAGGAACGCGCTGCCGCTGTGTGGGAGGCAGGTCGAGTGACCCGCACGGCCGAGCCGGCGAGGCCGTGACCGGGTCGTATCGAGACCCATGGATCCCGGGGCGTGGCGTCGGACCCCCGATCTAGGGTGATCCTGTGCTGACTCGTCTCGGATTCCCCCGCGTGGGGGAGCACCGCCGCTTCGTCGCGGCGATCGTTGCCGACACGGTCGGCAGCGGGCTGTTCATGCCGATCACGCTGCTCTACTTCCTCGCGATGACCGACCTGTCCCTCGTGCAGGTCGGGTCCGCTCTGTCGCTGTCCGCGGTGCTGACGATGCCCGGCGCCTTCGTCATCGGGAGCCTCGTCGACCGTTTCGGCCCGAGGAAGATGATGCTCATCGGCAACCTCGTCCAGGCGGTCGGCATGGCGGCCTACCTGTGGGCTGACTCGCTGCTCGCCGTCGCGCTGTGGACGGCTCTGCTCAACCTCGGGCGCCAGTCCTTCTGGGGCTCCTTCGGAAACGTCGTCACCGCGATCTCGGCGCCGGGGGAGCGGGAGCTGTGGTTCGGCTTCCTGCAGGCCGTGCGCAACCTCGGCTACTCGATCGGCGGGGTGCTCGCCGGACTCGCGCTGCAGGTCGGCACCGACGTCGCCTACCAGTCGGTGGTGGTCGTCAACGCGGTCACCTTCGTGATCGCCTTCGTCCTGCTGCTCGACGTGCCCGACCACCGCGTGGTGCATCCCGCCGACGCCCCGGTCGAGGGCTGGGGAGTGGTGCTGCGCGACACCGCCTACCTGCGGCTCGTGCTCGGTCAGCTCGGCTTCGTGGCCGGGATGATGGTGCTCAACTTCGCCCTGCCGGTCTACGTCGCCGAGACGATCGACCTGCCCGGCTGGGTGGTGGGGGCGATCTTCACGCTCAACACGGCGCTGGTCGGCCTTGGCCAGGGTCTCGTCGTACGCCGCATGACCGGGCGAGTGCGGGCACGGATGATGGGCCTGGCGCAGCTGACCTTCGTCGCCGCCTACGCCCTGTTCGTCGTCGCCGGCTGGCTCCCGGTCTGGCTGGCGATCGTGGTGATGCTCGTCGGAGCCGCGATCTACACCGCCGGTGAGCTCACCGGCGGGCCGGTCTTCAGCGCGACCGCGGCCGAGGCCGCACCCGACCACCTCCGCGGCCGCTACCTCGGCCTGTTCCAGCTCAGCTGGGGGCTCGGCGGAGCGGTGACGCCGGTGGCGTTCACGTGGCTCCTCGCCCACGGCCAGACGACGCTGTGGTGGGTCCTGGCGCTGGTCGCGCTCGCCAGCGCGGCGTACCTCCAGCGGCTGCCCCAGGTCCTGCCCGCGGCGGGCAAGCGCGTGACCAACCGGGTCGAGGAGGAGGCCCCGGAGGCGGCGTGAGCCGTCAGGGGCGTCCGGTGTCCTGACCGATGTCGGCGAGCAGGCCGGTGAACCACGCCTGCCCGGCGTCGAACGGCTTGTGCCCGGCGATCCGCTCGAACTCGATCGCGCGCAGCTCGTCGTCGTGGTCCTCGTCGTGGCCGATCACGCCCGCCGTGCCGTCGAGGGCGCAGGCGACAGCGAGCTCGGCCATCTCGCGGATGAGGGCGAGGTCGGTCTCGTTGGCGGGTGCCGAGCGGGAGAAGTAGCCCGACTTCTGCACCATCTTCTTCTCGGCGCCGATCGCCTCGGCGAAGCGGTCGGCGAAGTAGCGGCCCGGGTTGATGGTGTCGATCTGGACGTGCCCGAAGGGGTCGCGTTGCACGGTCTCGCCCAACGCCTCGAGGTGGGCGACGATGTCGTCGACGCCGGCCCCCTCGGCGAGGAAGATGTTGACGCAGCCGATCTCGTCCATGACCTCGCGCAGGCGGTCCGCCTCGGCGGCGAGGTCGATCGCCAGCTCAGGCACGTAGACCGCGTGGATCGCCCACTTCCGACCGTCGAGGCCGATGCCGGGGAGCCACTCCTGCTCGGCGTGCCAGGCCATGTAGTCGCGGGCGGCTGCGGCGGTCAGCCAGCCGCTGGCCCGCCCCATCACCTCGTGGACGATGAGCATCCGAGGGTTGGAGCCGTGCTCGGCGAGGACGTTCTGGGCGAACCGTGACGCCTGCTGGGCCGCGGTCAGCGCGCCGAGGCTCTGCCGGATCGGCACGATGTCGTTGTCGATGGTCTTGGGGAGGCCGACGACCGTGAGCTCCGAGCCCTGGGTCGCGAGGTAGGCCGCCAGGTCGGCCGCCGCCGTGTTGGTGTCGTCGCCGCCGATGGTGTGCAGGATGTCCACCCGGTCGGCCTGCAGCGCCTTCGCGGCGACCTCGAGCGCCGTGTCGCTCCGGCCGATCAGGCCCCGCCGGCGGCAGTCGTCGTCGTTGGTGAGCTTGACCCTGCTGTTGCCGATCGGGCTGCCGCCGAAGCGGTGCAGCAGCGCGGCGCCGGCCCGCTCCTCGGCGCCGATGGTGATGCTGTTGCCGGTCAGCAGGCCGTGGTAGCCGTGCCGGTAGGCGATCAGCTCGATGTCGGGGTCGGTGGCGTCGTAGGTCTCGATGAGGGCGCCCACCGCCGATGAGAGGCACGGGGCGTATCCGCCCGCGGTCAGGATCGCAACACGCTTCGGCATGGAGAGCAGGGTAGTTGGATCGATACAAGCCCGGAAGGTGCGTCCCACTCCACCCCTCGGGGCGCACGTCGGCCTTCCCGGCGTGACCCGGGCGCCGACACGGCGTTGTCCGGGTGCTGCGGTGGTTGCCACGCCCCCGCGGCAAGGCCATTCTGGTAGGCGCCGTGAGCTGCACGGGCCGATGAGGGGAGTGTTCGATGAGCGCGACGGAAGCCGAGCAGCAGGACGTCAACGGACCGGAGACCACCGACCTCAAGCGGGTGCTCGGCCCCAAGCTCCTGCTGCTGTTCATCGTCGGTGACATCCTCGGTGCCGGTGTGTACGCCGTCACCGGGAAGATCGCCGGACAGGTCGGCGGCATCGCCTGGCTGCCGTTCCTGGTGGCCTTCGCCGTCGCGACCGTCACCGCCTTCAGCTATCTCGAGCTGGTCACCAAGTACCCGCAGGCCGCCGGTGCCGCGCTCTACACGCACAAGGCGTTCGGCATCCACTTCATCACCTTCCTCGTGGCGTTCACCGTGGTCTGCTCCGGCATCACCAGCGCCTCGACGTCGTCCAACCTGCTCGCTGCCAACCTGCTCATCGGCTTCGGCAACGACGACCCCAGCCCGAGCGCCATCCTGATCACGGCGCTGCTGTTCATGCTGGTGCTCGCCGCGATCAACCTGCGCGGCGTCGGCGAGAGCGTGAAGTTCAACGTTCTGCTGACGCTCGTCGAGATGACGGCCCTCGCCATCGTCATCGGCATCGGCGTCTGGGTGATCGCCCGTGGCGACGGCGACCTCTCCCGGGTCACCGTCTTCGAGAGCCCCGACGACAAGGGCCTGTTCATGGCGGTCACCATCGCCACCGCCATCGCCTTCTTCTCCATGGTGGGCTTCGAGGACTCGGTCAACATGGTCGAGGAGACCCAGGACCCGCTGCGCATCTTCCCGCGCGCGATGCTGACCGGCCTGGGCATCGCCGTGCTGATCTACATGCTGGTCGCGATCTCGGTCGTCGCGGTCATCCCCGCCGGGCAGATCGCCGAGCCCACCAACGCGGAAGCCGGGATCCTGCTCGACGTCGTCAAGATCGGTGCACCCGACCTGCCGATCGACACGATCTTCCCGTTCCTCACGGTCTTCGCGGTCGCCAACACCGCCCTCATCAACATGCTGATGGCGAGCCGGCTCATCTACGGCATGGCCCAGCAGGACGTGCTGCCGCGGTCCCTCGGCAAGGTGCTCCCGGGCCGTCGCTCGCCGTGGACCGCCATCGTCTTCACCACGCTCCTGGCGCTGGGCCTGATCAGCGTCGTCACGCTCGACTCGGAGTCCTCGGTCGTGGGGGCGCTGTCGGGCACCACGGCCCTCCTGCTGCTGGCCGTGTTCACCATCGTCAACATCGCGTGCCTGATCCTGCGCCGCGACCCCACGCCCGAGCGCGCCTTCCGCGCACCGACGGCGCTACCGGTCATCGGTGCGATCTGCTGCGGCTACCTCCTCGGTCCGTGGGCGCGCCTGGAGGCCGACATGGTGCAGTACAAGATCGCGGCCGGCCTGCTCGCCATCGGTGTGGTCCTCTGGGCGCTGACCTGGATGACCAACCGCGGCGTGCGCGCCAAGAAGACCGGCTTCCGCGACATCGACCACCTCGAGTGAGGCACCCCGCCGACACGGCGGGGTCCCGCACGCGTGCGTGGGCCCTGCCGTCTACGGTGGGGCGGGTGAGCAAACGACCTGTGGGGCCCGTGCTGGCGTTGCTGGTGGCCGGCGCGCTGGGCTGCTCGACGGTCTCCCCTTCGGCGCCGACCGCGAGCGCCACGCCGAGCTCCGACCACCCGGCGCCCACGATCTCGGACGCCACTCCGGGGGGCGGCTCGACGACGCCCGTGGGACCGGCCGCCGAGCGCGGGCCGCGCGACCGGCCGTCCGTGCCGGCGGCACCGGAGCTGGCCGGGGCCTACCGGTTCGTCTCGGCCCCCGACTTCCTCAACCAGGACGTCGCCGACCTCACCGCCGACGGGCGCAAGCAGTTCGTCGACAAGCGCACGGGAGAGGTCGCGAACTCCACCAACGCCGACTACGAYGCGGCGCTCGACCACGTGATCGACGAGATGGCGTCGCACGGCACCGACGACGTCCTCGTGGCGGGCGACCTCGTCGAGGGACGCTGGGGCCGCGACGACGCGCGCACCGGCGTCTTCGGTCCGGTGCGGACCCAGTCCCAGCGCCTGCGGGCCTGGCGCCGCGCGGCGGACGTCTACTTCCCCGCATGGCGTGACCGGTTCGAGGGCCGCGGCCTCACGACCTACCCCGCCCTCGGCGACCACGAGATCGGTGACGACCCGTGGCGGGCCCGCAACAACCGGTGGATCGACTTCAAGCGCCGCCACGTGCCCGAGTTCAAGCGGATCTACGCCGACCACATGCTGACGGGCGAGGGCGGACGACCCCGGTTCGCCGACCGGCCCTCCGGGCAGGCCCGCCGCACCGCCTACGCCGTACGCCTCGACGCCGACGTCCTGCTCGTCACGCTCGACGTCTTCGAGCGCCGTGGCGGTGACGTGCACATGTCCGTCGACCCCGCGCAGCTGCGCTGGCTCAAGGGTGTCCTCCGGAAGGCCCGGAAGGACGACGTGCCGTGGGTGATGGTCCAGGGACACGTCCCGATGACCCCGAAGGTGCGCGTCCGCAACTCCAGCAACCTCGTCTACGAGAAGGGCGTGCGCTCCGACCTGTGGAAGGCGATGGTCGACGGCGGCGTCGACGTCTACCTCAGCGGAGAGGTGCACGACCAGACGGTCCACGAGCGCGACGGCATCCTGCAGGTGTCGCACGGGTCGCTCCTCTACCGCGGTGAGGCGTCCTACGTCCTCGGCCAGGCCACTGCCGACCGGCTGGTGCTGGAGAACCACCAGTTCCGCGGGGAGATCGGGTTCGAGGACCGGCTCTGGACCACGTCGCGCCAGGGGGCGCCGGGTCACATCAGCTACCCCGACGCGTCCGTCGTCACCGGCACCCTCGTCGCCAGCCGCACGCGTACAGGAGGACTGCGCGTGGACGACGCCGAGGGCGTGCTCGCACCCCTCGACTGAAGCACCCGCCCCGGGCGTGCGCGGCGTCACGCGTTCAGGGGTCGGTCACGGTTCGGGCGGGGCGGGGCGCGCGCCGTACCCTTGTCAGGTGACCGCGATCCCCACCCTCGAGCAGTTGCACGCCCTCGGGCCGAAGCAGCAGCCGACCTATCCCGACTCCGGGGCGGTCGACGCTGCCGTGGCCCGACTGAGGACCGTGCCGCCGCTCGTGTTCGCGGGTGAGTGCGACGACCTGACCGCCAAGATCGCCGCGGTGACGCGGGGCGAGGCCTTCCTGCTCCAGGGCGGCGACTGCGCCGAGACCTTTGCCGGCGTGACTGCCGACAACGTCCGCAACAAGCTGCGGGTGCTGCTGCAGATGGCGGTCGTGCTGACGTACGCCGCCTCGGTCCCCGTCGTGAAGCTGGGCCGCCTCGCCGGTCAGTACGCCAAGCCGCGCAGCTCCGACGAGGAGACCCGCGACGGCGTGACCCTCCCGGCCTACCGCGGCGACGCGGTCAACGGCTACGGCTTCACGCCCGAGGCCCGCATCCCGGACCCGCAGCGGCTCGTGGACGTCTACAACTCCTCGGCCGCCACGCTCAACCTGGTGCGGGCGTTCGTCACCGGCGGCTACGCCGACCTCCGCCAGGTCCACACCTGGAACACCGACTTCGTCCAGACGTCGCCGTTCGGGCAGCGCTACGAGGCGATGGCCGACGAGATCGAGCGCGCGCTGACCTTCATGAAGGCGATCGGCGCAGACCCCGACGAGTTCCATCGCGTCGACTTCCACTCCAGCCACGAGGCGCTGCTGCTGGAGTACGAGCAGTCCCTGACCCGCATCGACTCGCGCACCGACGAGCCCTACAACGTGTCCGCGCACTTCGTGTGGATCGGTGAGCGCACCCGCCAGCTCGACGGTGCCCATGTCGAGCTGCTGTCGAAGATCAAGAACCCGATCGGGATCAAGCTCGGCCCGACGACGACGCCCGACGACGCGCTCGCCTACGCCGCCCGCCTCAACCCCGACAACACCCCGGGCCGGCTCACCTTCATCACCCGCTTCGGCGCCGGCAAGATCCGCGACGGGCTGCCCGCCCTCGTGGAGAAGGTCACCGCCGAGGGCGTCAACGTCGCCTGGGTCTGCGACCCGATGCACGGCAACACCTTCGAGGCGTCCTCGGGCTACAAGACCCGCCGCTTCGACGACGTCATCGACGAGGTCCAGGGCTTCTTCGACGTGCACCGCAGCCTCGGCACCTGGCCCGGCGGCGTGCACGTCGAGCTCACCGGCGACGACGTCACCGAGTGCGTCGGCGGCGGCGAGGAGATCGACGAGGTGGGCCTGGCCCACCGCTACGAGTCGGTCTGCGACCCGCGTCTCAACCGGGTCCAGTCGCTCGAGCTCGCCTTCCTCGTGGCGGAGATGCTGCGCAAGGCCTGATCGCCCGCCCGCGGGCGGTGGCCGAGCCACGTCCGGGCCGGCGGGAAGGTGGGTGGGCCACCGCTCGAGGACGGTCCCGAGGTGCCCGATAGGTTCGGCGGGTGATCGACCTGCGCTCCGACACCCTGACCCGCCCGACCGACGCGATGCGTGAGGCGATGGCCCGCGCGGAGGTGGGCGACGACGTCTACGGCGAGGACCCGACGGTCGCGGCGCTGGAGGAGCGGGTCGCGGGGATGTTCGGCCATGAGGCCGCGTTGTTCACGCCGACCGGCTCGATGGCCAACGTGCTCGCCGTGGCGAGCGTCGTCTCGCCGGGCGAGGAGGTGCTGTGCGAGTCCTCGGCCCACATCGCACGCGCCGAGCTCGGTGCCCACGGCGCCATCACCGGTCTCACGATGCGCACCTGGACGAAAACGCGCGGCCAGGTCGACCTGCCGGCGATCGAGGCGATGCACGCCCCTGACATGGGTCCGTTCTTCGTGCGCACCGCCGCGGTGTCGGTCGAGAACACCCACAACTTCGCCGGCGGGGCGGTGCTGCCGATCGAGGACCTGCGGGCGCTGCGGGCGTGGGCCGAGATCAACGAGACCAAGGTCCACCTCGACGGCGCGCGGCTGTGGAACGCCCACGTCGCCACCGGGACGCCGCTGGCGGACTACGGCCGCGTCACCGACGTGCTCGCGGTGTGCCTGTCCAAGGGGCTCGGTGCGCCGATCGGGTCGTTGATGGTCGGCTCGGCGGACGCGATCGCCGTGGCGCGGGTGCGGCGCAAGCGGATGGGCGGCGGGATGCGCCAGGTCGGCGTGCTCGCGGCAGCCGGTGCGTACGCCCTCGACCACCACGTCGAGCGGCTGGCCGACGACCACGCCAACGCGCGGCTGCTCGGCGAGGCGCTGGGGCTCGACCCTGAGGTCATCGACACCAACATCGTCGTCGTCGAGCGCCCGGACGCCGCGTCGTTCGTGGAGCGGGCTGCCGCTGACGGTGTGCGCATCGCTGCCGTGGGACCGCGCACCGTGCGCCTCGTGACCCACCTCGACGTCTCGCGCACGGACGCCGAGCGTGCGGCCGCGGTGCTCAGCCGGCTCGCCGCCCCCTGACGCTGACCTCGCTGATCGCGGTGTAGTCGCGACCGAGGCTGCCGGAGCCCGGCGGTGTCACGGCGTCGATCGTGATGGTGATGGTGCTCGTCTCGCCCGGCGGGACCTTGAGCCACTGCATGGCCGGTCGCTCGGCGAAGGACTGCTCGATCGACGAGCCGTTGTCGAAGCCCCAGGTGACGGACAGGATGCGGCGGTTGTTGGGGTACCAGTCGACCCCGGCGACCTGCTTCGCGTAGCCGTTGACGAGCCCCACCCTGGTGACCACGCCGGGCTCGGTCAGCGTCACCGTGATGGTCCCGCCGGTGGCGTCACCGGCCGTACGCCACGCCGTGGCCGGGTTGCCGTCGCCCATCTGGCTGGCTTCGTAGGCCACCAGGTTGCCGTCGAAGTCGGTGGTCGGCGGTGCCGTGCCGGGGACCTCGAAGGTCGCGCCGCGGGCCAGGTCGAGCGCCTTGCCCACGCCGACCGGTGCCTCGCCGCCGCCGTCGTCCGTCGGCTCCGGTCCGTCCGTCTTCCCGGCGCCGGGGTCCGGCGCCTGCGAGGTGCCCGTGGCGGCGTCAGCGGGATCGGTGGCGACCTCGTCAGCGTCGGTGTCGAAGACCCGCAGCAGCAGGAAGGCCAGGCCCACCAGCAGCGCGGCGCCCAGGACCCACCCGAGCCACGCCAGGCCGTGCACCGGGAGGTCGCCGTCGTCGTCGTCGACCTCCTCGTAGGGCAGCAGCTCCTCGCGGGGGTCCCACGTCGCACGCCGCGAGGGAGGAGGGCCCGGTTCGTCGGGTACGACGTCGGGCGGGCTGGTCGGCGGGACCGGGGTGGGGTCGGCTGCCTGGACGGGTGGGACGACGGGGGCCGGGGCCACGTCCGCGTCCGGCGCGGGGTCGTCATCGACGGGCGACTCGGCAGCGGGGTCGGCAGCCGGGACGGCAGCGGTGTCGGACGCCTGCGGCGGCGCCTCGTCGGCCGGAGCCGGACGCTCGCGGGCCGGAGCCGTGGCGGTCACGGTCGGCGACGACGGAGCGGGTGGTTGCTCGACGGGGAGCGGCGCGGGCGCGCCGATGCGGTGCCCACAGTTGAGGCAGAACCGCCCCACCCCCAGCTCGGCGCCGCACGCCACACACGTGTCCACGGGCCCCACGATAGGGGGACGGACCCATGCAGGGTTCCACCCGAGGGACGGTGGGTCCTACACGGCGATGTGCGCGACCTCGCCCTCGACCACCCGGCGCGGGGCGAGCTCGACGGTCAGCATCGCCACCAGGACCATCGACCCGCCCAGCAGCAGCCGCGTCGTCAGGTCCTCGCCGCCGAGCCAGACCGCGAAGAACGAGGCGAACACCGGCTCCATGCTCATGATGATCGCGCAGCGCGTCGGCGGGAGGTGCGCCTGCGCCCACGTCTGGCCGAGCAGGCCGAGCGCGCCGACCACCACCGCCATGTAGAGCACCGACCACCAGTCGGCGGCCCGGTCGGGCAGGACGATCCCGTCGGGCGCGGTCGCCAACGTGCACACCACCGCGATCACCATGACCTGCAGGATCGTCATGCCAACGGCGTCCTGGGCGGTCGACCACGCGCCGAGCCCGACGATGTGCAGCGCGTAGAGCACCGCCGACGCCAAGGTGATCAGCTCGCCGTAGCCGATGCTGAGCCCGTTGAGGGCGAGCACGCCGAGCCCGACGGTCGCGAGCGCGACGGCCGCCCAGGTGATCGGCGGGATCCGGGTGCCGAGGATCGCGGCGGCCAGCAGCGGGGTGCACACGACGTACAGGCCGGTGACGAACCCGCTGATGCTCGCGGGGGTGTGCGCCAGGCCGGCGGTCTGGAGGATCTGCGCGACGCCGTAGAGGAGGCCGAGGACCATCGCGTGGCGGCGGACGACGGGGGAGAGCCGGCCGAGGGCCTTCGGCGCCACCACCAGCAGGGCGAGCGAGGCGATCGCGAACCGCAGGGCCAGGAAGTCGAGCGTCGGGACCCGCTCGAGGAGGTCCTTGATCATGAAGAACGTCGAGCCCCAGCACGCCGCCAGGGCCAGCAGGGCGGCCGTCGCGAGCAGGGACGTACGACGGGTCTGCTCGGCGTGCACGGACGAAATCTAGGGGGTCAGACGAGGAACAGCGTGATCGTGGAGCCCTTCGGGACCTCCTCGCCGGACCCCGGGTCGGAGCTGGCGACGAAGCCGAGCCCGAGGTAGGTGTCCGACTCCTTGGTCTCGACCTCGAAGCCGAGGCCCTCGAGCAGCTCGGTCGCGGCCTCGACGCCCATCGCCTGCACCCGCGGGACCTCGACCAGCTCGGGGCCGAGGGAGACCACGAACGACACCGTGTCGCCCCGGAAGAGGCTGGCCGTGGGCGGGTCCTGCGAGATGACGTCGCCCTCGGCGACGGTGTCGCTGTACTCCTCGCCGGTGACGCTGACCTGCAGGCCGCGCTTCTCGAGCGCGGCCGAGGCGTCGTCGAACGACTTGCCCGTCCAGTCCTTCACCTCGATCGGCTTGCGGCCACGGCTGAGCACGAGGTCGACGTTGGCGCCGGGCTTGAGGGTGGTGCCGGCCTTCGGCGACGTGCGGATGACCTGCCCCTCGGGCACCGTCTCGCTCCAGCGCGCCTTGCTCGCGCCGAAGGCGAGGTTGGTCGCGGCGAGCGCGTCCTGGGCCTGGTCCTCGGTCTGCCCGGCGAGGTCGGGCACGTCGTAGCGCTCGGGGCCCAGCGACAGGGTGAGGGTGACGGTGCCGCCGTCCAGCACCTTGCCGCCCGGTCCCGGGTCGGTCGCGATGACCAGCCCGGCGGTGACGTTCTCGCTGTACGCCGGCTCGCCGGCCTCGGCCTTGAGACCAGCGTCCTCCAGTTCGACGGTGGCGGCGGCCTCGTCGAGGCCCAGGACGCCGGGGGTGGTGGTGTAGCGCTCCCAGCCGAACCACCACGCGCCTGCCGCGACGCCACCGACCAGCAGCACCGACAGCAGGAGGAGCAGCGGGCCCTTCCTGGACCGGCGGCGCGCGGTCGTCTCGACCGGTGCCACCCGGGTCGGGGCACGACCCGGGGCCGGCCGCGCACTGGTCGGCGCGGCCGGGAGGGTGGTGGTCACGGCTCCCGTGGGAGGGATCGCGGTGCGCATCGGCTCGGTGACGGGGCCGCCGGCCGGCTCGTCGGTCCCGGCCGGTCCGGCAGGGGGAGCGGGGTGCCGCTCGAGGGCGGTGGTGCGGTCGGGGCTGCCGTCGTCGACGAGACCCGAGTCGCGCGGGTCGACCTCGGTCAGCAGCGCGAGCGCGCCGGCGTCGAAGGGCTCGGGGGTGGTGTCGTCGGTGGAGGGGGCCTGGTCGCCCGTCTCGACCGCGCGCCGGGGGAGCAGGTCGCCAGCCAGCTCGGGGTCGGAGGCCAGGCCCTCGCGCAGCGCCTGCTCGACCCGGTGGAGGTGGTGCAGCATGACGGTGGCGTCGGCCGGGCGCTGGTCGCGGTCGCGGGAGGTCGCGCGCGCCACCAGGGCGTCGACGTAGTCGGGGATGCCGGGCTCGACCAGCGACGGCATCGGCACGTCGTGGTGGACGTGGCGGTAGGCCACCTGGATCGGTGACTCGCCCTCGTGGGGCTTCCTGCCGGTCAGCAGCTCGTAGAGCACCACGCCGGCGGCGTACACGTCGGCCCGGGCGTCGGAGCGGCCGTCGATCACCAGCTCCGGCGCGAGGTAGGAGACGGTCCCGATGAGCACGCCCCCGGTCGCGGTGTGCTGGGTGTCGGCGCTGACCGCCTTCGCGAGGCCGAAGTCGGCGACCTTGACGGTGCCACCGTGCGCCTCGTCGGCGATGAGGACGTTCTCCGGCTTCACGTCACGGTGGACCAGCCCGGCCCGGTGCGCGGCGGCGAGCGCGGAGATCACCGGCTCGAGCAGCGCCAGGGCCCGCGCCGGCGGCATCGGGGACTCCTTGCGCAGGACGTCGCGGAGGGTGTGGCCCGGGACGTACTCCATCACCAGGAAGATCGTGTCGGTGCCGTCGGAGGTGTCGTCGCCCTGGTCGTAGACACCCACGACGTGCGGGTGGTTGAGGCGGGCGGCGGCGCGCGCCTCACGCACGAAGCGCTGGGCGAAGTCCTGGTCGTCGCCGAGCCCGGGATGCATCACCTTGACCGCCACGGTGCGGTCGAGCCGGGTGTCGGTGGCCTCGTAGACACTGGCCATGCCACCGCGAGCCACCCGGGCGAGGATGCGGTAGCGGCCGTCCAGCAGCCGTCCGACCAGGGGGTCGCCAGACGCGCCGGGCGCGGTTGCGCGGGCGTGCTCGGGTGGCTCCACTGGTCGACCTCCAAGCCGGACCTGGGGCGAGACGGGGAAGGATCCGGCGCGCCCATCGTACGGAAGCAGCGCCTGCCCCCGCGCTCAGGCGCGGCTCCGGCGTGGCGTCCGACGTGGTCGCGGTGCGCACGGAGGCCGGCACGCAGGCGTCAGGACGGTGGCCGACCGGCCTCGAGGCGTTGCTTGATCGCCACGACGTTGGCGACGTACGCGCGGGTCTCGTCGTACAACCCGTGCCGCCGCACCGCGCCGAGGCCCTGGTAGTAGGCGCCGATCTTGTGCGTACGACGATGGGTGTGGCGCGCGAGGACCTCGAGCAGCAGCACGCCGGCTGTGGCGTTGTCGCCGAGCCTGTCCAGGTCGAGCGGACGCCCGGCGTAGTGCTCCATCCAGCGTCCCGTCGGGGGCAGCACCTGCATGGCCCCGATGGCGTCGGCGTGCGAGACGAGGCCCATCTGCCACCCGGACTCCTGCCAGGACACCGCCAGCGCGAGCTGCGGGTCGACGCCGTGGTTGCGGGCCGCGCCGGCGATCACACGGCGGACCTTCTCGCGGTCCCGGTCGGGGTGCTGCCACATGGCGGTCGGGGTGCTCCCGCGGGTCTTGCCGACGACCGGGATCTCGATCCGCTGGCCGACCTCGAGCGCGCCGTCCCTGCCCAGGTGGTTGTGGGAGACGATCTCGGCCGTCCACGCGTGGAGCTGCACGGCGAGGCCCGAGACGGTGTCGCCCGGCTCCACGACGTACGACACCAGCGTGCGGCCGGACGGGATCCGCTCGTGGTCGGCGTGCGCGGGCGTGGCCAGGCTCGACAGCGTGGTCACGGCGAGCACGAGCCCGGCGGCGCACCGCGCGAGCCGACGGAACGGGCCGGTCGGTCGGGCCGGTCGGGCTGGTCGGGGGTGTGGGGGCACGGGGTTGCTCCTCGTCACGTCCGCTGCGCCCGAGGGTCCGAGGCCCGCGGGAGGGAAGCGCGCGAACGAGCAGTCGACGCTAGCCACTGCGGGCCGCGGGACGCGAACGGCGGCCGGGCCGGGCGTGTCGCCCCGGCCACGGCCGCCTCGCGTGGGTGCTCCGGTCCGAGGCCGGTCAGCAGCCTCCGTTGAACGTGCTGAGCTCGAACTGGGGAGCCTTGATGGACTTCTCGTTGGGTGCGCGCATCGACCAGTAGCGCATCCAGTCCATCTGCATCCGGGCCGGGTCCATCGTCTTGCCCTTCTTCGCGCGCAGCTCGAACTTCAGCTGCCGCGGCACCGGGTCGAGGGCCTCGTTGCGGCGCTCGGTGTGGATGACGTGGGCGTCGACGAACCAGGAGATGTGGTCCTTGGCGACCTCGACGGCGTACGTGTGCCAGCGGTCGTTGCGCAGGTGGCGGCCGAGGAACCCGCGGTAGGAGCTGTTGGGGAGCGTGTGGACGTAGGACTTCACGGTGTTGGTGCCGAGCGTGAAGTTCTGGATGCCGATGTCGCGGCCGCCGCAGTGCTGGTCACGGGTGCCGCCGGGGACCAGCTCGGTGACGACCTTGAACGGCTTGCCGCCCTTGACCTTCGCCATGGTGCGGGCGCGCATCCGGATCTCCCAGCGACCGTAGGTGCGGCCCTTGAGGTCGAGGGTGGCCGACACGCTGCCGCGCTTGGTGCTCATCAGGGTGAGCATGCCGTTCTGGGTGCGGACGACGCCGCGGCCCTTCTTCTTCCAGAAGCCCGGCTTGGGGCCGATGAACTCCTGGCGGAACACGCCGTGCTGGTACCAGCCGAACGTGTTGCCGGCGTGGATCGGGCCGGGTGCGCCGTCGTAGTGGTCGGCCGAGGCGGGGGACACGACCGGGGAGAGCGTGAGCGCCAGCAGGCCCACGAGGGCTGCTGCGAGTGCGGATCGGAGGGGGTGCATCCCCGGCACGGTACGGACCACCCGCCGGGGTGACAACTTCGGCGGCCTCGCACGACTTCGCTGCTGCGAGGGCGCTCTCATAGGCTGCAGCCATGACTGACGTCCCCCTCGCCGACCGTGACCTGGCCGCCCTCGTCCCCGAGTGGCTCGACTGGAACCAGGTCGCCGAGCTGCTCGGCGTGACGCCGGGCAAGGTGCGCACGATGATCCGCGACCACGAGCTCGCCGCCGCGGTGCCCGTGCCGGGTGCCGGCCCGCGGGTGCCGGCCGACTTCATCCAGGACGGCCTGGTGGTCAAGGGGCTGCCCGGCCTGCTGGTGCTCCTGCACGACCACCGCTTCGACGACCGCGAGTGCATCGCCTGGCTCTTCACCGACGACGACCTCCCGGGTCGCCCGATCGACGCCCTCCGCGAGAACCGCGGCAGCGAGGTCAAGCGCCGCGCCCAGGTGCTGGAGTACTGATGGCCCCGGCCGCGTCGACGGGCAGGCAGCGCTACCGCTGGCTGCTGCTCCTCGCGGCGGCGGCGATGCTCGTCGCCTGGCTGGTCTCCGGCGGCGGTCAGGGCGACGACGACCCCGCCGGTGACGGCGGGTCGACCTCGTCGACGACCTCGTCCCCGTCGCCGTCCTCGTCCCCGGACGACGCGACCGGCGCGACCGATGCGGCGAGCGGCCTGCCCGTCGTACGCCTTGCCGCCCTCCCGCCCGAGGCGGCACGGACCGTCGAGCTGATCGACGCCGGCGGGCCGTTCCCCGAGCCCGACCACGACGGCGGCACCTTCGGCAACCGTGAGGAGCTGCTGCCCGACCAGCCGATGGGCTACTACCGGGAGTACACGGTCCCCACTCCCGGCGTCGATCACCGTGGTGCGCGCCGCATCGTGGCGGGCGACGGCGAGGAGCTCTACTGGACCGACGACCACTACAGCTCGTTCTCACGCATCAGGAGGTAGGAACGTGAGTGGACTCGCAGCGGTGCTGGCAGGGCACGAACCCCCGGGCATCCACCTCTGGCACGGCGCCTTCGACGTCGCCGACGTACGCCACTCCGTCGAGCACGCCGGGTGGGGCTTCGGCTGGGTGGACGGCTGGACCGGCGCCGACACGAAGCCGGCCTTCCTCGCAGCGGTGGGCGAGGCGCTCGACTTCCCTGACCACTACGGGCAGAACTTCGATGCCCTCGCCGACTGCCTCCACGACATCGGGAGCGGTCGCGACGGAGTCGTCCTGCTGTGGGACGGCTGGTCGACGCTCGCCCGCGCGGACGAGAAGGCCTTCAGCATCGCCCTCAGCGTGCTGGGCTCGCGGGTCAACGACGAGCGAGGCGTGCCGTTCACCGTGCTGCTGCGGGGCGAGGGTCCYGTCGTGCCCGGGATAATCAGCCTCGACTAGACCGAGCGCTGGGTGGCCGCTGCCGCCAGCTCGACGAGCACGTCCCGCGCGTGCGCGTCGATGTCGGCTGCCCGGAGGGCCTCGACCGCGTGGTCGGACAGCTGGCCGATGACCGCCTCGACCTGCGCGCGCGCCCCGGAGTCGTCGATGATGCCGCGCAGCTCGTCGACGTCGGTGGCGGTGAGCGACGTGCCCAGCGCGGCGTCGAGGCGCTCGGCCGCGGCGCGGGGAGCGGCATCGAGCGCGAGGGCGACGAGCACCGTGCGCTTTCCCTCGACGAGGTCGTCGCCGGCCGGCTTGCCGGTCTCCTCCGGGTCACCGAACACCCCGAGCAGGTCGTCGCGCAGCTGGAACGCCTCCCCCAGGGGCAGGCCGAAGCGGCCGAGCTGGTCGAGCTGCCCGGGCGTGGCCCCGGCGAGGGCGGCGCCGATGTGGATCGGGCGCTCGATGGAGTACTTGGCGGACTTGTAGCGCAGCACCGTCATCGCCGTCTCGACGTCCGCCCGGCCGCGCGCCTGCACGGAGACGTCGAGGAACTGGCCCGCGATGACCTCGTTGCGGCACTGCTCGAAGATGGCCAGCCCGGGAGCGACCTCCTCGGCGGGGAAGCCGCTGCTCCGCAGCATGTCCTCGGCCCAGCCGAGCAGGAGGTCGCCGAGCAGGATCGCGGCGGCGGCGCCGTACTGCTCGGGGTCGCCGCGCCACCCGGCGGCACGGTGCTCGGCCTCGAACGCGCGGTGGGTCGCGGGCCGGCCGCGCCGGGTGTCGGAGGCGTCCATGAGGTCGTCGTGGACGAGCGCGCTGGCGTGCAGCACCTCCAGGGAGGCGCACGCCCGGGCCAGGGCGGCGTCGTCGTCGACCGACGGCCGGATGGCCCGGTGGCCCCAGTGGCAGAAGGCCGCCCGGAACCGCTTGCCCCCGCTGACCGCCGTACGTGCCTCGGCGATCAGGCGGCCGGCGTCGGGACCGAGCGGGGCGAGCTCGGCCCCACGTTCGTCGAGGAAGGCATCCAGCACCTGCTGGACCCGGTCGCGGAAGTCGGCGGGGTCCCAGGTCGTCACCCATTCAGCCTAAACACTGGACACGGCGCCGAGGACGGCGCGGTCCTCCGTAGGCTGTTGCGCATGACGCACGGACGGGGACAGAGCATGCGCGAGCTGCTCGCGCGCGGAGACCGGTCGTTCTCCTTCGAGTTCTTCCCGCCCAAGGACGAGGCCGGCGAGCAGCAGCTGTGGCAGGCGATCACCGACCTCGAGCCCTACGGGCCGACGTTCGTGTCGGTGACCTATGGCGCGGGCGGCACGACGCGCGACCGCACCGTGGCGATCACCGAGCGGATCGCCCGGGAGACCAGCATGATCCCGGTCGCCCACCTGACCTGCGTCGGGCACACGACCGACGAGATCGCCGCGATCCTCGACGACCTCGGCAACGCGGGCGTCGAGCACGTGATGGCGCTGCGGGGCGACCCGCCCGGAGGTCCCGGCACGCCGTGGACGCCGACGGACGGTGGGCTCACGTACGCCAACGAGCTGGTCGCACTGATCAGGGAGCGCACCGACATGCGCATCGGCGTCGCCGCCTTCCCCGAGGGCCACGTCGACGCGGCGGACCTCGACCAGGACGCGCAGGTGCTCAAGGCCAAGCACGACGCCGGTGCGGAGTTCGCGGTCACCGACATGGTGCTGCGAGCCTCCGACTACGTCGCGCTGGTCGAGCGGGCCGCCGCCGTCGGGGCCGACTTCCCGATCATCCCGGGCATCATGCCGATCCTGAACCTGCGCTCGATGGAGCGGATGGTCGAGTTCTCCCGCCGCCAGCTGCCCGAGGAGACCACCGTCCGCCTCACGCCGTACGCCGACGACCCGGCCCGGTTGCGGGCCGAGGGCATCGCGATCGCGACCGAGCTGTGCGCGACGCTGCTCGACGCCGGGGCGCCGGGCCTCCACTTCTACACGCTCAACCGGTCCAAGGCGACGCGCGAGATCTTCGCCAACCTGCAGATCACCGTCTGACGCGCATGCAGACCGTCACCGTGACCGGCACCGGCGTGGTCGCCGTCGTGCCGGACAGCGCGGTGGTGCGGCTCGCGGCCGTGGCACGAGGCAGCAGTGTCGCCGAGGCCTACGCGGCGATGGCTGCGGCCGCCGCCACCGTCGTGGAGGTCGCGCAACGCCACACCTATGAGCGCCGGGTCGCCTCCTCCGGCATCTCCGTGTGGCCGGCGCGCGACCACGAGGGGCGCGAGGCCGGCTACGAGGCGCGGCACTCCTACGCGATCGCGTGCCCGGACCTGGCGGCCGCCGGGGCGCTGCTGGGCGACCTGACGGGCGAGGTCGGCGACTCGCTCGCGATCGACGGGGTGGCCCTGGAGGTCACCGAGGACCACGGAGCCGGTGCCCGGGCCCGCGAGGCCGCGTTCCACGACGCCCGCGAGCGGGCGGCCCAGCTGGCCCGGATGGCCGGTGCGGGACTCGGCGCCGTGCAGACGATCGTCGAGGGTGATGCCGACCGGGGCCCCTCGCCGATGCCGAAGATGGCGCTGGCCCGCGCGTCGGCAGGTGACCTCGAGCCGGGCGAGGCGTTGGTCGCCACCACCGTCACGGTGGTGTGGGAGCTCGCCTACTGACGTGGGGCCCGGCCGACCATCTCGGCCACCAGCGCGGCACTGAGGCCGGCGAACGGCAGGCCCGACCCGGTGGTGGCGTGCGCCCCGGCGGCCAGCACGCCGGCGATC
>NZ_JBFUJV010000013.1:0-126856 GCF_056401175.1 Nocardioides sp. P4_G10 | reverse complement strand
CCCCGCCGTCCCACCGTGCGCCCGCGCCCGCGCCGCGGCCCGCCCCGGCGCCGGGCACTCCGTTGACGCCGCCGCGCTGGCGCGTGCACTTCGACAACGGCGAGAGCTTCGTGATCGCCGGCCTCGCGCTGGTCGGGCGCCGTCCCGAGGCGCGCTCGGGCGAGCAGGTGGCCCACCTCATCCCGCTGGCCTCGGCCGACATGTCGGTCTCCAAGACGCACGCCCAGTTCGGCCCCGCACCCGACGGGACGATCGTGGTGATGGACCGCGGCTCGACCAACGGCACGGTCCTGGTGCGCCAGGGCGTCTCGCGCCAGCTGGCGCCGGGCAAGCCTGCGGCGCTGGTCGATGGCGACAAGGTCGTCTACGGCGACCGCGAGATGCTCATCTCCCGAGAGGGCTGAGTCCCGCAGCAGCTCCGACGGGGCAGGATGTCCGACGTGCCGACCTTCCTGGACCTGCTCTACGACGAGGCGCCGCTGGCCGCCTTCGACGAGCACCTCGCGCAGTGCGAGGCGGATCTGGGCGAGGCCGATGCGGCCGTCGTGCGCTCGGAGTACGACGTGGCCGTGCGGCTGCGCGACCTGATGGGCCGGATGCGCTCCCGGGAGGCCGAGCTCTCCGCGCTCTACGAGACCGCCTCCGACCTCACGGCGATCCGCGACGTCGACACCATCCTCGCGGCGATCGTGCGACGCGCGMGTCAGCTCCTGCACTGCGACATGACCTACCTCTCGCTCAACGACGAGGGCGACGGCGCGTCCTACATGAAGGTCACGGACGGAGCGCTGACCCGCGAGTTCCAGACCCTGCGGCTGCCGCTCGGCACAGGCCTGCTGGGCCTGGTCGCCCAGACGGGCGCGGCCTACTTCACCGAGGACTACGCCTCGGACGAGCGGTTCGTGCACCAGGGCTACATCGACCAGGCGGTGGCCGGTGAGCAGATCCGCGCCATCCTCGGCGTGCCCCTGGTCCTCGACGGCGTGGTGATCGGGGCCCTCCTCGCGGTTCACCGGTCCGTGCGCCGCTTCCCGCAGTCGGAGGTCAGCCTGCTCACCTCCTTCGCGGCCCACGCGGTGGTGGCGCTGGAGAACGCCCGCCTGTTCGTCGAGCTCGACGAGGCCAACCGCTCCCTCACCCGGCACACCGAGGCCGTCGACGCCGCCGCGCTGGCCCACGACCGGCTCACCGACCTGCTCATCGGCGGCGGAGGCGTGGCCGAGGTGGCCGAGGTGCTCTCCGGCGTCCTCCACGGCGCGGTGTCGGTCTGGACACCCACCGGCGAGCTGCTGGCGGGGGACGACGCCCCGCAGGCGCGGCCGGACGCGGTGCCCGAGGCGGTGGCCGAGGCGGTGACCTCGGGCCGCTCGGTGGCGACCGGGTCGGGGCTCGTCGCCGCCGCGCTCGCCCGCACCGAGCACGTCGCCACCCTGGTCCTGCGACGCGACGAGCCGCTCGACCTCGCCGGGCGTCGTACGCTCGAGCGCGGAGCGCTGGTCACCGCGCTGGTCGTGCTCTTCGCCCGCTCCGTCACCGACGCCGAGGAGCGCCTCGGCGGCCAGCTCCTCGCCGACCTGCTGGAGTCCGACCCCGACTCGCGCGAGCGGTTGCGCGACCGCGTACGACGCCACAGCGCCAGCCTCGACGGCCCCGTGGTGGTCGCCGCCGCCACGGTGGACGGCGCGGACCGGCACCGCGCAAGCCGCGCCGCCGTGGCCCTCGCGCGGCGCAGCTCCGGCCTGGCCGGCGAGCACCGCGGCGCGGTGGTCGTGGTGGTGCCGAGCGAGGACCCCCGCCGCGTCGGGGTGGACCTGCAGGCGGCCGTGGCCGAGCTCGGGGGAGTGGCGACCGTCGGCGTCGCCGGCACGAGCGACGCGCTCCACGCTGACCGGCTGGTCACGGCCCACGACGAGGCGCGCCGCTGCCTCGACACGCTGGTCCGCCTCGGGCGCCGCGGCGCCGTGAGCGACCCGGCGGGCCTCGGCGTCGCCCGCCTCCTCCTCGGCGACAACGACCCCGCCCACGTCACGGCCTTCATCGAGGCCACGATCGGTCCGGTGCGGGGGTGGGACGAGCGTCGGGGGACCGGACTGGTGGCTACGCTCGAGGCGTGGTTCGCGAGCGGGGGCCACCTCAAGGACACCGCGGTCGCGCTGCACCTGCATCCCAACACAGTGACCCAGCGGCTCGAGCGGGTCGGCGAGCTGCTCGGCGCGGGATGGCGCGAGCCCGAGCGGTCGCTGGACCTGCAGCTCGCGCTCCGGCTGAGCCGCCTGCAGGACGGCTGACACGCCCGAGGGTGTGGGTGAACCACATGCTCGGCCCGCAACTGTAGTGGTAGTCCCCATGTGCGCTTCGTCACTTCGCTCCCTACGGTGAGGGCCATGACCACCGCCACCCCCGTCGCACCGCCCGCCCTCACCGGACGCCGGGCCCTCGTGACGGGCGCCGCCAGCGGCATCGGTGCGGCGGTCGCGGCGCGGCTCGCCGAGGCCGGCGCCGAGGTACACCTGCTCGACCGCGACGACGAGGGCGTCGCCAAGGTCGCCGCACAGGTGCACGGCACCCCGCACGTCGTCGACCTCACCGACGAGGCGGCCATCGCCGCCCTCGACCTCGACGTCGACATCCTGGTCAACAACGCCGGCATCCAGCACGTCGCCCCGGTCGAGGAGTTCGACCCCGAGCGGTTCCGCGCGATCCACGCGCTGATGCTGCACGCGCCGTTCCTGCTCGCGCGTCGCGTCCTGCCCGGGATGTACGCCCGGGGCTGGGGCCGGCTCGTCCACGTCTCGAGCGTCCACGGCCACCGCGCGTCGGCCTACAAGTCGGCGTACGTCAGCGCCAAGCACGGCCTCGAGGGACTGTCGAAGGTCATCGCGCTCGAGGCGGCGGACAAGGGCGTCACCAGCAACACCGTCTGCCCCGGCTATGTCCGCACGCCGCTGGTCGAGGGCCAGCTGACCGACCAGGCGCGCGCCCACGGCATCGCGGAGGACGAGGTCCTCGACTCCGTCCTGCTCGCCCGCACCCCGCTCAAGCGGCTCGTCGAGCCCGAGGAGGTCGCCGACGCGGTGGCCTTCCTGTGCAGCCCGGCCGCCACGTCGATGACCGGGACCTCGCTCTCCCTCGACGGCGGCTGGACCGCCGCCTAGCCCCACCCGCCACGCCTCCTGATCTCCCCCCATGAAAGGCACGTCATGAGCACCGACACCACCAGCACCGCCGGGCGCGGGGCGTCCGGCACCGAGCCGGAACGCACCAACATCGTCAAGGTCGTCTTCGCCTCGCTGATCGGCACCGCCGTCGAGTGGTACGACTTCTTCCTCTACGGCTCCGCCGCGGCGCTCGTCTTCGGCACGCTGTTCTTCCCCGAGAGCGAGCCCGCCACCGCGACCCTGCTGGCCTTCGGCACCTACGCGCTCGGCTTCGTCGCCCGCCCCCTCGGCGGCATCGTCTTCGGGCACTTCGGTGACAAGGTCGGGCGCAAGAAGATGCTCGTCGCTTCGCTCTTCCTCATGGGCCTCGCAACCGTCGCCATCGGCCTGCTTCCGACGTACGCCTCCATCGGCGTCGCCGCGCCGCTCCTCCTGCTGACCTGCCGCCTGGTGCAGGGCTTCGCGGTGGGTGGCGAGTGGGGTGGCGCCGTCCTGATGGCCGCCGAGCACGGCGACGACTCGCAGCGCGGCTTCTGGTCCTCGTGGCCGCAGGCCGGCGTGGCGCTGGGCAACCTGTTCGCCACCGGTGTGCTGTGGATCCTCGCGGCCGTCCAGTCGGACGCCGCCTTCGAGGCGTGGGGGTGGCGCATCCCGTTCCTGCTGAGCGCCGTGCTGGTCGCGGTCGGCCTGTGGGTGCGCCTGTCGATCGAGGAGTCCCCGGTCTTCACCGAGGCCAAGGCCGAGCTCGAGACCAAGGCGACCCCGCACCTGCCGCTGGTCGAGGTCTTCCGCAAGTACCCCAAGGAGGTCCTGGTGGCCATGGGGATGCGCATGGCCGAGAACATCTCCTACTACCTCTTCACGATCATCTCGATCTCGTTCCTCACGATCTACGCCGGCACCGCCGACGACAAGTCGCTGATCCTCAAGGCGCTGCTGATCGGCTCCGTGGTGCACTTCGTGACCATCCCGCTGATCGGCGCGCTCAGCGACCGTGTCGGGCGTCGACCCCTCTACCTCGCCGGTGCCGTCGGTGTCGCGGCGTGGTCGTGGGTCTTCTTCGACCTGATCGCCTCACGCTCCGAGGGCAAGATCATCCTCGCGATCGTCGTGGGCCTGGTCCTGCACGCGCTGATGTACGCCCCGCAGGCGGCGTTCTTCTCGGAGCTCTTCGGCACCTCGGTCCGCTACACCGGCGCCTCCGTCGGCTACCAGCTCGCCTCGATCTTCGCGGGCGCCCTCGCCCCGATCATCGCGATCGAGCTGCTCGGCGACGCGAGCGAGGGCGTGACCAACGTGCCCAAGGTGGCGATCTACATGACGATCGCGTCGGTGATCACCATCATCGCCGTGCTGGTCGCCCAGGAGACCAAGGCCACCTCGCTGCGCCACGACCGGGTGCTGCAGGACTGAGCCTGCCCGACCCGCTCACGGGCCGTCGTCCCACGTGGACGGCGGCCCGTCGGCGTGCGGGGTCAGGTCAGCGGGTGAGGGCGACCGGCACGCGGGTGACGCCCCCGCGGGCGCCGAGCCAGACGAGCATGCCGTCGTCGAGCCGGCCGGGAGCAGTGGACCCGGAGACCGTGATCGTGAAGTCGGCCGACTCGCCGGGGGCGAGGCGTACGGCGAGGGGCTGCACCCGCACGCGGTGGGCGGTGAAGCCGCGCGTGGTGACGGAGAAGTACTCCGGGCGGGTGCCGATGTTGGTCACCGTGCGCACCGCGCGGCGCTGCCGCGCCGGCATCAGGAGCGACGTCGTGTTGAGCCGCGCCAGGGAGTGGTGGCGCATCGCGCGGCGCCACTGCTCGGGAGCGACCTCGAGCGCGAGGTTGGCGTCGGGTGCGCGGCTCGGGAGGGCGCCGGCGCCCTGCTCGAGGACGGAGGAGCCGGGGATCGGGCGGGCCGACGTCGCCAGGAGCGACCGGACGACCGACGCCGACCGGTCGGGGTGCTCACCGAGGACGAGCGCCGCGAGCCCGCTCGCGTGGGCGGTGGCCGCCGAGCTGCCGCTGAAGACGCCCCACGTCCGGCCGGTGGACTCCGGCAGGGCACCGAGCACGGCATCGCCGTCGGCCACGGCGTCCGGCTTGACCGACGTCCCCCGGGGGTCGCCGGCGGCGCTCCACCGGGCCGTACGTCGCGTCCCGGGGTCACCGGCGATGCGGGAGACCGTCACGCGGGTGTCGGGGTGCCGTGACACCCAGCGGCTGAACGTGCGGCCGGCCGATGCGGACAGGTGGACCGTCGGGACGGAGTGGAGGTCGGCGGTCACCGAGCCGGGACGCCGGTTGACGAGCACCATGGCGCGGCCACCGGCCTGCGCGACGGACTCGGACTTGTCGATGCGCCCGATCCCGCCCCGCTGGCAGACGACGACCCGGTCAGCGACCAGGCGCGAGTCGAGGGCCCCGAGGCGGCACTGCGCGGCCTCGCGTCGCGTCGCACCGGGGGTCGCCGCGTCCTGGGCCAGCACGGCGCGGCCCCGCACCGTGGCAGGGCGCCCGCCGCCGTCCCACGAACGGCCGCCGGGGAGCACGACCCGGCCCCGCGACATCCGGCCGACCGCGGCACCGACGGTCGTGACCCACGGGGCCGTGTGCGCGGCGTAGGCCGACGCTCCGGAGTTGCCGGACGCGCCGATGACGACCACGTCGGCCTCGGCGGCGCCGAGGAGCGCCACCTGGAGGGTGTCGATGAGCTCGCCCCCTGCGAGGGCCAGGCTGAGGACGTCGACGCCGTCGGCGACCGCGGCGTCGACCGCGGACACGACGTCGGCGGTCGAGCAGCCGTCGTCGGCGGGGTCGGGTGCTCCCCAGCAGGCCTTGTAGGTGGCGACCCGCGCCTGCGGCGCCACGCCGCCGAAGAAGCCGGCGTCACGGTCGTCGACCCGGACGCTGACACCGGCGTTGCCGGCCGCGACCGAGGAGACCTGCGTGCCGTGCCCGAGCGCGTCGCGCGGCGACAGCGACTCCGAGGACCTCACGCGGTCGGCGCCGAACCCGCCGACGTACCAGCGGGCGCCGACGATCTTGCGGGTGCAGTCGTTGACCGTCCAGCCGTCGCCCTCGGCGCACGCGCCGGCGAAGCCCTCGGGGTCGGCGCCGAGACCCGGCACCTCCGCGAAGGCGGGCGACTCCGGCGCGATGCCCGAGTCGACGACACCGATCACCACGCCGGCCCCGCCCCGGAGGCGGGGGCTGGCCGCGGCGCCGCGGACGGCCGCGAACGACGTCCGCCCGGCCATCGGGCGGATGGAGTCGGCCTCGACCGAGGCGACGCCGGGCTGGTCGACGAGGGCGGTCAGCTGGGCCTCGGTCAGGCGGACCGCGAAGCCGTTGAGCGCGGTGGTCCAGCGGTAGACGGGCTCGCCGGCACCGACGGCGGTGAGCACGGCGTCCTGCGCGGCCAGCAGCTCGGGTGCCTCCGCGCGGCCGGCGGCGGTGCCGCCGCCGTTCATCGTCACGAGGGCGAGGTCGCCCGGCGCTGCGGTGGGCGGGGCGTCGTCGGCGGTCGCGACGGCAGGGACGGACAGGCCGAGGGCGAGCGTGAGCAGGCCGCAGCCGATCAGCCGTCTGGTCCGTCGTGTCCGCACGTGTCTCTCCCGCTCAGCAGCTCTGGTCACCCTCCACCCCCAGCGGTGGGACCCCCGAGCCTCCCATGGTCCCAGTAGTGCCGTCACCAAATCAAAGCCCTCCCCCCAGGACCCGGCGCCAGAACCCGTTGGTCGGGGGTCGGTGGCGCCCCCTATCCTGTGCCCGGCCGGGTGGAACCACGCGGCGCCGAGTGCTGAGCTGAGTGGGGTGGACCGTGCCGAGTGGCAAGGTGAAGTGGTACGACACGGAGAAGGGCTTCGGCTTCCTGTCGCAGGAGGACGGCCCGGACGTCTACGTCCACGCCGACGCGCTGCCCGAGGGCACGGCCACGCTCAAGGCCGGCACGAAGGTCGAGTTCGGCATCGCCCAGGGTCGCCGCGGCGACCAGGCGCTGCAGGTGCGCGTCATCGACGCCCCCGCCTCGGTCGCGCGCAACCAGCGCAACGCCCAGCGCAAGCAGCCGGAGGCGATGGTGACGATCGTCGAGGACCTCATCAAGATGCTCGAGGGCGTGGAGGAGACCTACCGGCGGGGCCGGCACCCCGAGCGCGCGGCCGCGCGAGGCACGGCGAAGGTGCTGCGCGCCCTCGCCGACGAGCTCGACGCCTGATCCACCGCGACCGGCGGCGTCGTCAGGTGCGCGCCGGCTGTGACGCCCGGTCCGGACGGCTGAACAGCACGAACGCCGCCCAGAGCCCCAGGACCCCGGCCGCGATGCCGAGGCCGAGCTGCGGCATCAGCGGCATCACGATCCCCACGAAGCCGCCGATGACCCACGCCAGCTGGAGCGTGGTGTCGGAGCGGGCGAACGCGCTGGCCTGGATGCGGCTGGGGATGTCGCGCTGGATCGTCGAGTCGAGCGACAGCTTGGCGAGCGACTGCGCGAGGCCAGCTGTCAGCCCGAGCAGCACGAGGGTGGCGAGCCCGTAGAACAACGCCGCCAGGGTCGCGACGACGACGTCGGCCAGCAGGGCGATCACCACCGTCATCGCCGGGTTCAGGCGTCTGAGCAGCGACCCGATCGTGATGCCGATGGTGTTGCCGAGGCCCGCCGCGCCGATCACGAGCCCGAGCAGCACCTCGGGCCGCCAGTCGCCGATCGGGTTGTCGCGCAGCAGGAACGCCATGAACATCGTGAGGAAGCCCGAGAACCACCGCGGTCCACAGTTGGCCCGCAACGCGAACGCCACCGCCCCGGGGATGCGGGTGCGCGGGCGACGGCCGGTGCGCACCTCGTCGGTCGAGCCGGTCAGCACCATCTCGCCCTCGCCGTGGCTGGAGTCGACCTTCTGCGGCAGCCGGATCGCCCAGATCGTCGCGAGCACGAAGACCAGGAAGCCGTAGCGCAGCGACCACTCCGGGCCGAAGGTCGAGGCGAGGATGGCGAGCGGTGCGGACAGACCCGCGCCGACCACGCCCGCGAGCGACACCCGGGCGTTGGCCTTGACGAGCGTCAGGTCGGGCGGCAGCAGCCGGGGGACCGCCGCGGCGCGCGTGACGCCGTACGCCTTGGAGGCGACGAGGCAGCCCAGCGCCGCCGGGAACAGCCAGTCGGACTCGGTGACCACGGCCGTCGCCAGCACCCAGCAGAGGAAGCAGCGGATCGCCATGGTCGCGCCCACGGCCCACCGCCGGCCGTGGCTGAAGCGGTCGAGGAACGGGCCGATCAGCGGCGCGACGATCGCGAAGGGCAGCATCGTCAGGCCCAGGAACAGCGCGACCTGGCCGCGGGCCTCCCCGGTCGGGACCTGGAAGAACAGGGTGCCGGCGAGCGAGATCGCGACGGCGGCGTCACCGGCGGCGTTGAAGGCGTGGAGCTCGATCAGGCGCGAGAGCCCCGAGTCGCCGGCGCCCTCCGCGCGGGTGGCCCGCCGTGTCTGCGCGACCGCGAACTGACCGGCGGTCCCCGCGCCGCGACCGGCCGCCCGGGCTCCGCGGGCAGCCCCGGCGAACGAGCGTCGTACGGCGCCCGCACGGGGTGCGCCGGCTCCCGCCGCCGGTGCGTCGGTGCCCGATCGGGGTGCGTCGGTGGCGGTGTCGGAGCGCTCCGACTGCGGACCCGCGGTGGGTTCGGGGCGGTCGGACGTCACGTGCACCATCTTGGCCTACGGCTCCCGGCCCCGCGTCCGACACCCGCAGGTCTGGTCGCGTCCGGCGTCCCCGACGGGACAGGACCACCAGCCATTTGCCATGATGCGCAGGTGATCGCTCTCCCTACTCGTGCCGGCAAGCCCGACTCGGTCCTCGCCAAGGCGGTGGAGCTGGCGCGCAGCGTCGTCCTCGAGGTCGCCGACCCGACCGACATCGGCGACCACCTCGGCGCCCGCGCCGAGGGCGAGCGCGTCGTCACCCACCACTTCTCGTGCACCCGCCCGGGCTACCCGGGCTGGTACTGGTCGGTCACCATGACCCGCGCCAAGCGCGGCAAGGACCTGACCGTCAACGAGGTCGTCCTGCTGCCCGGCGACGAGGCCATCGTGGCGCCCGACTGGGTGCCCTACAAGGAGCGCCTCCAGCCCGGCGACCTGTCACCCGGCGACCTCCTGCCCGTCGAGGACGAGGACGCCCGGCTGGTCCCGACCTACCTCGTCGGCGACGACCCGATCGACACCCCGCTCGACGGTGACGCCCGGGCGCAGGTGCGCCGCGTGGCCGAGGACCTCGGGCTGGGCCGCGTCCGCACCCTGAGCCGCGAGGGACTCGACATGGCGGCCGAGCGCTGGCACGCGGGACCCGGCGGCCCGGAGGCGCCGCTGGCGAAGAGCGCGCCGGACAGCTGCTGGTCCTGCGGCTTCCTGGTCCGCCTCAACGGGTCGCTGTCGATGAGCTTCGGCGTCTGCGCCAACGGCAACGCCAACGACGACGGCCGCGTGGTCTCCGTCGACCACGGCTGTGGCGCGCACTCCGAGGTCAAGCTCGCGCGCAAGCAGCAGCCGCTGCCGCTCCCGGACCACGTGCACGACACCGTGGGCGACGACGAGCTCGAGCCCCTCTGAGACCCAGGGTCCTGGCGCAGGCTCAGCGGCCGAGGACCCACACGGCGTAGTCGTCGACCGGCTCGTGCAGCTCGTAGCTGCCGAACCGGTGCACCACCCGGAGCCCGGCCGCCTCCACGTCGGCGACGAACTCGTCGGCGGGATAGGTGCGGCTGCCGGCCTTGACCGCCTGGAGGTGGAAGCCCACGAGGGCGCGCCCGCTCGGGGCGAGCAGGTCGCGCACCCGCTGCAGCACGCCCCGCTCGGTGCCCTCGGCGAGGAAGATCATCACGTTGCCGACGAGCACCGCGAGGTCGAACGCGCCCAGCTCGGCCGGGTCGAGGGCCAGCGCGTCGTGGGGCAGGACCTCGAGGTCGGCGTAGGTCGCCCGCGACTGGTCGCGGAGCGCCGGGTCGGGCTCGGTCGCGACGACGTCGTGGCCTCGAGCCGCCAGCTCGGCCGCGACGCGGCCCATGCCGGAGCCGATGTCGATGATCCGGGCGCCGCGCGGGACCAGCGCATCGGCCAGCCGGGCCTCGCCGGCGACGTCGGCGCCCTGCGCGACGAGGTCGGCGAAGTGGCGTCCGTAGCCGCGGTTGTCCTCGCCCGCGAGCTCCCAGCGGGTCGGCGTCGTCATGCGCGGACGCTCATCGGACCGCCTGCTGCGCGGCCCGCTCCTTGCGCCGGCGACGGCAGTACTCCAGGCCGCAGAGGCCGAGCCCGAAACCGGCGAGGCAGGTCCACAGCCACCAGGTGCGGCCGCTGTCCTCGAGTGCGCCCCAGAAGGGCAGCAGGCCCAGGAAACCCAGCAGCCACAGCGCGGTGCCGACCTCGGTCGTACGGACTCCGTCGACGTCGAGCGGCTCGACCTGCGCCACGATGTAGGTGCGCCGACCGATCTCGTGCTGCGTCGGCTGCTCGTCACCCAGGTCCACGCGCTCACGCTACACGCGAGTGGTGGTGCAGCGCGGGCCCCTCTTCGTGCCACACTGCGGTCCTGTGAGCGACCAGACGCAGACAGCGCGACCGCGACCGCAGGGCTCGGGCCTCGACGGCTACTTCAAGATCAGCGAGCGCGGCTCGTCCGTCGGCCGTGAGGTCCGCGGCGGCGTCGTGACCTTCTTGACGATGGCCTACATCATCGTGCTCAACCCGCTGATCCTCGGCTTCGTGCCCGACTCGACGGGCGCCTTCCTGGGCGGCGGGGCCGAGCCGGGCAGCGGCATCCCGGCCATCGCGGCAGGTACGGCGCTGGTCGCCGGCGTGCTGACGATCGCCATGGGCGGGTTCGCCAACTTCCCGCTCGCCCTGGCCACGGGGCTCGGCCTCAACGCGTTCGTCGCGAACACGATCGCCCGCCAGTCCACCTGGGAGGCGGCGATGGGGCTCGTCGTGCTCGAGGGCATCCTGATCCTGCTGCTGGTGCTCACCGGCTTCCGGAAGGCCGTCTTCCACGCCGTCCCGCAGCAGCTCAAGGTCGCGATCTCGGTCGGGATCGGCCTGTTCATCGCCCTCATCGGCTTCGTCGACGCCCGCGTCGTGACCCGCATCCCCGACGCGTTCCAGACCACCGTCCCGGTCCAGCTCGGCGCCGACGGCCACCTCGGCGGGTGGCCGGTGCTGGTGTTCTGCCTGGGCCTGGCGCTCATGATCGCCCTCTGGGTGCGCAAGGTGCGCGGCGCGATCCTCATCTCGATCCTCGTCACCACCGTGGTGGCCGTCGTGGTCGAGGCGATCGGTGAGCTGGGTGCCGCGTCGGGCGACAACCCCACGGGCTGGTCGCTCAGTGTGCCCACCCTCAGCGGCGACTTCGTCGCTTTGCCGTCCTTCGACACCCTCGGCAAGGTCGACCTGTTCGGCGCCTTCGGCAGCGCCGGCACCGGCGTGCTGGCCGCGCTGCTCCTCGTCTTCTCGCTCCTGCTGGCCGACTTCTTCGACACGATGGGGACGATGACGGCCATCGGTGCCGAGGCCAGCCTCAACGACGAGGAGGGCACGCCGCCCAACGCCCAGCGCATCCTGGTCGTCGACTCGGTCGCCGCGATCGCCGGTGGCGCCGCGGGCGTCTCGTCCAACACCTCCTACATCGAGAGCGCCTCGGGCGTCGGCGAGGGCGCCCGCACGGGGCTGGCCTCCATCGTCACCGGTGCGCTGTTCCTGCTCGCCACCTTCTTCACCCCCCTCGTCGCGGCCATCCCGTCGGAGGCGGCCGTCCCGGCGCTGGTGCTGGTGGGCTTCCTGATGATGCAGCAGGTCACCGAGATCGACTGGCGCGACCTCGAGGTGGCCATCCCGGCGTTCCTCACCGTCGTCCTGATGCCCTTCACGTACTCGATCTCGGTCGGCATCGGCGCCGGCTTCGTGGCGTACGTCTTCATCAAGGTCGTCGTCGGCAAGGCCCGGGAGGTCCACCCGCTCATGTGGGTCGTCGCGGCCCTCTTCGTCGTCTTCTTCGCCTACACGCCCATCAGCGGCTGGCTCTCCTGACCGCCTGAAGGTCCCGCGCGAGGGTGAACCTCACGACGTCAGCGATCCCCGGTCAGCCGGGGATCACTGAACATGTCGGCCCGTGCAAAGCCTGACAACTTCAGCGATCCCCGGTCAGCCGGGGATCGCTGAAGGGCGCCATCGGCGGCCGGAATAGTTAGCAGAAGTAATGAGTTATGCTAACGACATGCCGACCGCCGACCTCCGCACCGACGCCGGGCTCGCCTCAGAGCTGCGGGCAGGTGTCATGCGCCTGCGCCGCCGACTCGTCAACGAGCGCCACCCCGACAACGACCTGAGCATCCCGCAGATGGTCGTGCTCGGGCTCCTCGTGCGGATCGGCGAGCAGACCGTCGGCGACCTGGCGCGCGCCGAGCGCGTCCAGCCGCCGTCCATGACCCGCACGGTCAACTGCCTGGAGAGCGACGGCTACGTCGAGCGCCGCCCCCACGAGACCGACGGACGCCAGGTCGTCGTCTCGATCACCGACGCCGGCCGTGCCGCCGTGCTGGCCGACCGCCAGCGCCGCGACGCCTGGCTGTCCCAGCGCCTCGCCGGGCTCACGCCGGCCGAGCGCGCCACCCTCCGCGACGCGGCGCCGATCCTGGCCCGGCTCGCCGTCGCCGACTGACCACCTGACCGAATGATCGACTGAGGAGTCACCACGAGTCCCACGTTCCGCTCCCTCTCCAACGCGAACTACCGCCTGTACGCCGCCGGCGGTGTCGTGTCCAACACCGGCACCTGGATGCAGCGCGTCGCCCAGGACTGGCTGGTGCTCGAGCTCGCCGTCGGGTCCGGCGCCACCGCGCTGGGCATCACGACCGGGCTCCAGTTCCTGCCGTTCCTGCTGCTGACGCCGTTCGCCGGCCTCATCGCCGACCGGATGCCCAAGCAGCGACTGCTGCAGCTCACCAACCTCGGCATGGCGCTCCCGGCCGCCGTCCTCGGCATCCTCGCCGTCACCGGCGTCGCCGAGGTCTGGCACGTCTACGTCCTCGCCCTCCTGCTCGGCTCGGCGTCGGCGTTCGACGCACCGGCCCGGCAGTCGTTCGTCTCCGAGCTCGTCGAGCCGGGCGACCTCACCAACGCCGTCGGCCTCAACTCCGCCAGCTTCAACGCCGCCCGCCTCGTCGGTCCCGGCCTCGCCGGCCTGCTCATCGCCGCCTTCGGCGGGGGATCGGTCGCGACCGGCTGGGTCATCCTGCTCAACGCGGTGTCGTACGCCGCCCCGATCTGGTCGCTGCGCCACCTCGACGCCAGCAGGATCGACGCCGCGGCGCCGGCCGACCGCGGGCCCGGCGCGATCCGGGAGGGCGTGGCCTACGTCCGGGCGCGCCCGGACCTGCTGCTCGTGCTGGGACTGGTGTTCTTCGCCGGCACCTTCGGCCTCAACTTCCAGATCACCTCCGCGCTGATGGCCACCGAGGTGTTCGGCAAGGGGCCCGAGGAGTTCGGCCTGCTCGGCACCTTCCTGGCCGTCGGCTCGCTGACGGGTGCCCTGCTCGCCGCGCGGCGCAACCAGGTGCGCCACCGCCTCGTCGTGGGTGCCGCACTGGCGTTCGGGCTGTCGGTGATGCTCGCCGGGCTGATGCCCTCCTACCTCACCTTCGCGCTGCTCGCGCCGGTCACCGGACTGACCGCGCTGACCTTCATCACCAGCGCCAACACCTACATGCAGCTGCACACCGACGCCGGGGTCCGCGGCCGGGTGATGGCCCTCTACCTGATGATCTTCATGGGCGGGACGCCCGTCGGCGCACCCATCATCGGCTGGATCGGTGAGGAGTACGGCGCACGCTGGACGCTGCTGGGCGGCGGGCTGCTCACGATCGCCGGTGTGGCGCTCTCGGCGGGCCTCTACCTCAGGGCCGACCGGGCGCGGCGCGAGCGTGACCCCCGCGTGCCCGAAGCGACCGTCCAGGCGGCACCAGCGGCATTTTGATTCTGCCGTGGCGCACGAGTAGCCTCAATCCTCGTGTCTGGCACGTCCAGACCCATGCCCATGCTCCGGAATTCGCGGCGTCTCATGCCGCGCCCCGGCTGGCCACGGAATTCGCAACAGGCACGCGCAACAACGCATGACACCCGAGCCCGGCACCTCGCCGAGCCGTGACAGATGACAGAGAGAGGGAACCACCCGGTGCCCACCATCAACCAGCTGGTCCGCAAGGGCCGCCAGGACAAGGTGTCGAAGAACAAGACGCCTGCCCTGAAGGGATCCCCGCAGCGCCGAGGCGTCTGCACCCGCGTCTACACGACCACCCCGAAGAAGCCGAACTCCGCCCTCCGCAAGGTCGCCCGCGTGCGCCTGAGCAGTGGCGTCGAGGTCACCGCCTACATCCCGGGTGTCGGTCACAACCTGCAGGAGCACTCGATCGTGCTCGTGCGCGGCGGCCGTGTGAAGGACCTTCCCGGTGTCCGCTACAAGATCATCCGCGGCTCGCTCGACACCCAGGGTGTCAAGAACCGCAAGCAGGCCCGCAGCCGCTACGGCGCGAAGAAGGAGAAGTAATGCCTCGCAAGGGTCCCGCTCCCAAGCGCCCCCTCGTCGTCGACCCGGTCTACGGCTCCCAGCTGGTCACCCAGCTCGTGAGCAAGGTCCTGCAGGACGGCAAGAAGGCTGTGGCGCAGCGCATCGTCTACACCGCTCTCGAGGGCTGCCGCGAGAAGACCGGCACCGACCCCGTCGTCACGCTCAAGCGCGCGATGGACAACGTCAAGCCGGCCATCGAGGTCAAGTCCCGCCGCGTCGGTGGCGCGACCTACCAGGTCCCCATCGAGGTCAAGGCCAACCGCTCCACCACGCTGGCCCTGCGCTGGCTCGTGGGCTACGCCGCCGACCGCCGCGAGAAGACCATGTCCGAGCGCCTGATGAACGAGATCCTCGACGCGAGCAACGGCCTCGGTGCCGCTGTGAAGAAGCGCGAGGACACCCACAAGATGGCCGAGTCCAACAAGGCCTTCGCTCACTACCGCTGGTGACGGCGAGGGGCCGTACGACCCGCACCGCGCGTCGTACGGCCCCTCACCCCACGAGCTCCCACCAACTTTCGAGGGACTGAGACACAACAGTGGCTGTCGACATCACCACCGACCTCAACAAGGTCCGCAACATCGGCATCATGGCGCACATCGACGCCGGCAAGACCACCACCACCGAGCGCATCCTCTTCTACACCGGCATCACCTACAAGATCGGTGAGGTCCACGAGGGTGGCGCCACGATGGACTGGATGGAGCAGGAGCAGGAGCGCGGCATCACCATCACGTCCGCCGCGACGACCTGCTGGTGGAAGGACCACCAGATCAACATCATCGACACGCCCGGCCACGTGGACTTCACCGCCGAGGTCGAGCGCTCGCTGCGCGTCCTCGACGGCGCCGTGGCGGTGTTCGACGGTGTCGCCGGTGTGGAGCCGCAGACCATGACGGTGTGGCGCCAGGCCAACAAGTACTCCGTCCCCCGCATGTGCTTCGTCAACAAGCTCGACCGCACCGGAGCGGACTTCTTCCGCTGCGTCGACATGATGGTCGAGCGCCTCAACTCCACCCCGCTGGTCCTCCAGCTCCCCATCGGTGCCGAGTCCGACTTCCTCGGTGTCGTCGACCTGGTCGGCATGCGTGCCCTCACCTGGCGCGGCGAGACCACCATGGGCGAGGACTACGAGGTCGAGGAGATCCCGGCCGAGCTCGCCGAGCAGGCTGCGGAGTACCGCGAGAAGTTCATCGAGACGCTCGCCGAGGCCGACGACGACATCATGGAGAAGTACCTCGAGGAGGGTGACGAGAACTTCACCGTCGCCGAGCTCGAGGCCGCGATCCGTCGCGCCACGCTGGCCGACAAGCTCAACCCGGTCCTGTGCGGCACCGCGTTCAAGAACAAGGGCGTCCAGCCCCTGCTCGACGCGGTCGTCAAGTTCCTGCCGTCGCCGCTCGACATCGACGGCATCCAGGGCCACTCGGTCAAGGACGAGAACGAGGTCATCGTTCGCCAGCCGTCCGACAGCGAGCCGTTCTCCGGCCTGGCCTACAAGATCGCCTCCGACCCGCACCTTGGCAAGCTGATCTACGTCCGCGTCTACTCCGGCAAGCTCGAGGCCGGCTCGACCGTGGTCAACTCGGTCAACGGCCGCAAGGAGCGGATCGGCAAGGTCTACCAGATGCACGCCAACAAGCGTGAGGAGATCGCGTCGGTCGGCGCCGGCCAGATCGTGGCGGTGATGGGTCTGAAGGACACCAAGACCGGTCACACGCTCAGCGACCCGAACAACCAGGTCGTGCTCGAGTCGATGACGTTCCCGGCCCCGGTGATCGAGGTCGCGATCGAGCCCAAGACGAAGAGCGACCAGGAGAAGCTGGGCACCGCGATCCAGCGCCTCTCCGACGAGGACCCGACCTTCACGGTCAAGGCCGACGAAGAGACCGGCCAGACGATCATCGCCGGCATGGGCGAGCTGCACCTCGAGATCCTGGTCGACCGCATGAAACGCGAGTTCCGCGTCGAGGCGACCGTCGGCAAGCCGCAGGTGGCCTACCGCGAGACCGTCCGCAACACGGTCGAGAAGCACTCCTACACCCACAAGAAGCAGACCGGTGGTTCGGGTCAGTTCGCCAAGGTTGTCGTCAACCTCGGTCCGAACATCGACCCGGAGACCGGCACCGGCGCGGGCTACGAGTTCGTGAACAACGTGTCCGGTGGTCGCGTGCCGAAGGAGTACATCCCCTCGGTCGACCAGGGTGGCCAGGAGGCCATGGAGTTCGGCGTGCTCGCCGGCTACCCCATGGTGGACGTGAAGTTCTCCCTCGAGGACGGCGCCTACCACGACGTCGACTCGTCCGAGCTCGCGTTCAAGATCGCCGGAAACCAGGCCTTCAAGGAGGCCGCACGCAAGGCAAAGCCGGTCCTTCTCGAGCCGATGTTCGCCGTAGAGGTCACCACGCCCGACACGTTCCTGGGCACCGTGATCGGCGACATCAACTCGCGTCGTGGCCAGATCCAGGCTCAGGAGGAGCGTCACGGCGACATGGTCGTCAACGCCCTTGTGCCCCTGTCCGAGATGTTCGGGTACGTTGGCGACCTGAGGTCCAAGACCTCCGGTCAGGCGTCGTACTCGATGGAGTTCGACTCGTACGCCGAGGTTCCCACGAACATCGCCGACGAGATCATCAAGAAGGTCCGCGGCGAGTAATCTCGCCCGGATCCTCGGCACCAGCACCACCCCACACCCACGAGTCAAGTAACAACAATCAGGAGGAGCCCCAGTGGCTAAGGCGAAGTTCGAGCGGACCAAGCCGCACGTCAACATCGGCACCATCGGTCACATCGACCACGGCAAGACGACGCTGACCGCGGCGATCACCAAGGTGCTGCACGACAAGTACCCGAACCTCAACGAGGCTTCGGCGTTCGACCAGATCGACAAGGCTCCCGAGGAGCGCCAGCGCGGCATCACGATCTCGATCGCGCACGTCGAGTACCAGACCGAGGCGCGCCACTACGCGCACGTCGACTGCCCCGGTCACGCCGACTACATCAAGAACATGATCACCGGCGCGGCCCAGATGGACGGCGCGATCCTCGTGGTCGCCGCCACCGACGGCCCGATGCCGCAGACGCGTGAGCACGTGCTGCTCGCCCGCCAGGTCGGCGTGCCGGCCCTGGTCGTGGCGCTCAACAAGTGCGACATGGTCGACGACGAGGAGCTCATCGAGCTCGTCGAGATGGAGGTGCGCGAGCTCCTCTCGGAGTACGAGTTCCCGGGCGACGACATCCCCGTGGTTCGCGTTGCCGCCTTCCCGGCCCTGCAGGGTGACGAGAAGTGGGCCGACTCGATCGTCGAGCTCATGACGGCGGTGGACGAGTCCATCCCGACGCCCGAGCGCGAGACCGACAAGCCGTTCCTCATGCCCGTCGAGGACGTCTTCACGATCACCGGTCGTGGCACCGTCATCACCGGTCGCATCGAGCGCGGCATCGTCAAGGTCAACGAGGAGGTCGAGATCATCGGCATCCGCGAGACCGCCCAGAAGTCGACCGTCACCGGTGTCGAGATGTTCCGCAAGCTCCTCGACGAGGGCCAGGCGGGCGAGAACGTCGGTCTGCTCCTCCGTGGCACCAAGCGCGAGGACATCGAGCGCGGCATGGTCGTCATCAAGCCGGGCACCACGACGCCTCACACGAACTTCGAGGCCTCGGTCTACATCCTCAGCAAGGACGAGGGCGGCCGTCACACGCCGTTCTTCAACAACTACCGTCCCCAGTTCTACTTCCGTACGACTGACGTGACCGGTGTTGTGACCCTGCCCGAGGGCACCGAGATGGTCATGCCGGGTGACAACACCGAGATGTCGGTGGAGCTCATCCAGCCCATCGCGATGGACGAGGGCCTGCGCTTCGCCATCCGCGAGGGTGGCCGCACGGTCGGCGCGGGCCGCGTCGTCAAGATCACCAAGTGATCTGAGCGCCTGAGGGCGCACCAGCACCACACCGAGACCCCGTCTCCCGCAAGGGAGGCGGGGTCTCGTGCGTCCCGGGTCGGACCCGCCCGGCAGGATGTCAGCCATGGGGTTCACCAGGGCCGAGCTCGAGTCCTTCCGCGACGTGGAGGTCCCCGACCTCCTCCCGTCCGCCGGCCAGCCGTTGCGGCTGCTGTTCGTCGGCATCAACCCGGGCCTGTGGACCGCCGCCACGCAGTCCCACTTCGCCCGCCCCGGCAACCGGTTCTACCCCGCGCTGCTGCGCGCCGGGATCCTCGCATCTCCGATCGACCCGGCAGCGGGCATGACCGACGAGGACCGCGACCTGCTCCGGCGGCAGGGGATCGGCATCACCAACGTGGCGCCGCGAGCGACGGCACGGGCCGACGAGCTCACGGCAGCCGAGCTGCGGGAGGGCGGGGAGCGGCTCCGCGCACTGGTGGCAGAGCGTCAGCCGGCCGTCGTGGCGGTTGCCGGCATCACCGCCTACCGCACGGCGTTCGGCGAGCCCCGGGCCCGGGTCGGCGAGCAGCCCGGACGCTGGGGCGCCTCGCGGGTGTTCGTGGTGCCCAACCCGTCGGGGCTCAACGCCCACGAGACCGTCGCCACGCTGGCCCTGGCCTACGCCGATGCGGCCCGGGCGGCTGGAGTGCTCGGGAGCACGCCGGAGCCGTGACCTGACCCCCGCGGAGCCGGGAGCGCCCGTCAGGCGGCGTACGGCGGCGGGAGCAGGCCGTGCTGGACGAGCAGTCCCTCCACCCGCTGGCGCTCGTGGTCGAGCTCCTCGCCGGGCGGGAGGACGGCCAGCAGGTGGGGGCATCCCGCCATGTCGGCGGCCTCGCCGAGGACCCGGTCGTAGGCCAGCCGGCAGCCCTCGTACTTCGCGAAGCGCATGCCGCCGCGGTGGAAGGTGGAGTGGAGCCGGCGCAGGTCGGCGCCCACCCTCTCGACCGGTCGGTGGAGCGGGACGACGTCGGCACCGCGCCTCCGTGCGCGCCGTGCGCGCCGCGCTGCGGCCCGGGCGCTGCGCCACTCGGCGAGGTCGCCCCGGAGGGCGGCGCAGGCCAGTCGGAGCAGCACCAGGGCCAGCAGCAGCGCGCCGACGGTGATGAGCCAGCTCCTCATCCGTCCACGGTACGCCGGGCGCGCTCCGGGCGTCAGCCCATGTCGACCCCGTCGAAGTCCTCCGGGACGAAGTCCCGCTTCTCGACCAGCACCATCCAGTTGCCGGAGTTGTCGCGCATCAGCGCCTCGACGCCGTAGGGCCGCTCCTCCGGCTCCTGCAGGAACTCCACGCCCTTGGCCTTGAGGTCCCGGTAGGTCGCGTGGCAGTCGTCGACGTTCATCCCGATGCCGGGCAGGCCGCCCTCGTCCTGCGCGCGCTTCATCGCCTCGATGAGGTAGTCGGGGAGGGGGCCGCTGGGAGTGGTCAGGTGGAGGTGGACCTCGGGCTGCCTGGAGTGGAAGACCGTGCACCAGCGGAAGTCGGGCCCGAGCTGCAGGTCGTCGCCGACCTCGAAGCCGAGGACGTCGGTGTAGAAGGCGAGGGACTCGTCGATGTCCTTCACCCAGACGGACATGAGGGAGATGTTGGTGATCATGCGACGAGCCTAGGAAGGACCGGCGCCGTCCTGCTTCTCCTGCGTTGCGGTCGTGCCAGCACCGCGCTTCTCGACGAGTCCGGCCATGAAGACGTAGCACCCGGGGATGCGCGGGTTCCCTGCCGCGGCGTAGCGCCGCTGGAAGTCGCTGGGGCTCTCGCCGACGATCTCGCGGAAGCGGGAGCTGAACGAGCCGAGGCTGCTGTAGCCGACGGCGTGGCAGACCTCGGTCACGGTCAGGTTGGCCGCACGCAGCAGGTCCTGGGCCCGCTCGACGCGACGCTCGGCGAGGTACGCCGCCGGCGTCGGGCCGTAGGTCATCGCGAAGGACCGGATGAAGTGATAGCGGCTCATCCCGGCGAGCTGCGCGAGGTGGTCGAGGTCGAAGGGCTCGGCGAAGTGCCGGTCGAGGTGGTCGCGCGTGCGGCGCAGGTGCACCAGCACGTCGCCGGGGACGCGTCGTGGCCCGGTCGTGCGCCCCGTCATCCGAGCAGCGCCTCCACGGCGCCGCGGAACGCCGACGTGTGCGCGTCGACGTCCGACCGGTCGTGGAACGGCGAGAAGAGCGACATGTTGTGGAACGGCGCCAGCAGCACGCCGCGGTTGACGGTCCAGAGGTGGAAGAACGCGTCGAGCTCCTCGTCGACGGCGGCCGCGGCCTCCGCGCCGGTGCGCGGCGGCGGGCAGAACCAGTACTCCGCCCGGCAGCCGAGCCGCTGGACGTGCCAAGGCAGCTCGTGCTGGGCGATGACGTCCCGGATGCCGTCGGTGAACTGCTCGGCGAGCGGGATCGAGACGTCGAAGTCCTCCTGCCGCAGGGCGGTGAAGAGGGTGGCCCGCACGGCGGCCATCGCGAGYGCCGACCCCGACAGGGTGCCGCCGACGCCGGCGACGTCGATGTCGTGCCCGAGCATCGGACCCTCGAGTCGCGAGGCGACCTCCTCGGTCATGCCGTAGGCCGCGACCGGGATGCCACCTCCGATGGGCTTGCCGATGACCACGAGGTCGGGGTCGAGGCCCCAGGCTGCGGTCGCGCCGCCCGGGCCGGCGCAGATCGTGTGTGTCTCGTCGTTGACGAGCAGCACGCCGTGGCGCCGGGTCACCTCCCGGACGCCGGCGAGGTAGCCGTCGTCGGGCAGCACGATGCCGATGTTGGTGAGCGCCGGCTCCATCAGCAGGCACGCGACGTCGCCCCGCGCGAGCCGAGCGTCGAGGGCGTCGAGGTCGTTGAACGGCACCACCGCGGTGGTGGTGGCGACGTCGACCTGCGGTCCCAGCGCGCCGGGCCGCGCGACGACCCGGTCGCCCGCACGACCGTGCTCGAGGACGCCGAGCGTCTCGTCGACCGTGCCGTGGTAGCACCAGTCCATCACCGCGATCCGGGGCCGGCCGGTGAGGTGGCGGGCGAACCGGAGCACGAAGCGGTTGGCGTCGGTGGCCGTCATCGCCATCTGCCACCGGGGCAGCCCGAAGCGGCGGCTGAGCTCACCGGCGACCCACGCGGCGTCCGTCGAGGGGAGCATCGTGGTGATGCCACGCTCGGTGCGCTCGCGCACCGCCTCGGCCACCGCCGGCAGGCAGTGGCCCGTCATCGAGCCCGTGTCGCCGAGGCACAGGTCGACGAAGTCGATGCCGTCGACGTCGGTGAAGCGTCCTCCCGCCGCCGACTCGACGAACAGCGGGAAGGAGCCCGGCCAGCGGGTCATCCACGGCATCGGGACGCCCGCCAGCAGGTGCTCGCCCGCCTCCTTCGCCAGCCGCGCCGAGGTGGGGTGCAGGTCGACGAAGCGCTGCTCCTCCTCCGCGTGCAGGGCGGCCAGTCGGGACCGGTCGACCGTCGTCACGGGCACCTCACAGGGCGCTGCCGACGTACTTGGTCTCGAGGTACTCCTCGATGCCCTCGAAGCCGCCCTCGCGGCCGAACCCCGAGTGCTTGACGCCGCCGAACGGGGCGGCGGGGTTGGACACGATGCCGGTGTTGACGCCGACCATGCCGAAGTCCAGCGCCTCGCTGACGCGGAGCACGCGGGCGTGGTCGCGGGTGAAGACGTAGGCGACCAGGCCGTACTCGGTGTCGTTGGCCCGCCGGACCGCCTCGTCCTCGTCCCCGAAGGTGGAGACCGGCGCGACGGGACCGAAGATCTCCTCGCGGAACACGCGTGCCGAGGCGGGTACGTCGACCAGGACCGTGGGCGGGTAGAAGTGTCCGGCACCGTCGGGGACCGCGCCGCCGACGAGCGTCCGCGCACCGGCGGAGACGGCGTCCTCGACGAGCTCGTGGACGCCGGCGCGGGCCTTCTCGGTGATGAGCGGACCCACGTCCACCCCGTCCTCCGTGCCGTCCCCGACCGTCAGGGCTCCCATGCGCTCGGCGAACCGGCGGGAGAACTCCTCGGCAACCGACTCGTGCACCAGGAACCGGTTGGCCGAGGTGCAGGCCTCGCCGATGTTGCGCATCTTGGCCAGCATCGCGCCGTCGACCGCGGCGTCGAGGTCGGCGTCCTCGAAGACGAGGAAGGGTGCGTTGCCGCCGAGCTCCATCGACACCCGCAGCAGCTGGTCGGAGGCCTGGGCGACGAGCTTCTTGCCGACCACGGTGGACCCGGTGAAGGTGAGCTTGCGCAGGCGCGGGTCCTTGATGATCGGCTCGCAGACGCCGCCGGAGTCGGTGGTGGTGACGACGTTGAGCACGCCGGCCGGCAGGCCGACCTCCTCGAGCAGCGCGGCCAGGGCGAGCATCGTGAGGGGGGTCTCGGCGGCGGGCTTGACCACCATCGTGCAGCCGGCGGCGATGGCGGGCCCGATCTTGCGGGTCCCCATCGCGAGCGGGAAGTTCCAGGGCGTGATCATCAGCGTCGGGCCGACGGGAGCCTTCATGGTGATGAGCCGGGTGTTGCCGGCGGGCGCGGGGGAGTAGCGCCCGTGGATGCGGACGGCCTCCTCGGAGAACCACCGGAAGAACTCGGCGCCGTAGGTCACCTCGCCCCTCGCCTCGGCCAGCGTCTTGCCCATCTCCAGGGTCATCAGCCGGGCGAAGTCGTCGGCCCGCTCGGTGAGCAGCTCGAACGCGCTGCGCAGCACCTCGCCCCGCTTGCGCGGCTCGGTGGCACGCCACTCCTGCTGGGCCTCCGCGGCGGCGGCGAGGGCGCGCTGGCCGTCCTCCGGCCTGGCGTCGGCGACCCGCGTGAGGACGCCGGCGTCGGCCGGGTTGTGCACCTCGAAGGTCGCGCCTCCTGTGGCGTCGACCCAGTCGCCGCCGATGAGGAGCTGGGTGGGAACGGTCTCGATCACGGAGTCAGTCACGGCCATCACCCCACCCTGCCACCAGGGCCACCGACCGCCTCCTCGAAGGCGGCCTCGAACACGTCGAGCCCCTCGGCGAGCAGGTCGTCGCCGATCGCGAGCGGTGGCAGGAACCGGAACACGTTGCCGAAGGTGCCGCACGTCAGCGTCACCAGCCCCTGCGCCGAGCAGGCCCGGTGCACGGCGCCTGCGAGCGCGGCGTCCGGCCTACGTCCCGGGCCGTCGCTGACCAGCTCGACCGCCAGCATGGCGCCGCGTCCGCGGACGTCGCCCACCCRGTCGGGGTGGCGCTCGGCGAGGGCGCGGAGCCGCGGCAGGAAGGCGGCCTCGATCTCCCGTGCACGGGCGGGCAGGTCCTCGGCCTCCATGGTCTCGATCGCGGCGAGCGCAGCGGCGCAGGCGACGGGGTTGCCGCCGTAGGTGCCGCCGAGGCCGCCGACGTGGACGGAGTCCATCACGTCCGCGCGACCCGTGACGGCTGCCAGGGGCAGGCCGCCAGCCATGCCCTTGGCGGTGGTCACCAGGTCCGGGACGACCCCTTCGTGGTCGCACGCGAACCAGTCGCCGGTGCGCGCGAAGCCGGTCTGGATCTCGTCGGCGATCAGCAGGATGCCCTGCTCGCGGCACCAGTCGGCGACGCGCGGCAGCCAGCCCGGCGGCGGGACGATGAAGCCGCCCTCGCCCTGGATCGGCTCGATCAGCACGGCGGCGCACTGGTCCTCGCCCACCTGCGCGTGGACGGTGTTGACGAAGGCCTCGAACGCCTCCTCGGCGCACGCCTCGGCGCCACCGGGCCAGCGGTAGGGGTAGGCCATGGGGGCGCGGTAGATCTCGCCGGCGAAGGGCCCGAAGCCGTGCTTGTAGGGCATGTTCTTCGCGGTCAGCGCCATCGTGAGGTTGGTGCGGCCGTGGTAGGCGTGGTCGAAGACGACGATCGCGTCGCGGCCCGTGTGGTGGCGCGCGACCTTGACGGCGTTCTCCACCGCCTCGGCCCCGGAGTTGAAGAGCGCCGACCGCTTCTCGTGGTGGCCCGGGGTCAGGTCGGCCAGCTTCTCGCAGACCGCGACGTACTCCTCGTAGGGCGTGACCATGAAGCAGGTGTGGGTGAAGTCGGCGACCTGGCGCTGCACCGCCTCGACCACGCGCGGGGCGGCGTTGCCGACCGTGGTGACGGCGATGCCCGAGCCGAAGTCGATCAGCTGGTTGCCGTCGACGTCGCGCAGGATGCCGCCGCCCGCCTGCTCGACGTAGACCGGCAGCGTCGTGCCGATGCCGGCCGAGACGGCCGCGACCTTGCGGGCCTGGAGCGCCTGCGAGCGCGGGCCGGGGATCTCGGTGGCCAGGATCCGTTCCTGGGTGAGCGTCGTCGGGGTGTTCATGTGCGGTTCTCCATCCCCCACGGGGAGCCGTAGCCCTCCGGCTTGGGTGCGGCGAGCAGGTCGAGGAAGGGCTTCGGTGGCAGGGCCTCGGGTCCCAGGACGCCGCTGCCCGACCAGGTGCCGTCGGCCAGGAGCTCCAGCGCGACGACGGGGTTGATCGCGGTCTGCCAGACCACGCACTGCGCGCCGTAGTCGCGCATCGAGTCGGCGTTGTCGACGACGTGGAAGAGGTACGTCGACCGGGGGGCACCGTCCTTGCCGGTGCCGGTGACGAGGAGCCCGGCGCACGTCTTGYCCTCCATCCGCGGGCCGATCGTGGCCGGGTCGGGCAGGCACGCCGCCACCACGTCGCGGGGCGAGACCTGTACACCCTTGACCGACACCGGCTCGGTCGAGTCGAGACCGAGCGTGTGCAGGGTGCGGAGGATGCCGATCATCTCCTCGCCCAGGCCGTACTTGAAGGTGACCCGGTCGGCCTCGACCCAGCGAGGCATGAGGAGCACCTCCTCGTGCTCGACGTGCACGCACTCGACGGGCCCGATGCCCTCGGGGAAGTCGAACACCTCGGGCTCGGAGAACGGCGGCAGCGTGAAGAAGCCGGCCTCCAGGTCGCCACCGCCCCGCTCCCGCTCCCACACCACGGGCGGGTTGAGGCACTCCTCGATGATGGTCCACATCGAGAAACCGGGGGCGAACACCTCGTTGCCGTCGTCGTCGCGGATGACGAGGTTGGCGCCGTCGCGGGTGCCGAGCTCGTCGATGTGGTCGAAGAGCTCGTCGGCGGCGTAGCGGGCGAACACGTCGGAAAGACCGGGCTCCACACCGATGCCGAGGAGGGCGAGCCGCCCCGCCGCCTCCCACTCCGCGGCCCGGGCGAACTGCTCGTCGCCGAGCTTCACGCCGACCTTCTCGTAGGGGGCGTCGGGGTGGCGCGCGGACAGGCTCATCGCCATGTCGAGGTAGTCGGCGCCCGCGGCGAGCGCCCCGGTGAAGATGGGCATCACGAACCGCGGGTCCACGGCGTTGAAGACGTGGGTGGCCCGGACCTCGCGGGCGAGCGCGGTCACCGCGTCGGCGTCGGAGGCGTCGACCTGCGCGGTGCTGAAGCGCTCCTCGCCCGTACGACGTCCGCGCGCCGCCTCGACGGTGCGCTCGGCCCGCTCGACGTCGTAGTCGGCCACCACCCAGGCCTCGAAGAAGTCGCGCTCCACCGCGATCCGGGCCGCGGCGTCACCGACGCCACCGGCACCGACCATCAGCACGCGCATGGGTTCAGGCACTCGATCTCTCCTAGCGGGGAAGGGGGTCAGCTCTTGTACTTCGAGGCCCGCAGCGAGCTCACGGCCTGTGCGCCCAGCACGAGCAGGACAGCGATCACGAACATCGAGAAGCCGATGACGTTGGCCTCGGCGGGGATGCCGCGCCGCGAGGCGACGTAGACGAACTTGGGGAACGTCGACTCGTTGCCGGAGACGAAGTTGGTGATGATGAAGTCGTCGAAGGACAGCGAGAAGGCGAGCATCGCCGCACCGGCGATGCCGGGCAGGATCAGCGGGAAGGTCACCTTCCAGAAGGTCTGCATCGGGCTCGCGTAGAGGTCCTGGGCGGCTTCCTCGATCCGTGGGTCGAGGGACTGGATGCGAGCCCTGACCGTGACGACCACGAAGCTCACGCAGAACATGATGTGCGAGAAGACGATGGTGCCGAAGCCGAGGTTGATCCCGATGTTGGCGAAGCCCTGCACGAAGATCGTCAGCAGCGCGGCGCCCATGACGATCTCCGGCGTGGCCATCGGCACGAAGATCAGCACGTTGCTGGCCGCCTTGCCCCGGAACCGGTAGCGGACCATCGCCAGCGCCATCAGCGTGCCGAAGACCGTGGCCACGACCGTGGAGATCACGCCGACCTCGAGCGAGGTGACCAGCGACTCGCACACGCCCTGCACGCCGCAGGGGTCCTGCCAGTGCTTCCACGTGAAGCCCTGCCACACGATGTTGGTCTTGCCGTGGTCGTTGAACGAGAAGGCGAACGTGTAGGCGACCGGGAGGAAGAGGTAGAGGAGCACCAGGATCGCGCTGATCATCGCGAAGTGGTTGGCCAGCCAGACTTGGGCGCGCTTGCCGGCGGACGGCCGGTAGGCCGTCGGCCGGGTCGTGGTCGCGGGTGGGGTCCGGCGCGTCGTCGTGGTCATCTCACACCAGCTCCTCGGTGCCGAAACGGCGGACGTAGAGGAAGACCAGGACGAGGATCGCGGCCATGAGGGTGAAGGACAACGCCGCCGCCACCGGGTAGCCGCCGGGGACGGCGAGGAACTGGTCGTTGATGACGTTGCCGATCATCTTGCCGCGCTGGGGGCCGAGGAGCTCCATGTTGACGAAGTCGCCCGCCGCCGGGATGAAGGTGAGCAGCGTCCCGGCGAGGACACCCGGCATCGAGATCGGGAGCGTCACCGTCCGGAAGGTCGTGAACCCGTTGGCGTAGAGGTCGCCGCCGGCCTCGATGACGCGCGGGTCAGCGCGTTCGAGCGAGGCGTAGATGGGCAGCACCATGAACGGCAGGAAGTTGTAGGTGAGGCCCGCGACCACCGCGATAGGGGTGTTGATGATGTGCCCGTTGGGGAGCACGTGCAGGAAGTTGAGGACGCTCGCCACCCACCCCTCGTCCGCGAGGATCTGCGACCACGCGAACGTGCGCAGGATGAACGAGGTGAAGAACGGCGCGATGACGCAGATCATCATCAGGTTGCGCCACCTCCCGGCCTTGAACGCCATGGCGTACGCCAGCGGGTACGCCACCGCGAACGCCAGCAAGGTCGCCAGGCCGGCGTAGAGGAACGACCGGGCGAAGTGTGGGGCGTAGTCGGTGAGGGCACTGGCGTAGTTGGAGAAGTTGAGGTCGCGGTAGTAGTAGCCCGGGAAGCCGGGGTAGCGGCTCTGCAGGCTCACCGACGCGAGCTGCACCAGCGGCAGCAGGAAGAAGACGCCGAGCCACAGCACGCCCGGCAGCATCAGCAGGTAGGCCGTCCAGGACCGCTGCTTGGACTCGGGCGCCGCGGGCGCGGGCTCCAGCTCCGGGTCACCGGCCACCTGGGCGAGCGCGCTCACGCCTCCTCCGCGGGCACACCGAACGCGTGCCCGGGGTTCCAGGTCAGCCAGACCTCGTCGCCGGGTCGCAGGTCGAGCGGCTCGACGTCGAGGTTCTGCTCGTAGCAGCTCCAGGTCGCGCCGCTCGGCATGTCCACCAGGTAGCTGGTGGCCACGCCCAGGAAGGACACGTCGCGCACCACGCCCCGGACGTCGTTGCCGGCGCCCTCCGGCTGCCTGCGCGACACGGTGACCTTCTCCGGCCGGACGCCGAAGAGCACCTCGCCCTCGTGCACCTGCGAGCGGGACTTGAGGATCTTGACCGGCGTGCCGAGCACGTTGACGACGAGGTGGTCGCCGTCGACGTCCTTGATCGTGCCCGCGCCGGTGTTGGCCTGCCCGAGGAAGTTGGCGACGAACCGGGTGCGGGGCAGGTCGTAGAGCTCCTCCGGTGCTCCGAGCTGCTCGATGTGGCCCCTGTTCATCACCGCCACGGTGTCGGCCATGGTCATGGCCTCCTCCTGGTCGTGGGTGACGTGGATGAAGGTGAGGCCCACCTCGGTCTGGATGCGCTTGAGCTCGACCTGCATCTCGCGGCGCAGCTTGAGGTCGAGCGCGCCCAACGGCTCGTCCAGCAGCAGCACCTCCGGGTGGTTGACCAGGGCTCGCGCCAGCGCCACCCGCTGCTGCTGGCCTCCGGAGAGCTGGGCCGGCTTGCGCGCGGCGAAGGACGCCATCTGCACCAGCTCCAGCGACTCCTCGGTGCGCTGGGCCGCGTCGGCGACCTTGCGCCGCTTGGGACCGAAGGCGACGTTGTCGCGGATCGTCAGGTGCGGGAACAGCGCGTAGGACTGGAACACCGTGTTGACCGGGCGCTCGTAGGGCCGCGAGCCGGTCAGGTCGGTGTCACCGATCGTCACCCGCCCGGCGGTGGGCTGCTCGAGGCCGGCGATCATCCGGAGCGTGGTCGTCTTGCCGCAGCCCGACGGGCCGAGCAGGGCGAAGAAGGAGCCGCGGGGGACCAGGAGGTCGATGCCGTCGACGGCGGTGAAGTCCCCGAACCTCTTGGTGACGCCCTCGAGCCGGAGGTCGCCGCTCGCTTCGCGAAATCCGGCCATGTCAGTTCCCCATCACCTTCGTGGACCAGAGGTCGGCGTACAGGATGTCCTCGTCCGCGTCGAGCACCCGGAACTGCTGGACGTTGTTGTCCTCGATGAACTCGACGCTCGGGAAGATCCACGGGCTCTCGGCCAGCTCGGGGTCGATCTTCTCCATCTCGGCCTGGGCGCCCTCGACGGGACACACGTAGTTGACCCACGCCGCCACCTGCGCCGCGACCGCCGGCTCGTAGTAGTAGTCCATCAGCCGCTGGGCGTTCGAGCGGTGGGTCGAGGTGATCGGGACCATCAGGTTGTCCGACCAGAGCGTGCCGCCTGACTCCGGCAGGGTGAAGGTCCAGCTGGGGTCCTTGGTGTCGGCGGCGAGGACGAAGATGTCACCGCTCCACGTGATGCCGGCCACCGCGTTGCCGCTGGTGAGGTCCTCCATGTAGGAGTTGCCCTTCACCTTGCGGATGTAGCCCTCGTCGATCTTCTGCTCGATGAAGTCGAGCGCCTTCTCGAACTCCGCCTGCCCCCAGTCGCTCTCGATGTCGACGCCCTGGGACTGCATGACCAGGCCGGCGGTGTCGCGGAACTCCGAGAGCACGACGACGCGGCCCTTGAGGTCGTCGGTCCACAGGTCGTCGAGGGACTTCAGCTCGCGACCGACCTTCTCCTTGTTGTAACCGATGCCCGCGAAGCCGCTCTGCCACGTGATCGAGTGGAGCCGGCCGGGGTCGAAGGAGGCGTCCTTGAGCGGCTGCAGGAGGTTGCTCACCACGTTGGGCATCTGGATCAGCTCGAGCGGCTGGACGACCTGGTCCCGGATGAGCCGGGCTGCCATCCAGTCGGTCAGCGTGATGATGTCGCGGTCGATGTCCTGACCGGCACGCAGCTGCGGGCCGACCTTGGCGTAGTAGGAGTCGTTGTCGTCGATCTCCTCGAAGTAGTCGACGTCGATGCCCGACTGCTCGATGAAGGCAGAGAGGGTCGGGGACGTCGTCTCCTTGCCGTTCATGTCGAGGTAGGCCGTCCAGTTGGCCCACTTGAGCGTCTTCTCCTTGTCGGAGACGTCGGTGGGCAGGTCGAGGCTGGCGATGCCTCCCGCCGCGGGCGGCTCGGGCGGGGCGCACCCGGTGAGCGCCAGGCCGGCGCCCGCCGCGACGCCGGTGCCGAGCAGCGCCCGGCGGCTGAGCCCGCCTGAGGCGGCCGCGGTCAGGGCCGCGGCCGGCGCGGACTGGGGGCGCCGTCGGCGCGGGATGGGTCTCATCGGTGCATCTCCTCCGCTTCGCCCCCGAGTCGTGCAGGTGTGGTGGTCGTGGCTGTGTCGACAATGGTGCTCGCCATGTGGTCGCGCGCCGCTCAGCCCTCGATGTTGGCCATGACGTGCTTGATGCGCGTGTAGTCCTCGAAGCCGTACATCGAGAGGTCCTTGCCGTAGCCGGACTTCTTGTAGCCGCCGTGCGGCATCTCCGCGACGAGCGGGATGTGGGTGTTGATCCACACGCAGCCGAAGTCGAGCGCCTTCGACATCCGCATCGCCCGGCCGAAGTCCTTGGTCCACACCGACGACGCCAGGCCGTAGTCGACGCCGTTGGCCCAGCGGAGCGCCTCCTCCTCGTCGGTGAAGCGCTGGACCGTGATGACGGGGCCGAAGATCTCGTTCTGGATCGCCTCGTCGTCCTGGCGCAGGCCGGACAGGACGGTGGGCTCGAGGAAGTAGCCGTCGCCGAGGTCCGTACGACGGTTGCCGCCCGCCGACACGGTCGCGTGGGACGGCAGGTCCTCGATGAACCGGCTCACCCGGGCCAGCTGCGTGGCGTTGTTGACGGGGCCGAAGAGGGCGTCCGCGTCGTCGGGCAGGCCCACCGGTGCCGAGCCCCTCGCGTAGTCCGCGAGCGCCGCCACGAAGTCGTCGTGGATGCCGGGGGCGACCAGGACGCGGGTGGCGGCCGTGCAGTCCTGGCCGGCGTTGAAGTAGCCGGCGATCGCGATGCCCTCGACGGCGGCCTCGATGTCGGCGTCGTCGAAGACCACGACCGGCGCCTTGCCGCCCAGCTCGAGGTGGACCCGCTTGACCTGCGGGGCGGCGCTCGCCGCGACCTCGGCGCCGGCCCGGACCGATCCGGTGATCGCGACGAGCCCGGGCGTCGGGTGCTCGACGAGGAGGCGGCCGGTCTCGCGGTCTCCGGTGACGACGTTCAGCGTCCCGGCCGGGAGGAACTCGGAGGCGAGCTCGGCCAGCCGCAGCGTGCTCTCGGGGGTGGTGTCGCTGGGCTTGAGGACGACCGTGTTGCCGGCGGCGAGGGCCGGGCCGATCTTCCACACCGCCATCAGCAGCGGGTAGTTCCACGGGGTGACCTGGCCGACGACGCCGATCGGCTCGCGACGGATCCACGAGGTGTGCCCCGCCATGTACTCGCCGGCCGCCTTGCCCTCCAGCACGCGGGCCGCCCCGGCGAAGAACCGGAGCTGGTCCACCATCGGCGGGATCTCCTCGCTCGCGGTGAGCGCCTTGATCTTGCCGGTGTTGGCCGACTCGAGCTCGATCAGCTCCTCGGCGTGGGACTCGATCGCGTCGGCGATCTTCAGCAGCGCCTGCTGGCGCTCGCTGGGCGTCGTACGCCCCCACTCGCCGAAGGCGCGGTCGGCGGCCTCGTAGGCCGCGTCCACCTCCTCCGCCCCGCTGACGGGCGCCTGGGCGACGACCTGGCCGGTCGTCGGGTCGACGACGTCGCTCGTCGCGCCGGCGCTGCCGTCGACGTACGTGCCACCGATGAAGTTGCGCAGCGTGCGTGGGCTGGTCACGGGGTCCTCCCGGTCGGGTGCAGTGAGGGGAGACTAGGACGGGTAGGCCCGCAATCGCCATACTTGTTGCCGAAGATTGTGCGGGAATCGCGGAATTAACAGGCCGGAAATGCGGATTCCACGCTCGGTGACTTGCGAACGGGCGAGGTCCCGTCCACCATGGCGCCATGAGCGAGCGCAGGGGGCACGAGCATGGGTGAGGGACAGGTCCGCCTCGACGCGACCGCCAAGCGCATCATCGAGCTGCTCCAGGAGGACGGCCGGATCTCCTACGCCGCGATCGCCAAGGCGGTCGGGCTGTCGGAGGCGGCCGCCCGGGCCCGGGTCCAGAAGCTGCTCGACTCCGAGGTGATGCAGGTCGTCGCGGTCACCGACCCCACCCAGGTCGGCTTCACCCGCCAGGCCATGATCGGCGTCCGCACCGAGGGCGACCCGATGAAGGTCGGCGACCGCCTGGCCGAGGTGCCGGAGGTCGACTACGTGGTCACCACCGCCGGCAGCTTCGACCTCCTCGTCGAGGTGGTGTGCGAGGACGACCCGCACCTGCTCGACGTCATCCGTCAGGTCCGCGAGCTCGAGGGCGTGGTCTCCTCGGAGACCTTCGTCTACCTCAAGCTCAACAAGCAGCACTACAACTGGGGAACGAGATGAGCCTCCACTCCGCCGAGGGCAAGCCCTACGACGAGTCCTTCGACTACCAGGCCGCCGGCCGCGACCACCTCTGGTTGCACTTCACGCGGCACTCGACCTACGAGAACGGCGGCGAGATGCCGCTGATCGTGAAGGGCGAGGGCCACAAGATCTGGGACAGCCACGGTCGCGAGTACATCGACGGGCTGGCCGGCCTGTTCGTCGTCCAGGTCGGCCACGGCCGCGAGGAGCTGGCCGAGGCGGCCGCGAAGCAGGCCAAGGAGCTGGCGTTCTTCCCGCTCTGGTCCTTCGCGCACCCGCGCGCCGTCGAGCTCGCCGACCGCATCGCCGCGATGGCGCCCGGCGACCTCAACCGCGTCTTCTTCACCACCGGCGGCGGCGAGGCCGTCGAGTCCGCGTGGAAGCTGGCCAAGCAGTACTTCAAGCTCACCGGCAAGCCCAACAAGCACAAGGTCATCTCCCGCGCCGTGGCCTACCACGGCACCCCGCAGGGTGCGCTGTCCATCACCGGCATCCCGCCGCTGAAGGAGATGTTCGAGCCGCTCGTGCCGGGCGCCCACAAGGTGCCCAACACCAACTTCTACCGCCGCCCGGAGTTCATCGGCGACGACGAGAAGGCCTTCGGCCGGTGGGCCGCGGACCGCATCGCCGAGGCGATCGAGTTCGAGGGCCCCGACACCGTCGCCGCCGTCTTCCTCGAGCCCGTGCAGAACGCCGGCGGCTGCTTCCCGCCGCCGCCCGGCTACTTCGAGCGGGTCCGCGAGATCTGCGACCAGTACGACGTCCTGCTCGTCTCCGACGAGGTCATCTGTGCCTTCGGGCGCGTGGGGGAGATGTTCGGCGCGACCGAGTTCGGCTACCAGCCCGACATCATCACCTGCGCCAAGGGCATGACCTCCGGCTACTCGCCGATCGGGGCGATGATCGCCAGCGACCGGCTGTTCGAGCCGTTCAGGTCGGGCACGACGGCCTACGCCCACGGCTACACCTTCGGCGGGCACCCGGTCTCCTCGGCGGTGGCGATGGCCAACCTCGACATCTTCGAGCGCGAGGGCCTCACCGACCACGTCCAGCAGAACGCCCCCGCGTTCCGGGCGACCCTGGAGAAGCTCCTCGACATCCCGATCGTCGGCGACGTGCGCGGCCACGGCTACTTCTACGGCATCGAGCTGGTCAAGGACCGCGAGACCAAGGAGACGTTCGACGATGCCGAGTCGGAGCGGCTGCTGCGCGGCTACCTCTCCGGCGCGCTCTGGGAGGCTGGTCTCTACTGCCGCGCCGACGACCGCGGCGACCCCGTCATCCAGCTCGCCCCGCCGCTCATCATCGGCCAGCCGGAGTTCGACGACATCGAGCAGCGACTGCGCTCGGTGCTGACCGGAGCCCTCGAGCACCTCTGACCCGCACGCGCTGATGTGCGTCCGACCCGGGGGAGCGGGGAGGATGGGCCCGTGAACGACGTCGTACGCCCCGCCCGCCCGCACCACAAGCTGACCGCGGACGGACGCCGGATGCGGGAGGTGCTCACCTACTCGCGGCGGGGCAACCGGTTCACGCCGCGACAGGCGGAGTCGTGGGCCGCCCACCACGCCGACTGGGTGATCCCCGAGGAGGCCGTCGACCGGCCCGGCTTCGCCCTCGCGGAGTGGTTCGGCCGTGAGGCGCCGCTGATCGTCGAGATCGGCCCGGGCATCGGCGAGGCGACCTCGGTGCTGGCTGCCGCGCGCCCCGACCACGACGTGCTGGCCCTCGAGGTGTGGCTCCCCGGCATCGCCGACTCGCTGTGGCGCGTCGCCGAGGCGGGGGCCGACAACGTGCGGTTCTGCTCCGTCGACGCGGTCTGGACCCTGGAGAACCTGCTCGGCCCGGCCAGCGTCGCCGAGCTGTGGACCTTCTTCCCCGACCCGTGGCGCAAGACCAAGCACCGCAAGCGGCGGCTGGTCAACCCGGCCAACGCCGCGCTCGCCTCGTCCCGGCTGGTGCCGGGCGGCGCGTGGCGGCTGGCCACCGACTGGGCGGACTACGCCGACCAGATGCGCGAGGTCCTCGACGCCGAACCGACCCTGGAGGGCGGCCCCGTCGTGCGATGGGACGAGCGGCCGGTGACCCGGTTCGAGCGCAAGGGCCGCGACGTCGAGCGCGACATCGTCGACTTCTGCTACCGCCGGTCCGACCGGGGCTGATCGAGCACCAGGCCCGCCTCGCGCAGCAGGTGCTCGAGCCGCAGCCGCTCGGCCTCGCGGTCGGTGCCCTCGCGCAGGTCGGTGAGCAGGTCCGGCACCCTGAGGGCGCGTGCCGCCTGGCCCAGCAGGTCGTCGTACGCCGCCGTGGTCCCGCGCCGGCGGGCCATCGGCGTCCCGGGCGCCGGTGCGAGCACCAGCGGCCGGACGCGGCGCAGGGCGGCCGCGAGCTCCTCGATCGCCGGGACCGACGGCTCCGGCGGGGGAGGGGAGAGGCGCGTGCGCACGCCCCGTAGGACGAGCGCGACCAGGCCGGCCATCCTCCGACGGTAGGTCGGCCCCGCGGGCGCCGCAAGAGCCTTGCTCGAGCGGCGCCGGTTCGCCGTCCGCGCGCCCCGGAGCGTAGGCTGGCGACTTCCCGGGACATCGGGAGCGGGCCACGTGCTCCACCGTCATTGCGATTTGGCGTGGGCGTGCGGAGTCTGTCAAGATGTTCCGGTTGCTCCGGCGGGTCGCCGGGGTGCGGCACACCTTGACTTCTGAATCGCGTCTCCTTTGATCGAGCCAGTCGTCTGCGTGCACCGCACCGGATCACATGGTGATCGGAGACTCGACCAGATCCGACAACCGTCGGGTGCCACCCAGAGCTACACCGACCTCCCGGGGTCGTGTCACGAGGCCCAATGTTTTCAGTTGGGGGCGCGACACGCCCGACCGCGGGGGTCGGAGGGTGGAGGAGAGACAGGCGGCGCTCGCCCACCAGGGGCCGGGAGCCGAAACCAGACCAGGCGTACGAGATCGAAGAGGACAGGGACCTATGGCGGGACAGAAGATCCGCATCAGGCTCAAGGCCTATGACCACGAGGTGATCGACACCTCGGCGCGGAAGATCGTGGACACCGTCACCCGTACGGGTGCGAAGGTCGCCGGCCCTGTGCCGCTGCCGACCGAGAAGAACGTGTACTGCGTCATCCGTTCGCCCCACAAGTACAAGGACTCCCGCGAGCACTTCGAGATGCGGACGCACAAGCGTCTGATCGACATCATCGACCCGACGCCGAAGACCGTCGACTCGCTGATGCGTCTCGACCTGCCTGCCGGTGTCGACATCGAGATCAAGCTCTGAGGCGCGACATGGCTAAGACTTTCGAACGCAACGTGAAGGGCCTGCTGGGCACCAAGCTCGGCATGACCCAGCTGTGGGACGAGAACAACAAGGTCGTCCCCGTGACCGTGATCGCCGCGAGCACCAACGTGGTCACCCAGATCCGCCAGCCCGAGGTGGACGGCTACAACGCCATCCAGGTCGGCTTCGGCGAGATCGAGGCCCGCAAGGTGAACTCGCCCGACGCCGGTCACTTCGCCAAGGCCGGGGTCACCCCCCGCCGCCACGTGGTGGAGATCCGCACCGCTGACGCTGCCGCCTACACCGTGGGCCAGGAGCTGACCGTCGAGACCTTCGCCGCAGGCGAGGAGATCGACGTGACCGGCACCAGCAAGGGCAAGGGCTTCGCCGGTGTCATGAAGCGTCACGGCTTCCACGGTGTCTCCGCCTCGCACGGCGCGCACCGCAACCACCGCAAGCCGGGCTCCATCGGCGCCTGCGCCACCCCGGGTCGCGTGTTCAAGGGCACCCGCATGGCGGGCCGCATGGGCAACGACACGGTGACCACCCAGAACCTGACGGTGCACGCCGTCGACGCCGACAAGGGCCTGATCCTGATCAAGGGCGCCATTCCTGGCCCCAAGAACGGTCTCGTCGTCCTTCGCTCGGCCGCCAAGAAGACGCAGGAGGCCTGAGCATGGCTGTCAAGACCGTCAAGGTCGACCTCCCCGCCGAGATCTTCGACGTCGAGGTCAACATTCCCCTGATCCACCAGGTCGTCGTGGCCCAGCAGGCCGCTGCGCGTCAGGGCACGCACTCCACCAAGCGTCGCGGCGAGGTCCGCGGTGGTGGACGCAAGCCCTACAAGCAGAAGGGCACCGGTCGCGCCCGCCAGGGCTCGACCCGCGCGCCGCAGTTCGCCGGCGGTGGCATCGTCCACGGCCCGCAGCCGCGCAGCTACGACCAGCGCACCCCCAAGAAGATGAAGGCCGCCGCCCTGCGCGGTGCCCTCTCCGACCGGGCCCGCAACGACCGCGTCCACGTGGTCGACGCCCTGGTGTCGGGCGACAAGCCCTCCACCAAGGCCGCGCTGGCCTCGCTGGTCTCGCTGACCGACCGCGTGGGCTACCTCGTGGTGCTCGAGCGTTCCGACGCGATCACCTGGCTCTCGCTGCGCAACGCGCCCGAGGTCCACATCGTCGCCGTCGACCAGCTCAACACCTACGACGTGCTCAACGCCGACGACGTGGTCTTCACCAAGGGTGCCTACGACGTCTTCGTGGGTGGCGCCTCCGCTGCTCCGGCCGCGAAGACCGAGTCGGCTGCTGCGCCCGCCTCCGAGCAGGCCACCGACGAGCCGGCTCTGCCGGCCGGCGCGAAGGCCCCGCTCAAGAGCGGCAAGAACCCCAAGGGCTACGACGTCCAGGGCCTGCAGTCCGGCACCTACCTCGTCGAGGGCGACTCCGCCTACGACGTCTCCGGTGGCGACTTCTGGTTCAAGTCCACCGAGGACGCCGAGGCCGCTGGCCTGAACCGCGCCGACGAGAAGGAGAGCGACAAGTGAGCACCCTGCACAAGGACCACCGCGACATCCTGATCGCCCCGGTCGTGTCGGAGAAGAGCTACGGCCTGCTCGACGCCAACAAGTACACCTTCATCGTCCACCCGGACGCCAACAAGACCGAGATCAAGATCGCGGTCGAGAAGGTCTTCGACGTCAAGGTCACCTCGGTCAACACGATCAACCGCCAGGGCAAGACGCGCCGCACCAAGTACGGCCTGGGCAAGCGTCCCAACACCAAGCGCGCAATCGTCAGCCTCGCCGAGGGTCACCGCATCGACATCTTCGGAGGTCCGGTCTCCTGACCGGGCTCCTGACTAGGAACTGATATGGCTATCCGCAAGTACAAGCCGACCACCCCGGGCCGTCGTGGCTCGTCGGTGGCCGACTTCGTCGAGATCACCCGGTCGACGCCCGAGAAGTCGCTGACGCGCCCGCTGCCGAAGAACGGTGGCCGCAACAACCAGGGCCGCATCACCACCCGGCACAAGGGTGGCGGTCACAAGCGCGCCTACCGCATCATCGACTTCCGTCGCTACGACAAGGACGGCGTCCCGGCGAAGGTCGCTCACATCGAGTACGACCCCAACCGCACCGCGCGCATCGCGCTGCTGCACTACGCCGACGGCGAGAAGCGCTACATCGTCGCGCCCAAGGGTCTGACCCAGGGCACCGCGGTGGAGTCCGGCCCCAACGCCGACATCAAGCCCGGCAACAACCTGCCGCTGCGCAACATCCCGGTCGGTACGACCATCCACTGCGTGGAGCTGCGTCCGGGCGGCGGCGCGAAGATCGCTCGCTCGGCCGGCAACTCGGCCCAGCTGGTCGCCCGCGAGGGCAGCCGCGCCACGCTGCGCATGCCTTCGGGCGAGATGCGCTTCGTGGACGTGCGCTGCCGCGCCACGATCGGCGAGGTCGGCAACGCCGAGCAGTCGAACATCAACTGGGGCAAGGCCGGCCGCATGCGGTGGAAGGGCGTCCGCCCGACCGTCCGCGGTGTCGTCATGAACCCGGTCGACCACCCGCACGGTGGTGGTGAGGGCAAGACGTCCGGTGGTCGCCACCCCGTCTCCCCCTGGGGCAAGCCCGAGGGCCGCACGCGCAAGCGCAAGGCCAGCGACTCCCAGATCATTCGTCGCCGCAAGTCCGGCAAGGGTAGGAAGTAACCGACATGCCTCGCAGCCTCAAGAAGGGCCCCTTCGTCGACGGCCACCTTCAGAAGAAGGTGGACGCCGAGAACGAGAAGGGCAGCCACAACGTCATCAAGACCTGGTCGCGCCGGTCGATGATCGTGCCCGACATGATCGGCCACACCATCGCTGTGCACGACGGTCGCAAGCACGTCCCGGTCTTCGTGACCGACTCCATGGTCGGCCACAAGCTCGGGGAGTTCGCCCCCACCCGCACCTACCGCGGGCACGTCAAGGAAGACCGGAAGGGACGCCGTCGATGAGCACCACCGAGCGCAGCCGCACCAGTGCGCGCCGCACCACGCTGCTCGGCGACCAGCCGGGCGCGTACGCGAGCGCACGCTACGTGCGGATCACCCCGATGAAGGCTCGCCGTGTCGTCGACATGGTCCGCGGCCTCCAGGTCGACGAGGCCCTGACCCTGCTGCAGTTCGCGCCGCAGGCCGCCTCCGAGACCGTCTACAAGGTGCTGGAGAGCGCCGTCGCCAACGCCGAGACGACCGAGGGCCTCAACCGGGCCGACCTGGTCCTCTCCGTCGCGATGGTCGACGAGGGCCCGACGATGAAGCGTTGGCGTCCGCGTGCTCAGGGTCGGGCGACCCGCATCAACAAGCGCACGAGCCACATCACCCTCGCGGTGCAGCCGGCTGACGTGCTCACCGCGCCGGGCAAGAAGGCCCGCGCCTCGAAGAACGGAAAGGGTGCCTGATGGGCCAGAAGATCAACCCGAACGGGTTCCGCCTGGGCATCTCCACCGACCACAAGAGCCGTTGGTACGCCGACAAGCTCTACAAGTCGTACGTCGGTGAGGACGTCGCCATCCGCAAGCTGCTCTCCAAGGGCATGGAGCGGGCCGGCATCTCCAAGGTCGAGATCGAGCGCACGCGTGACCGCGTCCGTGTGGATATCCACACCGCGCGTCCCGGCATCGTCATCGGCCGCCGCGGCGCCGAGGCGGACCGCATCCGCGGCGAGCTCGAGAAGCTCACCGGCAAGCAGGTCCAGCTCAACATCCTCGAGGTCAAGAACCCCGAGATCGACGCGCAGCTGGTCGCCCAGGGTGTCGCCGAGCAGCTCTCGGGTCGTGTGCAGTTCCGTCGCGCGATGCGCAAGGCGATGCAGACCTCGATGCGCTCCGGTGCCAAGGGCATCCGGATCCAGTGCTCGGGTCGCCTCAACGGCGCCGAGATGTCGCGCACGGAGTTCTACCGCGAGGGCCGCGTGCCCCTGCACACCCTCCGCGCCGACATCGACTACGGCTTCTACGAGGCCCGCACGACCTTCGGCCGTATCGGCGTGAAGGTCTGGATCTACAAGGGCGAGGTCGCCGGCACCCGTGCCGAGCGCCAGGCCCAGCAGGCTGCCCGCGCCGGTGCCCCCGGCCGCGGCGGTCGTCCCAACACCCGTGGCGGCGAGCGTCCGAGCCGCGGCTCGCGCGGCGACCGCGCTCCCCGCGCCGAGGGCGCTGCTGAGACCTCTGCGGCCCCGGCTGCCGAGGCTGCACCGAGCACCGGACAGGAGGCCTGAACCTCATGTTGATGCCCCGTCGCGTCAAGCACCGCAAGCAGCACCACCCCAAGCGTCGTGGCGCTGCCAAGGGTGGCACCACGCTGGCGTTCGGTGACTTCGGCATCCAGGCGATCGAGGGTCACTACGTGACCAACCGACAGATCGAGTCGGCCCGTATCGCCATGACCCGCCACATCAAGCGTGGCGGCAAGGTCTGGATCAACATCTACCCGGACCGTCCGCTGACCAAGAAGCCTGCCGAGACCCGCATGGGTTCAGGCAAGGGTTCCCCCGAGTGGTGGGTTGCCAACGTCAAGCCCGGCCGCGTCATGTTCGAACTCTCCGGTGTGGACGAGGTGACTGCTCGCGAGGCCATGCGCCGTGCGATGCACAAGCTCCCGATGAAGTGCCGGTTCATCTCCCGTGAGGCCGGTGAATTCTGATGGCTACCAAGCTGATCGCCCACGAGCTCGACGAGCTCGACGCACCCGCCCTCGAGGCCAAGCTGCGCGAGGCCAAGGAGGAGCTGTTCAACCTCCGGTTCCAGGCCGCGACCGGCCAGCTGGAGAGCAACGGCCGCCTGCGCGTGGTCAAGAAGGACATCGCCCGCATCTACACCGTGGTCCGCGAGCGCGAGCTCGGCATCCGCACCACCCCGGGCACCAACGAAGAGGCGAAGGCATGAGCGAGAACACTGCGACCCAGTCGGTCGACGAGCGCAACCAGCGCAAGGTCCGCGAGGGCCTCGTCGTCAGCGACAAGATGGACAAGACCATCGTCGTCGCCGTCGAGGACCGCGTGAAGCACGCCCTCTACGGCAAGGTCCTGCGCAAGACGTCGCGTCTGAAGGCGCACGACGAGACCAACCAGTGCGGCATCGGCGACCGGGTCCTCATCATGGAGACCCGTCCGCTGTCGGCCACCAAGCGCTGGCGCCTCGTCGAGGTGCTGGAGAAGGCCAAGTGACCTGAGGCCCCCCGGCCTCGAGCACAAGTTTCCACATATCAGTTCGGCCAGGCTCGCTCCCCTCTGAGGGGGCGAGAACCAGCTCGACAACCAGGAGAAATCAATGATCCAGCAGGAGTCGCGACTCAAGGTCGCCGACAACACCGGTGCGAAGGAGATCCTCTGCATCCGTGTTCTCGGTGGCTCTGGGCGTCGCTACGCCGGCATCGGTGACGTCATCGTCGCCACCGTCAAGGACGCGATCCCCGGTGGCAACGTCAAGAAGGGCGACGTCGTCAAGGCCGTGATCGTGCGCACCGTCAAGGAGCGTCGCCGCGCCGACGGTTCCTACATCCGCTTCGACGAGAACGCCGCCGTCATCCTCAAGAACGACGGCGAGCCCCGTGGCACGCGCATCTTCGGCCCCGTCGGCCGCGAGCTGCGCGAGAAGCGCTTCATGAAGATCATCTCGCTCGCCCCGGAGGTGCTCTGAAGATGGGTAAGGACATGAACATCAAGAAGGGCGACACCGTCAAGGTGATCGCTGGCAAGGACAAGGGTGCCCAGGGCAAGGTCATCTCGGTGCTCCGCGAGGAGGACCGCGTGATCGTCGAGGGTGTCAACCTCGTCAAGCGCCACACCAAGTCCGTGCAGCAGACCAACACCACCGGCGGCATCATCACCCGCGAGGCGCCCATCCACGTCTCCAACGTGATGCTCGTCGAGGGCGACGGCGTCACGCGTGTCGGCTTCCGCCGCGACGAGGTCACCAAGCGCCGTCCCGACGGCTCGACCTACTCCGCGACCCGGTCCGTCCGCGTGTCCCGCAAGTCCGGCAAGGAGATCTGAGATGGCCGAGACCCAGACCACTGAGATTCCCCGTCTCAAGGCGCGCTACCGCGAGGAGATCATCCCCGCCCTGCGCTCCGAGTTCGACATCGCCAACATCATGCAGGTGCCCGGCCTGACCAAGATCGTGGTCAACATGGGCGTCGGCGAGGCTGCTCGCGACTCGAAGCTGATCGAGGGCGCGATCCGCGACCTCACCGCGATCACCGGCCAGAAGCCGTCCGTGACCAAGGCCCGCAAGTCGATCGCGCAGTTCAAGCTGCGCGAGGGCATGCCGATCGGCGCGCACGTCACCCTGCGCGGCGACCGCATGTGGGAGTTCCTGGACCGCCTGCTGTCCCTGGCCCTGCCCCGCATCCGCGACTTCCGCGGCCTCTCGCCGAAGCAGTTCGACGGTCGTGGCAACTACACCTTCGGTCTCACCGAGCAGGTCATGTTCCACGAGATCAACCAGGACAGGATCGACCGGTCGCGCGGTATGGACATCACCATCGTGACCACCGCCACCAACGACGACGAGGGTCGGGCGCTGCTCAAGCAGCTCGGCTTCCCGTTCAAGGAGAACTGACATGGCGAAGACTGCTCTCAAGGTCAAGGCCGCCCGCAAGCCGAAGTTCGCTGTCCGCGGCTACACCCGCTGCCAGCGCTGCGGTCGCCCGAAGGCCGTCTACCGCAAGTTCGGCCTGTGCCGGATCTGCCTGCGGGAGATGGCCCACCGCGGCGAGCTCCCCGGCGTCACCAAGTCCTCCTGGTAATCACTCACACCCGTTGAAGGTCCCCCGGCTGTGATGCCTGCGGGAAACCACGACGAGAAAGAACCACATCATGACGATGACTGACCCGATCGCAGACATGCTCACGCGTCTGCGCAACGCCAACCAGGCGTACCACGACGCGGTGTCGATGCCCTACAGCAAGATGAAGGCCGGCCTCGCGGAGATCCTCAAGCAGGAGGGTTACATCACCTCCTACGACGTCGCCGACAACGTCACCGCCGAGGGCGAGCCCTCGGTCGGCAAGACGCTGACCGTGACGCTCAAGTACGGCCGCAACCGGGAGCGCTCGATCGCCGGCGTGCGCCGCATCAGCAAGCCCGGCCTGCGTGTCTACGCCAAGAGCACCAACCTGCCCAAGGTCCTCGGTGGCCTCGGCGTCGCGATCATCTCGACGTCGCAGGGACTGCTGACCGACCGCCAGGCGAACCAGAAGGGCGTGGGCGGCGAAGTCCTCGCCTACGTCTGGTGACCCGGACCAACTGAGACCAGGAAGAGAGAGAAGCATGTCGCGCATTGGCAAGCTCCCCATCGCGGTCCCGTCCGGTGTCGACGTCGCGATCGACGAGTCGCTGGTGACGGTCAAGGGGCCCAAGGGCACCCTGTCGCACACCATCGCCGCGCCGATCACGGTCGCTAAGGGCGAGGACGGCATCCTCGAGGTGCAGCGTCCCGACGACGAGCGCAACAGCCGCTCGCTCCACGGCCTGACCCGCACGCTCATCAACAACATGGTGGTGGGCGTCACCGAGGGCTACGAGAAGAAGCTCGAGATCGTGGGCGTCGGTTACCGCGTCCTGCCCAAGGGCCCGACCCAGCTGGAGTTCCAGCTCGGCTACTCGCACCCGATCATCTTCGACGCCCCCGAGGGCATCACCTTCACCGTCGAGGGCCCGACCAAGCTCGGCGTCGTCGGCATCGACAAGCAGCTTGTCGGCGAGGTTGCGGCCAAGATCCGCAAGCTGCGCAAGCCCGAGCCCTACAAGGGCAAGGGCGTGCGTTACTCCGGCGAGCACATCCGTCGCAAGGTCGGAAAGGCCGGTAAGTGACATGGCGATCTCGCTGAGCAACAACAAGCACACCGCCAACCGCGTCCGGGCGCGCCTGCGTCGTCAGGCACGTGGCCGCAAGCGGATCAACGGCACCGCCGAGCGTCCGCGCCTGGTGGTCACCAAGTCGGCCAAGCACCTCTCGGTGCAGGTCGTCGACGACCTGCAGGGTGCCACGCTGGCCTACGCCTCCACCATGGAGGCCGACGTCCGCGGCACCGACGGCGACAAGACCGCCAAGGCCAAGCTGGTCGGCGAGCTGGTGGCGTCGCGCGCCAAGGCGGCAGGTATCGAGGACGTCGTCTTCGACCGCGCCGGCAACAAGTACCACGGCCGCATCGCGGCCCTGGCCGACGCCGCCCGCGAGGGCGGCCTCCAATTCTGATCGCCCGATCGAAGACAATGATGATGAAGGAGCAAGTCTCATGAGCGGAGCCCAGCGCGGACAGCGCGGTGGCGAGCGCCAGTCTGGTGACCGTCGCGGACGCGACAACGGTCGCGGTCAGGCTGACAAGACCGCCTACATCGAGCGCGTCGTGGCGATCAACCGTGTCGCCAAGGTCGTGAAGGGTGGTCGTCGCTTCAGCTTCACCGCCCTCGTGATCGTCGGCGACGGTGAAGGTCTGGTCGGCGTCGGCTACGGCAAGGCGAAGGAAGTTCCCGCGGCGATCGCCAAGGGTGTCGAGGAGGCCAAGAAGGCCTTCTTCAAGGTTCCCCGCATCCAGGGCACCATCCCGCACCCGGTCCAGGGCGAGAAGGCCGCAGGCGTCGTCCTGCTGCGTCCCGCTGCTCCCGGTACCGGCGTCATCGCCGGTGGCCCGGTGCGTGCGGTCCTCGAGTGCGCCGGTATCCACGACGTGCTGAGCAAGTCGCTCGGCTCGTCCAACCAGATCAACATCGTCCACGCGACCGTCGAGGCGCTGCGGATGCTCGAGGAGCCCGAGGCCGTGGCCGCCCGTCGCGGCATGCGCGTCGAGGACGTCACCCCGGCCGCGCTGCTCAGGGCGCGCGCCGAGGGTCAGGCCGAGACCGCGGGGGTGCAGTCCTGATGGCACAGCTCAAGGTCCAGCAGAAGCGTGGTCTGGTCGGCCTCAAGGCCAACCAGCGCGAGACCCTGCGGTCGCTCGGTCTCAAGCGGATCGGCGACGTCGTCGTGAAGGAAGACCGCCCGGAGATCCGGGGCATGATCAACACTGTCCGTCACCTGGTGACGTTCGAGGAGGTGGAGTGACATGACGCTCAAGCTGCACCACTTGCGTCCCGCTCCGGGTGCCAAGACCGCCAAGACCCGTGTGGGTCGTGGTGAGGGCTCCAAGGGCAAGACCGCCGGCCGCGGTACCAAGGGCACCAAGGCGCGCTACCAGGTTCCGGCTGCCTTCGAGGGTGGCCAGATGCCGATCCACATGCGCCTGCCCAAGCTGAAGGGCTTCAAGAACCCCTTCCGCGTGGAGTTCCAGGTCGTCAACCTCGACCGGCTCGGCGAGCTGTTCCCCGACGGTGGCACCGTGACCGTCGACGACCTCGTGGCCAAGGGCGCCGTTCGCAAGAACCAGCCCGTCAAGGTCCTGGGTCAGGGTGACATCTCCGTCGCCGTCCAGATCAGCGCCCACGCGTTCTCGACCTCCGCCAAGGAGAAGATCGAGGCTGCCGGTGGCACCGCGACCGTGGCCTGAGGCCACGATCTCGCTCATCCGGTGAAGGCCTGGCCGCACAGTGGGAACTGTCGGCCGGGCCTTCGTCGTTGAGCGGGGAAGCGGGTCGAACCCCGACTGTTAGGCTTCCCCGGGCTCTCAGCCGTACGACGGCGAGGGTGTCTCGTCCGCCCGCCGATCCTGGTCGGGCACCCATACGAAAGAGGAACCAGTGCTAGGCGCGTTCGCCAACGCTTTCCGGACTCCGGACCTGCGGCGCAAGCTGCTCTTCGTCCTGCTGATCGTCACGATCTTCCGACTCGGCTCGCAGGTGCCCACCCCAGGTGTGCACGTCGCCAATGTCCAGGCGTGCATCAACCAGCTCGAAGAGGGTGGCCTCTACAGCCTGATCAACCTCTTCTCGGGTGGTGCGCTGCTCCAGCTCACCATCTTCGCGCTGGGGATCATGCCGTACATCACGGCCTCCATCATCCTGCAGCTCCTCGTCGTGGTGATCCCACGGCTCGAGGCGCTGAAGAAGGAGGGGCAGGCCGGTCAGACGAAGATCACCCAGTACACGCGCTACCTGACCCTGGGACTGGCCGTGCTGCAGGCGACCGGCATCGTCGCCCTCGCGCGCAGCGGCGCCCTGCTGCAGGGCTGCACGCGCGACCTGCTGCACGACGACGGCACCTCGACGTTCCTGGTCATGGTCATCACGATGACGGCAGGCACCGCGGTCATCATGTGGCTCGGTGAGCTCATCACCGACCGCGGCATCGGCAACGGCATGTCGATCCTCATCTTCACCCAGGTCGTCGCGACCTTCCCGGCGGCGCTGTGGAGCGTGCAGACCTCCCAGGGCTGGGTCACCTTCGGCATCGTGATGGTGATCGGCCTCCTCCTCGTGGCCGGCGTCATCTTCATCGAGCAGGCCCAGCGCCGCATCCCGGTGCAGTACGCCCGCCGCATGGTCGGCCGCAAGATGTTCGGTGGCAACTCGACCTACATCCCGCTCAAGGTCAACCAGGCCGGCATCATCCCGGTCATCTTCGCCTCGTCGCTGCTCTACCTCCCGGCGATGGCGGTGCAGTTCAACCCCGAGAGCCAGAACCCCGTGCTCGACTTCATCGGCACCTACCTCGTCGGCGGCGACCACCCGCTCTACATGGCGACGTACTTCCTGCTGATCATCTTCTTCACGTACTTCTACGTCTCGATCACCTTCAACCCTGTCGAGGTGGCGGACAACATGAAGAAGTACGGCGGCTTCATCCCCGGGATCCGGGCGGGCAAGCCGACCGAGGACTACCTGTCCTACGTCCTGTCCCGCATCACGTTCCCTGGAGCGCTCTACCTCGGTGCGATCTCGTTGGTCCCGCTCGTCGCCTTCGCGATGATCGACGCCAACCAGAACTTCCCGTTCGGCGGCACCTCGATCCTCATCATGGTCGGCGTGGCACTCGACACGGTGAAGCAGATCGAGAGCCAGCTCCAGCAGCGCAACTACGAAGGATTCCTGAAGTAGATGAGACTGATCCTCATGGGCCCGCCGGGTGCGGGCAAGGGCACGCAGGCCCGCTTCGTGGCCGAGCACTTCGGCATCCCGGCGATCTCGACCGGTGACATCTTCCGCGCCAACGTCTCGAAGGGCACACCTCTGGGCGTCGAGGCGAAGCGCTTCATGGACGCCGGGGAGTACGTCCCCGACGAGGTCACCAACCTGATGGTGCGCAACCGCATCGACGAGGCGGACGCCGAGCCGGGCTTCCTGCTCGACGGCTACCCCCGCACCCTGGCCCAGGTCACCGAGCTCGACGGGATGATCGCCTTCACCGGCCACCGGCTCGACGCGGTCGTCGTGCTCACGGTCGACCCGGAGGAGCTCGTCCAGCGCCTGCTGCAGCGTGCCCAGACCGACGGTCGCGCCGACGACACCGAGGACGTCATCCGGCGCCGTCAGGAGGTCTACGCCGAGCAGACCGAGCCGCTGATCGGGGTCTACCGCGAGCGCGGGATCCTGGTCGAGGTCGACGGGATGGGTGAGGTCGACGACGTGACGACCCGCATCTTCGACGCCCTCGACGTCGTTCCGCAGAGCTGACGGTCGGCACAGGCCCATGGGGTTCCGGGACCGCGGGATCGAGATCAAGACCCCCGAGCAGATCGACCTGATGCGTGTCGCCGGGCTGCTCGTGGGGGAGACCCTCGACCTGCTCCGCGCTGCCGTCCGGCCGGGGGTGACCACCCTGGAGCTCGACACCATCGCGGAGACCAACATCCGCGACCACGGGGGCGTGCCGTCGTTCAAGGGCTACAGCCAGCCGCCGTTCCCGGCGACGATCTGCGCCTCGGTCAACGACGAGGTGGTGCACGGCATCCCGGGTGAACGCACGCTCGCCGAGGGTGACGTCATCTCTATCGACTGCGGCGCCATCGTCGAGGGGTGGCACGGCGACGCCGCCATCACGGTCCCTGTCGGCGAGGTCGCCGACGACGTCGTCGAGCTGCTGCGGGTGACCGAGGAGTCGCTGTGGCGCGGCATGGCAGCCGCCCGTCTCGGCGGTCGGGTGGGCGACATCAGCCACGCCGTGGAGACGCACGTCCGCGCCCAGGGCCGCTACGGCATCCTCGAGGACTACACGGGCCACGGCATCGGCACCGAGATGCACATGCCGCCCAACGTGCCCAACGTCGGCCGGCGCGGCCGCGGACCCGCGATCGTCGAAGGGCTCGCGCTCGCGGTCGAGCCGATGGTCACGCTGGGGAGCAAGCACACCGACCTGCTCGAGGACGAGTGGACCGTCGCAACCGTCGACGGGTCCTTCGCCGCGCACTTCGAGCACACCTTCACGGTGACCCCGCAGGGCGCCTGGGTGCTCACGGCCGTCGACGGCGGCCGGGCCCGCCTCGACGCCCTCGGCGTCCCATTCGGCGGACGCTGACCTCGATTTCACGCCCACCCCGCGACGCGTGACAGACTGACGCGGTTGGAGGGGAGTATTCCCTGACAGTGGTGTCGTCAGTACGGCGTCCGCGAGAGCGGGGGCCCGGTGCCACTGGTTCGCCGAATCAGCGCGAGCGGAAGAGACCTCTGGCGTCCGTGCGCTGCGCGGACCCCGATCTCGCCTCATCCCAAGGAGCAACAGCGTGGACGTACCCACCTGGGTCTGGATCGCGACCTTCGCCGTCACGATCGTGATCTTCACCTTCGACCTGGTCATCGTCGGCCGCAGGCCGCACGAGCCGAGCATGAAGGAGTGTGCGACCTACCTCTCGATCTACGTCGGGCTGGCCATCCTCTTCGGCATCGGTGTGTGGGTCGTCTGGGACCACCAGCACGGCCTGGAGTTCTTCTCCGGGTGGTTGGTGGAGTACTCCCTGTCCATCGACAACCTCTTCATCTTCATCATCATCATGGCGAAGTTCGCCGTGCCCAAGGAGCTGCAGCAGTACGCCCTGATGATCGGCATCGTGATGGCGCTGATCATGCGCGCGATCTTCATCGGAGTCGGCGCCGCGGCGATCGAGCAGTTCAGCTGGGTCTTCTACCTGTTCGGCATCTTCCTGATCTACACCGCCTTCAAGCTCGCCAAGGAGGGCGCCGAGGACGAGGACGACGAGTTCGAGGAGAACAAGCTCGTCGCGTTCGTCGAGCGGCGCTTCCCGGCCACGTCGGAGTGGCACGGCAAGAAGCTCCTGATCAGCGGTGACAACGCCAAGAAGATGATCACGCCGATGTTCATCGTGATCCTCACGCTCGGCACGACGGACCTGCTGTTCGCCCTCGACTCGATCCCCGCGATCTTCGGCATCACCAAGGAGCCCTACCTGGTGCTCACGGCCAACATCTTCGCGTTGATGGGCCTGCGCCAGCTCTACTTCCTCATCGGTGGCCTGCTCCAGCGCCTGATCTACCTCTCCTACGGCCTCGCGTTCCTGCTGGCCTTCATCGGCGTCAAGCTGTTCTTCCACGCGCTGCACGAAAACGAGCTGCCGTTCATCAACGGTGGCGAGCCCCTCGACTACGCGTGGCTGGAGATCCCGATCTGGCTCTCGCTCGTGGTCATCGTCGCCACGCTGGCGATCACCGCGGCGCTGTCGCTGTGGGCGTCGAGCCGGATGTCCGACGAGGAGCAGGACGCGGCCACCGGCCCGCGCCGCGACTGGGAAGACGGCTGACCGCCGCCTGACGTCGGGACCCGTGGGTCAGGACACGCACTGGCTCGCGCTGGGCGAGTTGTCCGATCCGCGGGTCATCCGCACGTCGAGGCACACCGGCTCGTCGGTGCGCACCAGCAGTTGCCTGCGGGACGTGCTGCCGTACTCGTCGGTGTCGTCGCGGTGCCAGCTGAACGAGTCGCCGGCCTCGACGCTCACGGGCGGGCGCCACTCGAACAGGACCCCGCGGGGCGTGCGGCTCCCGGTGAGCGTCACCGCCTCGACGAGGACGTCGGGGATCACGTCGGCCGGCGTCTGCGACTCGGTCGGAACGACGACGCCCGGATCCTCCTCGCGGTCGTTGCCGCCGAGGACGAGGAAGCCGACCAGCAGCGCGAGCACCGCGACGCCGATGCCGGCCCACACCAGGCCCGGCACTCCGGCCCGCTCCTCCTCGCCGTCCTGCAGCGCAGGTGCGGGGTCCTGGGCGGCGATGCGCCGCGGACCGCTCGCCGAGATCACCGTGACGGGCTTCATCGCCGTCGCGTCCTCGCCCGGTCCCGCCGCGCCGGGCGACGCGAACGAGCCCGACGACCCGGAGGTCCCGGACGAGCCGGACGAGCCGGGCGCCTCGGAGGGGCTGACCGACGCGTCGGGCCGGTCGCCCTCCACGGCGACCGAGGTCCGCGCCCAGCCGGCGGCGGACTCGATGCGCTGGAGCGCGCGAGCGAGCTCGAGGGCGCTGGCGGGCCGGTGCTCCGGGCGCTTGGCCAGGCACTGCTGGAGGAGCCGGTCGAGCGCGGGTGGGACGTCGGGGCGCTGGGTGGCCGGGGGAGTGGCGTGCAGGATGCGCGCGCTGAGGGCCCGGGTGGAGTTGTCGCCCGACGGGATGGAGAACGGCGACCGCCCCACGAGCAGGTGCCAGATGGTCGCGCCGAGGGAGTAGACGTCGGAGGCGACCGAGCCGTTGGACCGTCCGTCGAGCAGCTCGGGCGGCGACCAGGGGTAGGAGATGCGGACGTCGTTGTCGCCCTCGACGTCGGCCATGTGGCCGGCGATGCCGAAGTCGGTCAGCGCCGGCTCGTGGTAGGTGGTGACGAGGACGTTGCTCGGCTTGATGTCGCGGTGCAGGATGCCCGAGCGGTGCGCGGTCTCGATCGCGCTCGCCAGCTTGATGCCGGTGGAGACCGCGTCGACCGGAGCCATCGGGTTGGCGCGCACCCGCACGCCGAGGTCCGGCGGGGGGCAGTAGCGCATCACGAGGAACGGGCGGCCGCCCTCGGCCGTGACCCCGGCGGTGATGACCGAGACGATGTAGGGGTGGTCGGCCAGCCGCGCCATGGCGTTGGCCTCGGCGGTGAAGAGGTACTTCTCGCGGTCGGTCAGCGGCACGTCGGGGCGTACGACCTTGACCGCGACGCGCTGGCGCGGCCACTGCTGCTCGTAGAGGAAGACGTCGGCGAAGCCGCCGCTGCCGAGGTGCTCGATGAACGCGAACCCCGGGATGGCTGGTGCGCTCACCGGGCGACCGCCCCGGACTCGTAGCGGACGCTGTAGACGTGGGCCATGTCGAGGACCGTGCCCGGCTCGAGCACGTAGGCGTCGCCGGGCCGCATGCGCTCCGGATCACGGCCCGGGGGCGCGAACGTGGTGCCGCCGCGGCTGTCGAGGTCGCGGGCGACCACGTCCCAGCCGTCGAGCTCGATCTGCAGGTGGCGTCGCGACACGAACGAGTGGTCGGCCGGCAGGTGCACGAGGTGGGGCCAGTCGGTGCTGCCCTCGGCGGGGACCGGCTTGCGCCCCAGGATCACGCCCCGGTCGAGCGGCACGACCTCACCGGTGGGGAGTCGGAGACCGCCGAGGGGCGGCCGGTCCACGCGCCGCGGCTCCTGCGGGGCGACCCGCTGGTGGCACACGCGGCACTGCGGGGAGGCCGGGGGAGTCAGGTGCCCGAGGGGGCAGCTCACGGCGAGCACCGTCGGCGCGGTGGTGTGGGCCAGGTGGGCCGGACGCATGGACGTGGCGCCGTCGTGGTCGTCGGGCTCCGCCGCGGTGGTCGGCGTCGTCGGGGGCCGGATCGTGGTGTGGGCCCCCTCCTCGATGCGCTGCATCATCAGCGGGTCGGGCTCGGAGGTGTCGATGAGCGAACCGGTGTCCTCGACCCGAGGACGTACACGGGTGCGCGGGGGAGGGCCGTCGGGACCCTTCGCCGCGAGGATGGCGTCAGGGATGCCGTCGATGAGGGCGGCCGCCGCGGGCGCCGGGCTCGCCTCGACACGGTGGATGGGAGCGGTGCGGGCCGACACGGGCGTCAGCTCGACGCGATCGGCGGCGACCACCCCACCCACGAGGCGTCGGGTGGTGACGAGGCCGTCGGGGTCCGCCCCGCCATCGAGGCTCAGCACGCGCGACGGCCCGGCGAGGCGCACGTGACCGGCGCCGCGGGACAACGTCGTCGACGCACCCGAGGTGAAGTCGACGAGGGCCAGTCCGGGCGGGTCGCCCTCGAACGCCTTCTCGGCGACGGCCAGCACGCGCTCGGCGACGCTGGCCCCGGACGGCGCCGTCAGCGACAGCGCGTCCCAGATCTCCTGGACCACCCGCTCGTCATCGGGGTCGGTGAGCAGCACCCAGTGCGCGCCACTGCCGACGAGCACCCCAGCACCGCTGGCGTACCGCGCTTCCACGATCAACGTCGGCTCCCCTCGTACACGCCCACCCCGCCATCATCACCCATCACGCCAGTCCGGCGCACATGGTCACGATTTGTCGGAAACTTGTCCGAACCTCGGCGACATACATACGCTCCTCTCTGGGTGTGTGCGGCGGGCGTACGTCATCCGTGGGGCCAAGGGGGACTGGCGTGGCACGTGTGACTGCTCTGCGTCGACACCGGGCGGGAATCGCCTCGGGCGTTGCGCTGGCCGTCGCGACGACCGTCATCGCCGTCTACGCCGTCTCCGCCGACGGCTACAAGAAGCACGAGGCCGAGCTCAACGACGGCGGCGTGTGGGTGGTCAACGGCAAGAAGGGCTGGTCGGGCCGGCTGAACAAGCCGATCAACCAGCTCGACGGCGTGGTGCCCGGCGACAACGGCAAGGCCCGCCTCGACGTGGTCCAGGACGGCGCGGCCGTGGTGACCCTCGACGCCGGCACCAGCCGCGGGCAGGTGATCGAGACGAGTCGTCTCGAGGCCCAGGACGGCGGCTCCGCCGCGATCCCGGTCACCGGCGACGTCGCCATGGCCGGCGGCTCGCTCGCCACCGCGGACGCCGAGACCGGCGAGGTCTGGGCCGTCCGCTACGACGACGAGCTCGGCAAGCCTGTCGTCAGCGCCGTCGACCGGCAGGCCGAGCCCCTCGCCGAGGCCGGCGAGGGCGCGGCGCTCACGGTGAGCCAGTCGGGCACGGTCGTGGTGACCTCCACCGAGGAGAGCACCGTCACGACCCTCGCCCCGACCGACGCGGGATTCCGCAAGCCGCGCACCCGCGACCTGTCGGACGACGCAGGCCAGGTGTCCGACGTCACCACGGTCGGGGACCGCATCGTCACCCTCGACGCCGACGCCGGGGTCCTCAGCGTGGTCGGCGGCGCCACCGTGTCCGTCACGCCCGGCAGCAAGCTCCAGCAGCCGGGGCCGGCCTACGACGCCGTGCTCGTCGGGGCTCCCGACGGGCTGCTGAGCGTCGACCTCGCGTCCGGCGACGTCACCACCGTCTCCACCAGCTCCGGCACCTCCGCCGTCGAGCCGGTGCGCCTCGGAGCCTGCGCCTACGGCGCCTGGTCCGGCGGCCTGGGCGCCGTCGCCGTGCAGTGCGGCTCGCAGGAGGTCATGGAGGACGACCTCGGCGGCAACGCCACCAGCCTCGCGTTCCGGGTCAACCGCGGCGAGATCGTCCTGAACGACGCCAACAGCGGCACCGTCTGGGACGTCCAGGAGGACAAGCCGATCCGCATCGACAACTGGGAAGCCTTCACGTCGAAGAAGAAGAACAAGGACGACGACGAGGAGAACGAGAACCAGACCGACGCCGACCGCCGCCCGCCGCGGGCCAAGCCCGACTCCTACGGCGTCCGCGCGGGGCGCACGACCGTGCTCCACCCGCTCGACAACGACTCGGCGCCCGACGGTCGCCTGCTGAGCATCGTCGACGTGGACCAGCCGTCCGGCGGGGCGCGCGTCGAGATCAGCCCCGACGGCCAGACGCTGGTCCTGGAGATGCCCGAGGACGGTCGTCCCGCCCGGTTCGACTACTTCATCGACGACGGGCGCAACGGCCTCTCGGCCAACGCGGCCGTCGACGTCACGGTGCGCGGCTCCGAGCAGAACGAGCCACCCGCCCTGCGGGAGGGGTGGAAGAAGCCGACCTACAAGGTGCCGCACGGCGGTGAGCTCGCTGTCCCGGTGCTGGGGGACTGGCGCGACGACAGCGACGGCGACACCTTGCTCCTCGAGTCGGCGAAGGCGGTCGGCGGGGAGGAGTCGGGCGCTGCCGCCCGCACCACGGCCGACGGTCGGATCCGCTTCACTGCCCCGACCGGTCCCGCCGACGGATCCCAGCTGGTGCGCGTGGAGTTCGCCGTGACCGACGGTCGCTCCGCCCCGGTCACGAAGTCGATGAGCTTCCAGGTCCAGGCGCCCAAGGACCAGAAGTCCTACGCGCCGCAGGCCGAGCCCGACGTCGTACGCGGTGAGGTCGGCAAGCCGATCAAGATCCGGCCACTGCTCAACGACCTGCCGGGGTCCGACCCCAACGCCACCGACGCCGAGCTGTCGCTGGGCGGGAAGGTGCCCCAGCAGCCCAACGCCAAGGTGGTCACCGACCTCGACGCCGGGCAGCTGACCTTCACCGGGGAGCGGGCCGGGACCTACTTCCTCAGCTACGACGCGGCCTTCGGCAACGCCCCGCTCGATCAGGGCACGATCCGCGTCGACGTCAAGGCGAGCCCCAAGCGCTCCGCCGAGCCGATCGCCATGCCCGACACCCTCACCGTCTACGGGCAGGCCCCCGGCATCGTCGACGTGCTGGCCAACGACCTCGACCCGGCGGGCGGCCTGCTGGTCGTGCAGCGCGCCGTCGGGGACCGCGCCGACCAGCTGGACGTGGCGATCGTCGACGGGCGGTGGCTGCGCATCTCCGCGACCCGCCCCGACCTCGCTCCCGCCACGCAGACCGTCTCCTACACGATCAGCAACGGCACCAGCTCCGCCGTCCGCGGGGAGGTGGTGGTCACCCAGCGTCCGGCGCCGGAGGACAACACCCCGATCACGGTCTCCGACAAGGTCGTGGTGCGGGCCGGCGGCTCGGTCGCGGCCCCCGTGCTCGACAACGACGTGTCCCCGGCGGGCGACCGCCTGACCCTGCTCAACGACCTGGCGAGCACCGACACCCCGGGCGAGCTCGCGGTGGTCGCCCCCATCGACGTCACCGGCGACGTCGGCAAGGCCTTCGTCTCCGGCCGCGTGGTGCGCTACGTCGCGCCCGAGAAGGTCGAGGAGCGCGACACCTACACGGTGAAGTACGTCGCGCAGAACCTCGAGGGCAAGCGCGCCGACGGCACCCTCAAGGTGACCGTGGTGCCCGCCGACGACCCGAACGACGCGCCCGAGCCGCCGACCCTCGAGGGCCGGGTGGTCTCCGGGGACACCGTGAAGGTCCGGGTGCCCGGGGTGGGCGTCGACCGCAACGGCGACCCGGTCACGGTCACCGGCATCACCTCTGCCCCCCGGCTCGGTCGGATCGAGGCCGTCGGCGGCAACTTCCTCGAGTACGAGGCCTACCCGCGCACGGTCGGCACCGACGAGTTCACCTACTCCGTCGTCGACTCCCAGGGCGCCTTCGCGACCGGCACGGTCCGGGTGGCCGTGGTCGAGCCGGGCCAGCCCCAGCCGCCGCTGGCGGTCGAGGACCGGCTCACCGTCGAGCCGGGACGCACCGCGACGTTCGACCCGCTGGCCAACGACTACATCGCCGCCGGCGACTCGGTCGAGGTCGAGATCCTCGACGGTCCTGACGGTGCCCGCCTCGACCCCGACACCAACCTGGTGACGGTGCCGGCGCCCGACTCCGCGGACGCCGCGCCGACCGTGCTCGTCTACCGGGTCACCAACGGCATCGACGAGTCCCGCTCGACGATGACGCTGACCACGGCGGAGGACTACGACAACCCGCCGATCGTCTACGACGCCTTCGGCCGGGCCGACGACAGCGGGAGCGTCGTCGTCGACGTCCTCGAGGGCGCCTACGACCCGGACGGTGACGTCGAGGACCTCGAGGTCGTCGACGTCTCCGGTGACCCGTCGGCCCGGGTGGTCGACGGGGTGCAGGTACGTGCCGACCGCGGGAAGGCGCCGAAGGTGCTGCCCTTCCAGGTGCGCGACGCCGACGGCGCGACCGCCGCTGCATCGGTCTACATCCCGCCCACGGGTGACGGCCTGCCCTACGTCCTGCCCGGGTCGCTCATCGAGCTCGACTCCGGCGAGAGCACCACTGGCAAGGTGACTGACTACATCGCCGCGCCCGACGGCGGCAAGGTACGCCTCGCGTCCGGCCGCCGCTCCTACTCGGCCTCGCCCACCTCCCTCACCGTCGGACCCGACGGGGACAACCAGTTCACGCTCTCGGCCCCGGCGACCTTCCGCGGACCGGGCTCGGTGCTCGTGGAGGTCACGACCGCCACCGACGCCAGCGGCAACGAGGACGCCACGACGACCGAGGACGGCGTCACCGCGATCCTGTCGATCCCGGTGGTGGTGGGCGACGACGTCCCGTCGCTCGAGTGCCCCTCCAACGTCATCCCGATGTCGTCCGGCCAGCGCTACGACCTCGACATCGAGACGTACTGCAAGGTCTTCACCGTCGACCCTCGCGACGCCGCCGACCTCGACTTCACCGCCGAGTGGAGCCAGGCCGTCGACGGTGTCGACGTCGGGAGCCCCGTGGGCTCCGTCGTGCCCGTCACCGCCTCGGAGGACGCCACGGAGGGCGGCGAGGCCGTGCTGACGGTGCGTGCCGGCGAGAGCAACCCGCAGGAGGTGCGCTTCCGGCTGGCCCAGGCACCGCCGCCGCGACTCAACCCGATCCGGGTCGAGACCATGGAGGCCGGGCAGAGCCGCACCTACGACATCGCCGCCTACCTCCAGGCCGGCGTCGCCAACCCTGATCCCACCATCGTGCAGGTGCAGAACACCGGGACCCCCGGCGTGAAGGCCAGCGTGAACGGCAGCCGGCTCACACTGACGGCCGAACGCGACACCCGTGGTGCGGACGCGAGCTTCCGGCTGGTCGTCAGCGACGTGTCCGACGGCGACCCGCCGTCGTCGCGCACCGCCGAGGGCCGGATCCAGTTCCGCGTCATCGGCACGCCGTCGCCGCCCGGTGAGCCGCGTCCCTACCCCCTGTCCGACGAGGTCGGCACCATCAAGATGGGATGGGCGCCGCCCGACGACGACGGCGGGGCGCCGCTGACGTACTACATGGTGCGCGAGGAGAGGTCCGGCACCAAGCAGCGGTGCGACACCAACGAGTGCGTCTTCCGCAAGCTCAAGACGGGTGGCAACTACAGCTTCCGCGTGCAGGCGTTCAACCGGGTGGGCGGCAGCGAGTGGAGCAACCTGTCGCGCACGGCGAGGGCCGACACGCAGCCGGGTCGGGTCCAGAACATCCGGATGGCCAGCCGCGACAACGGCCAGATCACCGTCGCCTGGGACAAGCCGTCCACCAACACCTCCCGGATCCTGGACTACACGATCACGTGGCCCGGTGGAGGCCCCGTCGTCGTGGACGGCGGCACCACGTCCTTCCCCGTCACGGGCCTGGACAACAACACGGAGTACGTCTTCACGATCAAGGCCCAGAACGCGGTCGGCTACTCGCTTCCCCGCACGTCCGGGCCGATGCAGCCGCTCGGCACGCCGCCGGCGCCGGCGGCCCCGGCGGTGACCGACCTCGAGTCCGGCGCCAACCAGACCAACATCCGGATCGCCTGGCAGGGCGTGCTGCCCGAGGGCCCCGGGCCGACGGTCTACACCGTCAGCTACACCAACGGCGTGACCTCCGGGACGGTCTCCGGCTGCCAGCGACTGGCGTCGCTGACCTGCACCCACGCCGGCGTGCCCTACGACGGCCTCACCTACACCTACACGGTCGTCGCGGCGAACCAGCCCAGTGACCAGCCGGGCAAGCGTTCCCAGCCGAGTCCCGGCACTTCCATCGAGGTCGTCGGACGCCCGGCGGGCTGGGGCGACTGGACGGTCGTGCCCACGGGCGCGAGCCAGGAGATCCAGCTCACTTTCACTGTGCCGGACTCGCGCGGAAGCGTCAGCAACGTCGACGTGCTGGTCGGCGGTTCGATCGCAAGGCCACTGCCCGGCGCCACCGGCACGGTGACGACGAAGGTCAACATGCCGAGCAACGAGCAGCCCTACAGCGTCGAGCTCAGGGTGTGCAACGAGAAGGCGCCGGCGGGGTGCACCCTCAGCGGAGCGAAGTCCGCACAGAGCTACGGCCCGCTGGGAGACGCGCTCCTGGACGTCAGGCCGGTCGTGAACGGCAAGGACGTCTACTGGGTGATCACCGGGACCGCAAACGGCTCGCCCGTCTCCGTCCGCTACGAGGTGGGGGGTGACGTCACGACGTTGCAGCCGTCCGGAGCCGGCCAGTTCAGCCTCCAGACCAAGACGTTCACCACCTCCCGCTACCGCCAGGACATCCGTATCAGCGTGGCGCTGTTCGACTCCTCCAAGCCAGGGCGCGGACAGGACACCGGTGACAACACGGCCACGTCCGGCAATCCGCCACCACCGCTGGTCAGCATCTCGCGGGGTGACAGGTGCGGTGACGGTCCGCAGACGACGAATCCCTGCAAGTCCAACGGCTTCCAGGCACCCTGCCTCGTCAACAGCTGCAGCTTCGTACGGCTCACGACCTCCGGGTTCGAGGAGAACTACCGCTGCACCATCCAGGGCACGGGTAGCGACGGCTCGGAGTGGTACAACCAGAACTTCCCCGGTGGTTCCCAGACGAGCTGGTACTCCGCGGGCGGCACCATCTCGATCTCGTGCACCGACAGCACGGGCTTCCAGACCAACTCCGCCACGGTCTATTGGGACATCAACAACGACTGACCGGCACGTGCCGGCAGCCCGAAGGAGCAGCATGACGATCAGCCACGAACAGGCCGAGTGGTTCAGGTCGACCTTCGACCAGCTCACCGAGAACATGGAGAAGGCGGTCCTCGGCAAGCGGCACGTCGTCCGGCTCGCGCTGACCTGCCTGCTGTCGGAGGGGCACATCCTCATCGAGGACTTCCCCGGCACCGGCAAGACGATGCTGGCTCGGGCGTTGGCCAACACCGTGCAGGGCAGCCACGCCCGCATCCAGTTCACCCCCGACCTGCTGCCCTCCGACGTCACCGGCGTCACCGTCTACGACCAGCACAAGGGCACGTTCGAGTTCCACCCGGGCCCGATCTTCCACACGATCGTGCTGGCCGACGAGATCAACCGCGCCTCGCCCAAGACGCAGTCGGCGCTGCTCGAGGTCATGGAGGAGGGCCAGGTCACCGTCGACGGCGTGGCCCACCCTGTCGGCAAGCCGTTCCTGGTGATCGCCACCCAGAACCCCATCGAGCAGGCCGGCACCTACCGGCTGCCGGAGGCCCAGCTCGACCGCTTCCTGATGAAGACCTCGGTCGGCTACCCGGACCGCCAGGCGACCGTCGAGCTGCTCAACAACGCGGCGGTCCGTGACCGGGCCGCCCTGGTCACCCCGGTGATCACCGCCGCCACCATCGCGCAGATGAGCGGCCTCGCGGACGAGGTCTACGTCGACCCGGCCGTGGTCGGCTACGTCGCCGAGCTCGCCGAGGAGTCGCGCCGGCAGCCGCACGTCAAGCTCGGTCTGTCGCCCCGCGGCTGCCTGGCGTTCGTCCGCGTGGCGAAGACCTGGGCCGCTGCCGACGGTCGCGACCACGTGGTGCCCGACGACATCAAGGACCTCGCCGAGCCGGTGCTCTCGCACCGACTGCTGCTCGACGCCGAGGCGCAGTTCAGCGGCGTCGACGTGCAGACGGTGATCTCGCGCCTGCTCGACGCCGTCGCGCCGCCGACCGACCGCGTGGGGGCCTGACCGCCTTGGTCCGGCAGCGGTTGAACGACGCGCTCGAGGTCATCAAGCCGATCGGCTGGCTGGTCCTCGGTCTCGGCCTGGGTTCCCTCCTGGTCGCCGTCTTCGCGCAATGGCGCGAGCTGGCGGTGCTGGGCACGGGCTGCCTGGTGCTGATGGTGCTCGCGCTGCCGTTCCTCCTCGGCCGGACGTCGGTGTCGGTCGACCTGCGGCTCCAGCCCGAGCGGGTGGCGGCGGGGGAGTCGGTGGCTGCCGGCGTCCTGGTGGTCAACCGCGCGTCCTCGCGCCTGGTCCCGACGACGCTCGAGGTCCCGGTCGGATCGGCCGTGCACCGCTACGGCATCAGCTCGCTCGCGCCCGGGGCCACCCACGAGGAGTCGTTCACGATCCGCACCGAGCGGCGCGGCGTGATCGCCGTCGGCCCGGCGATGACGCGTCGTGGCGACCCGGTGGGCATCTTCTCCCGCGACGTGGTCTGGACGCCGGTGCGCGAGGTGCTCGTACGTCCGCACCTGCTGCCGGTCGAGTCGCTCGGCGCCGGACTGCTGCGCGACCTCGAAGGGGTCTCGACCGACGCGGTCAGCCAGAGCGACCTGGCGTTCCACGCCCTGCGGGAGTACGTCCCCGGTGACGACCTGCGCCACATCCACTGGCGGTCGTCGGCGAAGGTGATGGCCTCGAGCGGCGAGTCCTCCCTGCTCGTGCGCCAGTACCTCGACACCCGCCGCAGCCACGCCACGATCGTCGTCGACGACCGGCTCGACTCGTGGTCCGACCCGGAGGACTTCGAGGCGGCGATGGCCGTCGCGGCGTCGATCGCGGTGCGGGCGGTGCTCGACGAGTTCGACGTGTCCTTCGTGTGCGGCACCCACGCCTCGTCGGGCTCCGACGGCCACCTCGCGCTCGACGCCGTCTGCCGCGCCGACTTCGGCGACCGCGGCCTCGTCGAGTCCGGGCGGCAGGCCAGCATGCTGGCTCCCGACACGAGCCTCGCGTTCTTCATCGGCGGCAGCGAGTCGCCGTTCACCGACGTGCTCCGCTCCTCGGCGGCCTTCCCGCCCGAGGTGCGCCGCTACGGCATCGTCGTCGACCCCCAGGGCAACAGTCGCGTCACCGAGACCGGCGGCCTGCCCGTCCTCCACCTCGCTGCCAAGGAGGACCTCGGCGGTCTCCTGCGCTGGAGCGTCCGATGAGACTCACCCCACGACGTTCTCCGTCTCCTCCGCCCCGCTCCTCCGCCGGACAACGCCGCGGGGACCCCGAAACCGCCCGAGGACCTTCGGGCATGGCGACCGGCACCCGCACCCGCGTACGCCCGCACGCGCTGCTGCCCGACCGCCACTCGTGGGTCGACATGGGCTTCACCCTCGCGCTGGCAGGGGTGGCGCTGACGGCGTTCGGCTCGTCGTTCACCGGGTCGGCCTACCTCGTGGTCGGCCTGCTCGGCACGGTGATCGCGATCCTGGTGACCCACCTGACCCGCGCCGCCGGCTGGCCCGTGATCTCCGCGGTCGTCATCTGCCTCGTCCTCTTCTTCCTGCTCGGCGGACCGCTCTGCCTGCGCTCGCTGGGCGACACCTACACGCTGCCCGGCTCCGGCACCCTCGCCCGGGTCGCGGACCAGGCGGTCTTCGGCTGGAAGGACCTGCTGACCACGCTGCCCCCCGTCGACGGTGACGGGCCGCTGCTGGTGCTGCCGTGGCTGTCAGGGATGGTCGCGGGGCTCGTCGGCAGCACGCTGGCCCACCTCCCGGTCCGCCGCGCGTGGCTGGCCGCCCTGCTGCCCGTGGCCGGGATGACAGCTGTCCTCTCCGGAGCGATCCTGCTGGGGGTCCGCCACCCCGAGTCGCTGGTCGTGCAGGGCGCGGTCTTCACCGCGCTCGCCCTGGCCTGGCTGGCCATCCGGGCCCGCCGGGCCAGTGCCACCGTGCACGGCGGCACCACGTCGTACGTCCGCGGTGTGGGCGCCGTCGTCATGCTCGGCCTCGCGGCGCTTCTCGCCCATCCCGCCAGCGCCCTCTTCGTCAGCGACGACTCGGAGCGCGCGGTGGCCCGCAACTGGGTCGAGCCGCCCTTCGACATCGGCCGCTACCCCTCGCCGCTCGCCGGCTTCCGCAAGTACGTCGACCTGAAGGGCGAGCCCAACCCGGCCAACGTCTACGACAAGACGCTGCTCGACATCGACGGGGTGCCCGCCGGGTCCCGGGTGCGGTTCGCCGCCATGGACCGCTACGACGGGATGGTCTGGGGCGCCACCGACGACGCGCTGCCCGGCCCGGCCGACGACTCCTTCCAGCGCGTGTCGTCCACGATCGACAACCCGGTCGAGGGCAAGGACGTCGACGCGACCGTCACCCTCGGCGAGGGTTGGAGCGGGGTGTGGCTGCCCACCGTCGGCGCCCTCCGGTCGATGGACTTCCAGACCGGTGACGCACGCGCCAAGGCCGAGGTGTTCCGCTACAACCTCGCCACCTCCACCGCTGTCGTCCCCACCGGGATGCAGCGCGGCGACAGCTACTCCTTCACGGCCGTCCAGCCCGACGACGAGCTCAGCGAGGAGACCGTCGGGTCAGCCGACCTGACGCCCCTGCCGGCAGGGGCGGCGTTCATCCAGGGCCCGACCGAGAAGTGGACCGAGGACGCCGGCACCGACCCGATGGACCGCGTGCTGGCCGCCGCCGAGCACCTGCGCTCGGAGGGCAAGTACTCCGACGGCATCGGCCGCACCGAGCGCATCTACGTCGCCGGCCACAGCGCGTGGCGCCTGTCCGACGAGTTCGTCAACGCGCCGCAGATCGTGGGCAACGACGAGCAGTACGCCGCGACCATGGCCCTGATCGCCAACGACATCGGGGTGCCCGCCCGCGTCGTGCTCGGCGCGGTCGTCCCGGAGGGCGGTCGGGTCACCGGCAAGGACGTGTCGGCCTGGGTGGAGCTCCGCGCCGCCGACGGGTCGTGGAAGACGCTGCCGACCGAGGCCTTCATGTCGGACACGCCTCCGGCCGACCAGGTGCCCGAGACCAACACCCCGATGTCCGGGACGGTCATCCCGCCGCCCAACCCGATCCCGCCGCCGTCCGACGCGGGGGAGCAGAGCGACGCCGACCTCAAGGAACGCAAGGCCACCCGCAAGAAGAAGGCCGAGGAGGACGAGGACGGCATCATCCCGGGCCTCCCGTCGTGGGTCGGAACCGTGGTGACCTACATCGGTCTCCCGCTGCTCGCCGCCGCCCTGCTGCTGGCCGCCGTGGTCGGCCTCAAGGCGTGGCGTCGGCACCGCCGCCGCAGCGCGGCCTCGGCCTCGGCCCGATTCGTGGGCGCCTGGCGCGAGCTCGTCGACCACGCGCGCGACCTCGGCCAGCCCGTGCCGCTCGGGCCGACGGTCACCCGGCGCGAGCAGTCGGCCGGCATCGTGTCCGGCGAGGCCGGCACGCTGGCCCGCCGTGCCGACAGCTTCGTCTTCGGCCCGAGCACGCCCGAGACGGCCGCGGCCGCGAGCTACTGGGACTCGGTCGACGCCGAGCGGCGGGCGATGTCGCAGGAGGTCGGCCGCTGGCAGCGCGTCCGGGCCGCGACCAGCCTCCGCTCGCTGCGGCGTACGACGTCCCGGTCGGCGCGCGACGCCGATCGGCAGCCCGCCACCGACGACACGGAGCCGACCCCCGCGCCCGGGCGTGTCCCGGCGGGGGCGCGACGGCTGCGCGGGCTCGCTGATTGGCGTTCTCGACGTACGCCTGACTAAACTGGTGCGTCGGCCCAACGTGGGCTGTGTTTCGTGGCGCCTCGCGGCTGCCCGGGAAACTCGTGTGATCGTCCCAGACGTTTGCGCGCGTGCCGGGAAGAGGCTCCCCGGACCGCCTCACGAGGTCCACCGGCCCCCTGCTTGCAGGTGCCGGGCGGTTCCCGGGCCACGGTAGACAACGAGACAACAGATTGTGGAGGACATGCCGAAGAAAGAAGGCGTGATCGAGATCGAGGGCACCGTCGTGGAGGCCCTTCCCAATGCGATGTTCCGCGTGGAGCTGTCCAACGGGCACAAGGTACTCGCGCACATCAGCGGCAAGATGCGACAGCACTACATCCGGATCCTCCCCGAGGACCGGGTCGTGGTGGAGCTCTCGCCGTACGACCTCACCCGGGGTCGGATCGTCTATCGCTACAAGTGACATTGCCAGCCGAGTAGCAAGGATTCGTTGACATGAAGGTCAACCCGAGCGTCAAGCCCATCTGTGACAAGTGCAAGGTCATCCGCCGTCACGGCCGGGTCATGGTCATCTGCGAGAACCCGCGCCACAAGCAGCGGCAGGGCTGAGTGTGGGCGTTCAGACACGGCGAAGCCGGAGCTGAACGCTCATCACGAGCCGCGCAGCCGCTTGCGGCCAGCGGGCTTGAACCCCAGCAGGACCACAGCACCACCGCACCACCACACAACGTGATCGCTAGGCCAGGCAGCCCCTGTCCGAAATCACCTCCGGAGCACCGGCCGGAGCCCACCCGAGGCGGGTTGGGACGCGACACGAACCGAAACCGATGCGAGACAGACAAGGAACCGCCACATGGCACGCCTCGTTGGTGTTGACCTCCCGCGCGACAAGCGCATCGAGGTCGCTCTCACCTACATCTACGGCATCGGCCGTACCCGCTCCCAGCAGCTCCTGGCTGCCACCGGTGTCGACCCGAACGCTCGGGTCCACACGCTCGGTGACGAGGAGCTGGTCAAGCTTCGCGACGAGATCGAAGCCAACTTCAAGATCGAGGGTGACCTCCGACGTGAGGTCCAGGCGGACATCCGCCGCAAGATCGAGATCGGCAGCTACCAGGGTCGCCGCCACCGCATGGGCCTTCCGGTCCGCGGTCAGCGCACCAAGACCAACGCGCGCACCCGCAAGGGCCCGAAGCGCACCGTCGCCGGCAAGAAGAAGGCGAAGTGATCGGCGCCCTGCGCTGATCCTCGTCCCCGAAGCTTCCAGACCAGACCTCACCAGGAGTTAATGCATGCCTCCCAAGAGCCGCGCGACCAAGGTCCGCCGCAAGGAGAAGAAGAACATCGCTCAGGGCGAAGCCCACATCAAGAGCACGTTCAACAACACCATCGTCACCATCACCGACCCGACCGGCGCCGTGATCTCGTGGGCCTCCGCCGGCACCGTCGGCTTCAAGGGCTCGCGCAAGTCGACCCCCTTCGCCGCGCAGATGGCCGCCGAGGCCGCTGGCCGTCGCGCCATGGACCACGGCATGAAGAAGATCGACGTCTTCGTCAAGGGTCCGGGTTCGGGCCGCGAGACCGCGATCCGTTCGCTCGGGGCCCTCGGCCTCGAGGTCGGCCAGATCCAGGACGTCACGCCCACCCCCCACAACGGATGCCGGCCTCCCAAGCGCCGCCGCGTCTGACCCGAGACTGAGAAAGAGAGACTGACATGGCCCGCTACACCGGTCCCATGACCCGCAAGTCGCGCCGTCTCGGTGTCGACCTCGTCGGCGGCGACGCTGCCTTCGAGAAGCGTCCCTACGCCCCCGGCCAGCACGGCCGCGGTCGCATCAAGGAGTCCGAGTACCTGCTGCAGCTCCGCGAGAAGCAGAAGGCTCGCTTCACCTACGGCGTGATGGAGAAGCAGTTCGTCCGCTACTACAAGGAGGCCAGCCGTCGCCAGGGCAAGACCGGCGACAACCTCCTGCAGCTCCTCGAGTGCCGCCTCGACAACGTGGTCTACCGCGCCGGCTTCGCCCGGACGCGCCGCCAGGCCCGCCAGCTCGTCACGCACGGCCACTTCCTGGTCAACGGCAAGAAGGTCGACATCCCGTCCTTCCAGGTCACCGACCACGACATCATCGACGTGCGCGAGAAGTCGCTCGAGCTGACCCCGCTGATCGTGGCTCGCGAGACCCACGGCGAGCGCGTCACCCCCGCGTGGATGGAGGTCATCCCGTCGCGGATGCGCGTCCTCGTGCACCAGGTCCCGGTCCGGGCGCAGATCGACGTCCCGGTCCAGGAGCAGCTCATCGTGGAGTACTACTCCAAGAAGTGATCTCCAGTCGGTGGTCGCCCGTGCTGCGGGCGGCCACCGATGCCCCTCTTCCACGCCACTCCTCACCATGTTCGGATCCGTCAAATAGCGGGTGGATCCGGAAAGGAAAAACTCCGTGCTCATCGCTCAGCGCCCCACCCTCACGGAAGAGACCGTCGACGAGTTCCGCTCGCGGTTCGTCATCGAGCCCCTCGAGCCCGGCTTCGGCTACACGCTCGGCAACTCGCTGCGCCGTACGCTCCTCAGCTCCATCCCGGGTGCCTCGGTCACCAGCATCAAGGTCGACTCCGTCCTCCACGAGTTCTCGACGATCGAGGGCGTCACCGAGGACATGACCGAGATCATCCTCAACCTCAAGGGCATCGTCGTCTCCTCCGAGCACGACGAGCCCGTCGTGATGTACCTGCGGAAGTCCGGTGCCGGTGACGTCACCGCCGCCGACATCACCCCGCCCGCCGGCGTCGAGGTGCACAACCCCGAGCTCAAGATCGCCACGCTGTCCGACAAGGGCAAGCTGGAGATGGAGCTCGTCGTCGAGCGTGGCCGCGGCTACGTCTCGTCCGTGCAGAACAAGGGCGCCGACAACGAGATCGGCCGCATGCCGGTCGACTCGATCTACAGCCCGGTCATGAAGGTGACCTACAAGGTCGAGGCCACCCGTGTCGAGCAGCGCACCGACTTCGACAAGCTCGTCATCGACGTCGAGACCAAGCAGTCGATCCGTCCCCGCGACGCGATCGCCTCGGCCGGCAAGACCCTCGTCGAGCTCTTCGGCCTGGCCCGTGAGCTCAACGTCGAGGCCGAGGGCATCGACATCGGCCCGTCGCCCGTCGACGAGCAGCTCGCCGCCGACCTGGCCCTGCCGGTCGAGGACCTGCAGCTCACGGTCCGCAGCTACAACTGCCTCAAGCGCGAGGGCATCCACACCGTGGGCGAGCTCATCTCGCGCTCGGAGCAGGACCTGCTCGACATCCGCAACTTCGGTGCCAAGTCCATCGACGAGGTGAAGGCCAAGCTCGTCGAGATGGGCCTCTCGCTCAAGGACAGCGCGCCCGGCTTCGACCCGCACGCCGCCCTCGCCGCCTACGGCGACGACGACGACGACGCGTTCATCGAGGACGAGCAGCTCTGATCTCCCGACCCTCGCCACGAGGGTCGTACCACCAAACCGACCGGGCTCAGTCGAACGTCTGAGCCGGTCGTCTACCCGGGTACCTGACACGGCCCGAGAGAAGGAAGGCACCACATGCCCAAGCCCAAGAAGGGTCCCCGCCTCGGCGGTAGCCCCGCCCACCAGCGCCTGATGCTCTCGAACCTGGCCACCGCCCTGTTCGAGCACGGCCGGATCACCACCACCGAGACCCGTGCGCGCCTGCTGCGCCCGGTCGCGGAGAAGCTGATCACCAAGGCCAAGCGCGGCGACCTGCACAACCGTCGTGAGGTCCTCAAGACCGTCCGCGACAAGTCGGTCGTCCACACGCTGTTCACCGAGATCGCGCCGACCTTCGCGGAGCGTCCCGGTGGCTACACCCGCATCACCAAGATCGGCCCCCGCAAGGGCGACAACGCCCCCATGGCGGTCATCGAGCTGGTGACCGAGGCCTACAGCCCGAAGGCGCCCTCGACCAAGAAGACCCAGGCCGCTGCCGCTCCGGCGACCGCGTCCGACGAGCCGGTCGAGGACACCACGGCCGAGACCGCTGCCGAGGAGCACGAGGCTGCTGCCGCCGAGCACGAGGCCGCCGCCGCGGAGCACGAGGCCGCTGCGGAGGAGCACGAGGCTGCTGCCGAGGAGCACCAGGCTGCCGCCGAGGCTGCCGAGGAGTCGGACGACTCCAAGGCCTGATCCCAGGTCCGCAACGCAGGCCCGTCACCCCGCTGGGGTGGCGGGCCTTCGTGCGTCCGGGGCCGGTGGGCGGGCGGTGGCCCAGCCACATTCCCGGGTCGGCGGATGTGGGTGGCGCACCGCCCGCCGGCGCGGCGTACGACGACACGCGGCGGGCGGTGGCCCAGCCACATGCCCGGGCCCACTGATGTGGGTGGCGCACCGCTGGCGGGGGAGCGGTGAGTGGTGCAGGTTCCACCGGCCGAAAAGCTGTCTCACTCACCGCCCGCGGCTCAGACGCGGGCGAGGACCTCGGTGGCGTCGAGGCTGCGGGCAGCGCCGCCGGTGGCGGCGAGGTGGCGGGTCGCGGCGACCACGGCGTCGTTGACGGGCGTGGGGACGCCGTGCAGGCGGCCCTGGAGCACGACCTCGCCGGCGAGGTAGTCGATCTCGGAGTCGCCGGTGCCGCGGGTGAGGCTCTGCCAGGTGGAGCCGCCGCGACGCTCGAGGTCGGGCCGGCGCTGCAGGATCGAGCCGCGCCGCTCGCGGTCCTCCTCTGCGAGGACGACGGTGAGCCCGGCCGCGGCCAGCACCCGCTCGCCCTCGGCCTGCGCCCGCTCGGCGAGCTCGTCGGCGGCGTCGCCCTGGGCGAACGACGCGTCGACGCCGTTGCCGAGGTTCATCACGAGCTTGCGGCGCTTCATCGCCATGACGTCGTCGCGCTCCTCCGACGCGATCCCCGCGGCGCGGAGGTCGGCGGCCACGGCCGCGGTGGTCTCGTCGGTGCCGCCGGGGAAGCGGCCGATGTCGAGGATCGCCGGCGTCGGGTGGCATCCCGCGACCACCACGCCGGGCTCGAGGTGGGTCGCCGGGAGCATGACGCAGACGGCGTACGTCCGCTCGAACAGCCGCAGCGCGGCGTACTCGGTCGCGATCCCGTTGGTGGCGCAGACGACGGGTACGTCGGCGGGCGCATGGGCGCGGAGGTCAGCGAGCGCGACGGCTGCCTGGTGCGACTTCACCGCCAGCAGCACGACGGTGTCGTCGGTCCAGTCGACCTCCGCTGCCGTGTCGGTGGCGGGGGCCTCGATGCGGTGCCGGCCGTCACCGGCGTCGAGCAGCAGCCCTCCGGACCGGATCGCCTCGAGGTGGGCACCGCGCGCGACGAGGGTGACCGGCAGTCCGGCGAGGTGCAGGTGGGCGCCGATGACTCCACCGACGGCCCCGGCGCCGTACACGACGTACTTCATGTCCTCGACCATACGAGGAAGGCGGTCCCTGTCAGGTGCGAGGGCCGCGCACCGTGAAGCGCAGGTGCAGCACGCGGTCGCCCTGGACGACGACGTCCGGGTCGTCGAGCAGGTGCTGGGTCTCGACGGAGCCGAAGTAGCGCTTGCCGGTGCCGAAGACCACCGGCACGACGTCCATGGCCACCTCGTCGACGAGACCGAGGGCGAGGGCCTGTCCGCCCACGTCGCCCGCCGCGACGGACACCGTCCGGTCGCCGGCCAGCTCCCGTGCGGTGGCGATCGCGGCGCTCACGTCGTCCACGAAGTGGTACGACGCCTCTGGGTGCCAGCCCTCCGGCCTGGGTCGGTGCGACACCACGACCACGTGGTCGCCCGTCGGGGGACGCCCCTCCCACCCGTTGGTGATGTCGAACAGGTGACGGCCGATCACCATGCAGCCGATGGAGTCCCACACGGGTCGGACGTAGTCGTACGACGTCTGCRACACCCGGAGCCCCCCGGGCGACGGGTCGTCCATGTCCTGGGCGGCCAGGGTCCGGTCCCCGTTGAAGTACCACTCGAACAGGGGGCCCGGATCGTCGTGCAGGTCGGCGATGAACCCGTCGAGCGAGACGACGTTGTTCATCACCACGGTGCTCATGCGGTGCCTCCGTCCCGGGGGTCCCACGCAGGATCGCGACCGACGAAGCCCATCAGGCGGTCGACGACGGGCGCGTCGTCCGGCACGGGGACCGCGGGGCCGTACTGCCCGGAGTCGCGCAGCATCTGCTCGATCGGGCGCATCCCCTCCAGGAGCTGGGTGGCGAAGTCCTCGTCGAGCCCGGCGTCCTGGCCGCCGGCCCGGGCGAGGTCCCACGAGTGCATGAAGACGTCGGCGGTGTAGAACTGGTCGACCGCGTCGGCGAGCCGGTGGGTGCCGGCGCGGGGGTGGGTGAAGGTCTCGTCGCCGCGCTGCTCGAGCAGCCCCTGGACGGCGTCGGAGTGGTGCTGCCACGCCGCGAGCGGGTCGTCGTCGACCGCGGGGCCGGCGGGCAGGTCGACCCCTCCACTGGCGAGGAAGGGGGGGAACCAGCCGACGAGGTGGCCCACCACGTCGCGCGCGGTCCACCCGTCGACGGGGGCCGGGGCCGACCAGTCGGTGGTCTGCGCCACCAGGCGGCCGAAGCCCCCGGCGACCGCCGCGTGGCGGCCGGCCGGGGCGTCGGGGAGTGCCATCAGAGCGCGCCCTCGGCGAGGAGGCGGTCGATGGTGGCGTAGCCGTCGTTGACGCCGACCTCCATCCCGCTGCGCAGCCAGGCGTCGCGGCCCTCGAAGGAGTCGCAGAGGCTCACCGCGTGGAGTCGGGTGCGGCCGTCGCCGAGGTCCTCGAAGGTCATCGTCTCCAGCGAGACGCCGTCGGGCATGCCCTCCCAGGTGAACGTCTGCACGATGCGGTCCTCGCGCACCGTGTGGAAGCACCCGCGGAAGGAGGTCTCGAAGTCCTCGCGTCCGTCGCTGCCGCGCGCGGTGTAGCTCCAGCTTCCGCCGTCGCGGGCCTCCCAGTGGGTGATGTCGGCGCCGACGCCGTCGGGGCCGATCCACTGCGCGTAGAGCTCCGGGTCGGTGTGCGCCCGGAACAGCTGCGCGGGGGTGGCCGCGAAGTCGCGCCAGATGTGGATGGCGGGCACGTCGCTGTCGGCCTCGATGGCGGCCTCGGGGTAGCGCGTGGCGGCGTCGTTGGTCTGAACGGTGGTCATGATGCGGTTCCTTCCTGCGGTGGGGTGGAGCTCGGGTTGTCGTCGTCCTGCAGTCGCGCGAGCACGGCGTCGAGGCGCGAGAAGCGCTCCTCGGCCTGCCGGCGGTAGCGCTCGATCCACTTCGTCATGAGGTCGAACACCTCGGCTTCCAGGTGCACGGGGCGTCGCTGCGCCTCCCGGGTCCGCGTCACCAGGCCCGCGTCCTCGAGCACCTTGAGGTGCTTGGAGACGGCCTGCAGGCTCACGTCGTACGGCGCGGCCAGGTCGTTGACCGTGTGGTCGCCCTCGGTGAGGCGGGCCACCATGTCCCGACGGGTCGGGTCGGCCAGTGCGGCGAAGACTCGGGAGAGCTGGTCGGTCACGGAGCACCTTCTTCAACTGAATGGTTGAATAGACGGTAGGCCGACGAGGCGAGGCTTGTCAACCATCTGGTTGAACAAAGTCGGGCGGCGGCGAGGCCCGGGCGACGGCGTCCTAGGATCGCTCCGTGCGCCTGCGGATCGACTGTGCCTACGACGGCGCCGAGTTCTCCGGCTGGGCCACCCAGCCCGGGCGTCGTACGGTCCAAGGGACGCTCGAGGCGGCGCTGGCCACCGCGCTGCGGGTGCCCGAGCCGCGGGTGACCGTGGCCGGCCGCACCGACGCCGGCGTGCACGCGCGCGGCCAGGTGGCGCACGTCGACGTCGATCCCGGGGTGGTCGCCGCCTCCGCGGGCCGATCGACCGAGCCGCCGCTGCAGGCCCTCGCCCGGCGCGTGGACGGGATCCTGCCGCCCGACCTGCGCGTACGACGAGTGGTCGAGGCGCCCGAGGGGTTCGACGCCCGCTTCTCCGCGGTCTGGCGGCGCTACGCCTACCGCGTCGCCGACGCCCAGGAGCTGGCCGACCCGCTCGTGCGGGGCCACGTGCTGACCTGGGGGCGCCCGCTCGACCTCGACGCGATGAACGAGGCGTCCGCGCCGCTGGTCGGCCTGCGCGACTTCGCCTCCTTCTGCAAGCAGCGGGAGGGGGCGACCACCGTCCGCACGCTGCTCGACCTCGACTGGCGGCGTGACGACACCGGACTCGTCGTCGGCTCGGTGCGTGCCGACGCCTTCTGCCACAACATGGTGCGCGCCCTGGTCGGCTGCCTCCTCGCGGTCGGCGAGGGCCGGCAACCGGCCGGGTGGCCGGCCGAGGTGATGGCCGGCCGCCGGCGCGACCAGGGCGTGCGTGTGGTGCACGCCCACGGCCTCACGCTGGAGGAGGTCGGCTACCCCGACGACGACGAGCTCGCCGCCCAGGCCGAGCGTGCCCGAGCCCGACGAGAGGCGATCCATGACTGAGCACTACTTCTCCGCCGACCCCGGCGTGCCCTTCGAGCGGGAGAGCTTCACCGCCGAGCTGTGGGGCAGCACGCTGACCATCGACACCGGCTCGGGGGTGTTCAGCCGCGGACACCTCGACCACGCGACAGCGGTGCTGTTCAAGGAGCTCGAGCCGCCCGTGCAGGGCCAGTTCCTCGACCTCGGCTGCGGCTACGGGGTCATCGGGCTGGCGATAGCGAAGGCCGTGCCGCTGGCCAACGTCACCGGCGTCGACGTCAACGAGCGCGCGCTGCTGCTCGCCAACGACAACGCCCGCGCCGCCGGCCTCGACTCGCGCTTCGTCGCCTGCCTGCCCGAGCAGGTGCCCGGCAACCAGGTCTTCGACGAGATCTGGTCCAACCCGCCCATCCGCATCGGCAAGGAGGCGCTGCACGAGCTGCTGCTGACGTGGCTGCCGCGCCTCGCGCCGGGCGGGCGGATGGTCATGGTCGTCGGCAAGAACCTCGGTGGCGACTCGCTGCAGCGGTGGCTGACCGAGCAGGGCTGGCCCACGGCGCGCCTGGCCAGCCACAAGGGCTTCCGCGTGCTCGAGACGAAGCGGGCCGAGGTGCCCGCCTAGGTCGTGCCGGCGAGGAACATCCCCAGCCGGGTGTGCGTCTGGCCGGGGTCCTGGGGCAGCGCGCCGTTGATCGCGCGGCACACCCAGCCCAGGCGCATCGCGATCGCGGCCGCCTCGCGCAGGTGGGCGACGGTGGTGCCGTAGTGGGCGGCGTACGGCCCGAGGTAGGCCGCGAGGTGCGGGCGGAGGTCCTCGGAGTCCTCCACGTCGTCGACACCCCACGCGATGACGCCCTCCAGCGTCACCGCGAGGGTGAAGAAGGGGTGGGAGACGCAGGCGTCGCCCCAGTCGAGCACCTGGTGCACGCCCGCGCCGAGGAAGACCTGCCCGTCGTGGAGGTCGTCGTGCTGGACGGTCTCGCGGATTCCGAAGGCGCCCAGCCGGTCACACAGGTCGGCGATCGCGTCAGCACCCGGCAGCCGTGGGTCGACGTCGTCGAGCTGGGCGAGGAGGGCGTCGTACGCCCCGGGCAGCGTCGGCAGCCGACGGTCGGGCAGCCCGGCGGCGAGCAGCGCGTCGACCTCGTCCTCGCACGCGAGCTGGACCCGGGCGTACGCCTCCAGCACGTCGAGCCAGCGCTCCAGGCTGCGCTCCTCGACGATCACGTCGCGCAGGCGCGGCCCGGCGTCCGCCAGCAAGAGCCATCCGGTGTCCGGGTCGCTGGCGAGCGGCATCGGCACCCGTCCGTCGGAGTGCGGCGCGACCAGTGCGGTGACGGCCGCCTCGTGGCGCATCGCCTCGTCGTTGGCCTTGAACCAGACCGGTCCGTCGTCCGTCGGCACCCGCAGGACGGTGGACCAGTCGGTCACGTGCGGCTGCTCGACCGGGCCGGCCACGGAGCGGCCCTGCTCGGCGAGTCGGTCCGCGATCCACGCCCCGGCGGCCTCGAGGAAGGCGGGGTCGCGCCACCTGGCGGTCAGCTCGGACGGGTCGGTCATGCCGCGCATCCAACCCCGGGCCGGTCGCTGCGGGCAACGGGGTTTCGTCAGGCCGGGCGGGTCGCGACCAGGACGCCGATCTTGTCGATGCGGTGCTCGGGGTTGTCGAACTCGTCGGACCAGTAGTTGCCGTTGGCGTGGTCCTCGAGCGTCGCGCAGGTGGAGAGGGTGATCATCGGCTGCACGGCCGGCTCGCCCGGTCGTCCAGGAACCTCGGCCCGCTGCGCGCGGAGCGAGGCCGGCTGCCGGAACGACGTCCAGCGGGTGCGGCGCACCTCGTAGACGAACACGGTGTCGCCGGTGCGCACCTGGATCCGGTCGCCCTTCGACAGCGACGGCGAGTAGCGCAGGGGAGCGGTCCCGGTCAGCCGGTGCCCGGTCACGATGTAGTTGCCGACGTCGCCGGGCCGGGTGCCGCCGCGCGGTCCGCGCGGCGAGGCCATCTCACCGGCGTTCTGCAGCACGGTCCCGGGTGCGTCGTCGGGCGTCCCGCGGTAGCGCACGACCGGGAAGTCCCGCAGGCCGATCGCCGGGATGGTGACGAACGAGCGACGTGGCTCGGGGACCGCCTCCTCGGCCGGCTCCTCGGTGGGGGTCTCGGTGGGCGCGCTTGTCGTACGACGCTCGCGCGGTGCCTCTGTCGGGCCCTCGCCGGATCGCTGGGTGGACTCGCCCGAGCAGCCGGAGACCACCGCGACCATGGCCGCGGCGAGGAGGGCGACCGCTCGTCCTGGCACCGTTCCACCGTACGCAGCGCGTGGTGGGCCTCAGGGTGGGTCTCAGCCGAGCCGGACGGGCAGCGCCTCCACGCCGTGGACGATGGCGAGCTCGGTGAACCGCAGGTCGGCGGGGTCGCAGGCGAGCGCGAGGTCCGGGAAGCGGCGGGCGAGCGCGACCAGTGCGGTGCGCAGCTCCATGCGGGCCAGCTCGGCGCCGAGGCACCGGTGCAGCCCGTGGCCGAAGGCGAGGGTGCCCGCGACGGCGGAGGTCGGGTCGAACTGCTCGGGGTCGATGCGGTGGGCCGGGTCGCGCTCGGCGCCGGTCAGCGAGACGAGGACGATGTCGCCCTGCTGGACGACCTGGTCGCCGACCGTGACCTGGTGGCGCGCGATCCGGGGGAACGCCATCTGCACGGGGCACACGAAGCGCAGCAGCTCCTCGACCACCCGGTCGACGTTTCCGGGCTCGCCGCGACGCAGCGCGTCCCACGACTCGGGGTGCTGGAGCAGGACCCAGGTACCGAGCGAGAGCATGCTGGCGCTGGTCTCGTAGCCGCCGAGGAAGACCCCGTCGGCCAGGCCGCCCAGCTCGACGTCGTCGAGGTCGGCGCCGTGGTCGGCGACCATCCGGGCGATCAGCCCGTCCGGCAGGTGGGGGGAGCGGCGCTCGGACGCCACCAGGTCGATGAGGAACTGCCGGGTGCCGGCGGCCGTGTCGAAGATGCCGACGCCCGCGTCGCGAAGGTCGAAGCGGGCAGCGCCGTGCTGCCGGAACTCCGCGCGGTCGACCTCGGGCATGCCGAGCAGGTCGCACATCACCCCGAAGGGGACCTGGAAGCCGAACCGCTCGACGAGGTCGACCACCGGGCCGTGGGCGGCCATGTCGTCGAGCGCGGCGTCGACGACGCGGTCGATGTCGTCCTGGAGGTCGGCCAACCGGCGGCGGGTGAACCAGGGCGTGAGCACACCGCGCAGGCGCCCGTGGTCGGGCTGGTCGGTCATGCCGAGCCCGCCGATCCGCTCGGCGGGGGCCCGGTCCTGGCGGCCGATGATGTCGCGCACGTCGTTGGCGTACGACGCGGAGTCGGCCAGCACGGCCCGCGCGGCGTCGTACCCCGTGACCAGCCAGACACGTGTGCCCAGCAGGCTCGCGAAGCGCACCACCTCGCCTCGTTCGCGCGTCCTCGCCAGCCTGGCTACCGGGTCGACCCCGTCGCGCTGGAGGGGGAAACGGATGCTCGCGGGCACCCGACGCACGTACGGCACCCGTCGCGCGGTCGACAGCGCGAGCTTGAAGGCAGTGCCGCGCAACGAGGAGGTCATGTGCCCAGTGAATCCCACCTGCACCGTCACCGTCGATCAGGTACAACCCCGGTCTGCCCCGGGGACGCCCCCGAACGCGGACCGGGCAGGATGTGCGGCATGGCCTACGACGCAGCCCCCGACAGGTACGACGACACCACCGGGATGCACTACCGGAGGACGGGCCGCAGCGGACTGAGGCTGCCGGCGCTCTCCCTCGGACTGTGGCAGAACTTCGGCACCGACCGGCCCGAGGGCACCCAGCGCGCGATCCTGCGTCGGGCGTTCGACCGCGGGGTCACCCACTTCGACCTCGCCAACAACTACGGCCCGCCCTACGGTCGGGCGGAGGAGAACATCGGCCGCTACCTCGCCGACGACTTCGCGCCCTACCGCGACGAGCTGGTGATCTCCACCAAGGCGGGCTACGACATGTGGCCGGGTCCCTACGGGCAGGGCGGCGGCTCCCGGAAGTACGTGCTGGCCTCTCTCGACCAGTCGCTGGCGCGGATGGGGCTCGACTACGTCGACATCTTCTACAGCCACCGCTTCGACCCCGAGACGCCCGTCGAGGAGACGATGACGGCGCTCGACACGGCGGTGCGCTCGGGGCGCGCGCTCTACGCCGGCATCTCCTCCTACTCCCCGGAGCGGACGCACGAGGCGGCCACGATCGCGCGCGAGCTCGGCACGCCGCTGCTGATCCACCAGCCGTCCTACTCGATGCTCAACCGCTGGATCGAGGGCGGGCTGCTCGACGAGCTCGAGGAGCAGGGGATGGGCTGCATCGTCTTCACCGCGCTGGCCCAGGGACTCCTCACCGACCGCTACCTCGACGGCGTCCCGGCCGACTCGCGCGCGGCCCGCGACGACTCGACGATCGCGGGGTTCGACGACGAGACGATCGAGCGCGTCCGGTCCCTCAACGCCATCGCCGAGGGGCGCGGCCAGAAGCTCGCCCAGCTGGCGCTGCAGTGGGTGCTCCGTGACGACCGGGTGACGAGTGCGGTGATCGGTGCCTCCAGCGTCGAGCAGCTCGACACCAACCTCGACGCGCTCGAGGCGCCGCCGCTGACCGAGGCCGAGCTCGCCGAGATCGACCGCTTCGCCGTGGACTCGGGCGTGAACCTCTGGGCGAAGCAGACCGAGGCGTGAGCGCGCGGAGCGAACGAGTGCGCTCGTGGACGCACGCAGCGGAGCGAGCGCGCACATGAGTCCCGGGCGCCGCGTCGTCGTCGTCGGCGCGGACGCCGCCGGCATGGGGGCGGCCCACCAGGCGCTCCGCACGGCCGCGCGCAGGGGCGAGGCGCTGTCCGTCACGGCCCTCGAGGCGAGCGGCCACACCTCCTACAGCGCCTGCGGGATCCCCTACTGGATGGCCGGCGACGTCGGGAGCGGCGACGACCTCGTGGCCCGCACGGCCGAGGAGCACCGGAAGGCCGGGATCGACCTGCGGCTACACACCGAGGTCGTCGCCGCGGACCTCGAGGCCCGCACGGTGACGACGGCTGCGGGCGAGGTGCTGGAGTACGACGACCTGGTGGTCGCGACAGGCGCCCCCGCAGTGGTGCCCGACTGGGCGCTGCGCCCCGACGGGACGTCGTACGACGGGGTGGGTGTGGTCAAGACGCTCGACGACGGGGCCGCCTGGGTGCGCAGCTTCGCCCGCGTCGGACCGGGCGCGCACGTGGTGGTCGTGGGCGCAGGCTACGTCGGTGTCGAGGTCGCCGAGGCGGCGCTCGACCAGGGTTTCGGTGTCACCGTCCTGACCCGCACGCGCGGCATGGGGATGCTCGAGGACGAGATGTCCGAGCGGGTCAACGCCGGCCTCGTCGACGCCGGTGTCGAGCTGGTGCTCGGGGCCGAGGTCACGGGGCTCGAGCTCGACGGCGACCGGGTGACCGGCGTGCACTGGGAGGGCGGCGCGCGGGAGGCCGACCTGGTCGTGGTGGCGATCGGCGTGCGGCCGGCCACCGACTTCCTCGTGGGCAGCGGCCTGGAGATGACCGACGACGGCGCACTCCGGCCCGACCCGCACGGACGGGTGGCCGACCACGTGTGGGCCGCGGGGGACTGCTGCGAGGTGCGCCGCCGGATCGACGACCAGTGGGTGTTCCGGCCCCTCGGCACCCACGCCGCCAAGCACGGCCGGGCGCTCGGCGACAGCCTGGCCGGGGGCGACCTGTCGTTCGACGGGATGGTCGACACGTCGATCACCCGCTTCGCCTCGGGTGGGGTCCACCTCGAGATCGCGCGCACGGGCCTGTCCCGCGCCGACGCGGATGCCGCCGGGCTCGACCCGGTGGCCCTGGTCACCGACGGCACGACCGCCGCCGGCTACATGCCCGAGGCCGAGCCGATCGCCATCTGGGTGATGGCCGACCGCGGGACGCGACGGCTCCTCGGCGTGCAGGTCGTCGGCGGGCACGGCGCCGGCAAGCGGATCGACACCGCGGCCGCCGTGCTGTGGGCGGGCGGCTCGGTCGACGACCTCGCGTGGATGGACCTGTCCTACGCCCCGCCGTTCGCGACCACCTGGGAGGTGCTGCAGATCGCGGCGCGACGGGTGGCCGAGCGGCTCTGAAAACCACGGGCGCCCACCGTCCGGCTCGGTCAGGATGAGGCCATGCACCTCGAGCTGTTCACCCTCGCCGAGCGTCCCGACCTCATGGACACCTTCTGGGACATGGAGACGTCGTGGCCGGAGTTCATGAAGCACGACCCCATCGGCAACGGCTACTACGCCTCGCTCGACCACTTCCGCGAGTTCGTGCTGGTCTGCCTCGACGAGTCGGGCCGGATGGTCGCCAAGGCGCACTCGGTGCCGTTCCAGCTCCCCGAGGGCGAGCTGCCCGACGCCGGCTGGGACTTCGCCATCCGCAGCGGTCTGCTGACCGAGCTGTGGGGCGAGAAGCCCGACGCCGTCACCGCGGTCGAGATCGCGATCGAGCCGGGCCTGCAGGGATCCGGCCTGTCGGGGCGGATCGTCGCCGCGCTGCGCGACAACGCCGGTCGGCTCGGCTTCTCCGAGCTGCTGGCGCCGGTGCGGCCCAACGGCAAGACCGACGTGCACGAGCCGATGGCGGACTACGCCGCCCGCACCCGCGACGACGGGCTGCCCGTCGACCCGTGGCTGCGCGTCCACGTCCGGGCCGGCGGGCGCATCGACCGGGTGGCGCCGCGCTCGATGGTCATCCCCGGCACCGTCGAGGAGTGGCGCGAGTGGACCGGGCTGCCGTTCGACACGACCGGTCCCGTCGTCGTGCCCGGTGCCCTGGCGCCGGTGATGTGCGACGCCGAGCACGGCACGGCGACCTACGTCGAGCCCAACGTCTGGGTCAGGCACCCCACCGGCGTGTGAGGGTCAGGCTCCGTCGATCGCCTTGCGGACCTCGTTGACGCACAGTGCGACGAAGGCCAGCGCGATGATGACCATCAGCACGTTGGAGTGGAGCTTGTTGCGCCACTCCGCCGGCGTGCGGTCGGTGTTGAGCAGCCACAGCAGCGTGACCGCGAGGAACGGCATGAAGAACGCGCCGAGCACGCCGTACGCGAGGATCAGCCACACCGGCTTGCCGAGGAACAGCATCACCATCGGCGGGAAGGTGAGCCACAGGATGTAGACGCGGTACCACTTGCCGCCGGCGCGGGCCTCGGCCGCCTCGCCGTTGGTCACGTGGGTCATGAAGTCGGCGAACATCAGGCTGACGCCGTTCCAGACCCCGACCAGGGACGACATGGCCGCGGCCCAGAAACCCAGCAGGAAGAGCTTTCCGGCCCACGCGCCGTAGCGGTCCTGCAGCACGACGCCGAGGTCGAGCAGGCCCTGGTCGCCGCTCTCGATCGCGACGCTGGTGGAGTAGAGCAGCTCGGCGCCCACGACGAGGGTGGCCAGCACGAAGAGGCCGGTGACGACGTAGGCGACGGTGTTGTCGATGCGCATGACGCGCATGTAGCGCGGGGTGTCCCAGCCCTTCTCGCGCAGCCAGTAGCCGTAGGCCGCGAGGGTGATCGTGCCGCCCACGCCGCCGGCGAGCGCGAGGGTGTTGACCAGGCCGCCGTCGGGGATGCGCGGCGCCAGACCGGTCATCAGCTCGCCGAGGTTCGGCAGCGTCAGCAGGGCAGCGCCGACCATCGTCACGAACATGATGCCGACGAGAGCGGCGAGGACCTTCTCGAAGACGCCGTAGCGACCGCTCCACACCAGCACCAGGCCGAGGACGCCGGACAGGATGCCCCACCACGTGGTGGAGAGCCCGCCCACCAGGCCTTGCAGCGCGAGGCCCGTGCCGGCCATGGCGGCGGCGCCGTAGACGAAGCCCCAGACGACGATGTAGGGCGCGAAGTACCAAGTGGTCCAGGCACCCAGCGTGCGCCAGCCCTCGAAGATCGTCCGGCCGGTGGCGAGCGAGTATCGCCCGGCGCCCTCGACGAGCACGATCTTCATGACGCAGCCGACGACCACGCACCACAGCAGGGTGTAGCCGAACTTCTGCCCCGCGATGAGGGTCGCCACCAGGTCGGCGGCGCCGACGCCCGTGGCGGCGACCACCAGGCCGGGGCCGACGATCTTCCATCGGGGGGCGGTGGACTGCTCGGTCGAGCCTGTGGTGGTGTCAGCCATGAGCAGCACCTTAATACTGGTCTGGACCAGTTGCCGGCCCACGTCGCCGAGGAGGGTCGTGCGCGCGGGGCGCCTGCCCGAGCTCGTGACGTCGCAGCGAACCAACGGCGACGACCGCACCTGACCCGGTGCCGGTTCAGCAGGCGGGATAACCAGGCGACGGGAACGGTGCGGCTTGCGAGAATCCTCGCGTGGGTCACGTGGATGTCGCCGGAGTGCGCTACGAGCTGCCGGACGGGCGGGTGCTGCTCGACGACGTCAGCTTCCGGGTCGGCGACGGGCAGAAGGTCGCGCTGGTCGGCGCCAACGGTGCCGGCAAGACCACCCTGCTGCGGATCGTCACCGGCGACCTGACCCCGCACGCGGGCGTGGTCACCCGCTCGGGAGGGCTGGGCGTGATGCGCCAGTTCGTCGGTCACGGTGGCGGGGACGAGACCGTCCACGACCTCCTGCTGTCGGTGGCCCCGCCCCGGGTCCGGACGGCTGCCGAGGCGGTCGACGCCGCCGAGCTCGCGCTGATGGACGTCGACGACGAGCGCACCCAGATGGCGTACGCCACGGCCCTGGGGGAGTACGCCGACGCCGGCGGCTACGACACCGAGGTGACGTGGGACGTGTGCACCACGGCAGCCATGGAGCTGCCCTTCGAACGCGCCCGTCACCGGCTGCTGAGCACGCTGTCGGGTGGTGAGCAGAAGCGGCTGGTGCTCGAGTACCTCCTGCGCGGCCCCGACGAGGTGCTGCTGCTCGACGAGCCGGACAACTACCTCGACGTACCCGGCAAGATCTGGCTCGAGGGCCGGATCCGCGAGTCGGTGAAGACGATCCTCTTCATCAGCCACGACCGCGAGCTGCTGGACAACACCGCGACCCGCATCGTGACCGTCGAGCTCGGCAGCGCCGGCAATCTGGTCTGGACGCACCCGGGCGGCTTCGCGAGCTACCACGAGGCGCGGAGCGACCGCTTCGAGCGCTTCGAGGAGATGCGCCGCCGCTGGGACGAGGAGCACGCCAAGATCAAGGCGCTCGTGCTCCGCCTCAAGATCAAGTCGGAGTACAACGACGGGATGTCCTCGCAGTACCGCGCGGCCCAGACGCGGCTGAAGAAGTTCGAGGACGCCGGGCCGCCCACCGAGCAGCCGCGCGAGCAGCAGGTGAAGATGCGGCTGAAGGGTGGACGCACGGGCAAGCGCGCGGTCGTGTGCACCGCCCTCGAGCTGACCAACCTGATGAAGCCGTTCGACCTCGAGGTCTGGTACGGCGAACGGGTGGCCGTGCTCGGCTCCAACGGGTCCGGCAAGTCCCACTTCCTGCGGCTCCTCGCCGCCGGCGGCAGCGACCCCGACGTCGAGCACCAACCCGTCGGCGTACCTCCCGCACCGGTCCCGCACACCGGCAGCGCCAAGCTGGGCGCGCGGGTCCGGCCGGGCTGGTTCGTGCAGACGCACGAGCACCCCGAGCTCGTCGGTCGCACCCTGCTGGAGATCCTGCACCGCGGCGACGACCACCGCGACGGGATGGGCCGCGAGGCCGCCAGCCGGGTGCTGGACCGCTACGAGCTGGCGCACGCAGGCGAGCAGAAGTTCGAGTCCCTCAGCGGTGGGCAGCAGGCGCGGTTCCAGATCCTGCTGCTCGAGCTGTCCGGAGCGACGCTGCTGCTCCTCGACGAGCCCACCGACAACCTCGACGTGCAGTCCGCCGAGGCGCTGGAGGCCGGGCTCGAGGCCTTCGACGGCACGGTGCTCGCGGTGACCCACGACCGGTGGTTCGCCCGCGGCTTCGACCGCTTCCTCGTCTACGGCGCCGACGGCGAGGTCTACGAGCCCGACGCCCCGGTGTGGGACGAGGGCCGGGTGTCGCGCGCCCGATGAGCCTGCGCATGGGCGCCGATCTCGTCCGCGCGATCCCCGGCTGACCGGCACTTCCGTACGTTGTCAGGCCTTGCACGGCCTGACAACGTCAGCGATCCCCGGCTGACCGGGGATCGCTGGACGAGGGCCCAGCGCCGATCCCCACGCTTTGGGGGGAGGTCGGGTCTGTCCGACCTCGACAGGATGGGCGGGTGCTCATGCCGGCCTCCCACCTCCGCGACGCCGACCCTGCCGCGCCCCACCACCTGCTGCTCGGGCCCGACACGCACGGCGTCACGAGGTACGCCGGCGAGGTGGCGGACGCTGCTCGGGCACCGGTCGTCCGCGACGTCGCCCAGCTGGTGCCGGGGGCGGCGGTCCACCTGCACCTGACGGACCGGCTCCTGGGCAGCGACCCCCTCGACGCGGCGGCCGTGGTCGAGCAGCTCGCGCGGCGCGTACGCCTGACGGTCACGCTGCACGACGTCCCGCAGCCGACCGACGGGCCCGTCTTCGCGGCCCGCGCCGCGGCCTACGGCCGGATCGTGCGCGCCAGCCACGCGTGGGCGACCAACTCGTGGCACGAGCACGACCTCGTGGACCGCTGGAGCGCGTCCGGCGCCCGCGGGACCGTCATCCCGCTGCCCGTTCCGGTCCCGGCCGGCCTCGACGGCCAGCCCGGTCGGCCAGGCCGCGCGGTGGTGGGAACCGTCGCGACGGAGCCGGTGGTCGGCGTCTTCGGTTTCGTCTATCCCGGCAAGGGCCACCGGCAGGTGGTGCGCGCGGCGGCCGCGCTGCGTCGCGCCGGGACGATGGCGTCCGTGCGCGTCCTCGGTGACGCCGCGCCCGGCCACGCCGACGAGCTCGAGGCGCTGGTGCGGACGGGCCGGGAACGCGGCGTGCCGGTGGAGGTCACCGGCCGGGTGCCGGAGGACGACCTGGTCAGCGCGCTGCGCGGCGTCGCGGTCGGCGTCACGGCGCACCGCAACGTCTCCGCGTCCGGCAGCCTCAACTCGTGGATCGCCGCGGGCCGGCGACCCCTCGCGCGCGACGGTGCCTACACCCGGGAGATGGCGGCGCTCCGCCCCGGCACCCTCGGCCTCTTCGACGACGCCACCTTGGTGCCCTGCCTCGACGCCGCGCTGCGCCGACCGAGCTCGACCTGGACCTCACCCGACGCCGACCTCGGGCCGCGGCTCGAGGACACGGCAGCCGCCTACCGGGCGTGGTGGGCGACGGTCGGATGACCGCCCCGCCCCACGGCACCTCGGTGCCGGGCAACCGGTGGGACCTCGCGCCCGACGCCGACCGGCGCCGGCGGGTGTCGGTGGTGGTCACCCATTTCGAGCAGCAGGACCAGCTCGACCGCACCCTGGCGGCCCTGCGCCGCCAGACGCGCCCGCCGGACGAGGTCGTCGTCGCCGACGACGGGTCCCGCGGGGTGCCCGCGGTCCCGGCCGGCGTGCGGCTCGTGCGGCAGCACGACGACGGCTTCCGGGCAGCCGCCGCGCGGAACCTCGGCGTGCAGGCCAGCACCGGCGACCTGCTCGTGCTGCTCGACGCCGACACCGCTCCCGAGCCGGCCTTCGTGGAGCGCATGGTCGCGCTCCCCGAGGCGCTCCCGGAGGCCCTGGTGGTGGGGCGCCGCCGGCACGCCGACCTGGCGGGCACCTCGCCGGAGCAACCGGTCGAGCAGGTCGCGCCGGCGCTCGAGCTGCCCGAGCCCGCCTGGCTGCGCGACGCGTACGCCGACAGCCGTGACCTGCTGGACGCCGACGCCAGCAGCCACCGCTTCGTCATCAGCGCGGTCCTGGCCTGCAGCCGGTGGTGGTACGACGAGGTCGGCGGCTTCGACGAGACCTTCCGCGCCTACGGTGGGGAGGACTGGGACTTCGCCCACCGGTCGTGGACCGCCGGCGGCCTGCTGGCGCACCGGCCCGACGCCGTCGCCTGGCACGACGGGCCTGACGCCGGCTCCCGGGAGCGCGACCCTGCCGCACTCCTGGCCGAGACCGTGGCCGTCGCGGACCGCACGTCCGGGCCGATGACGACGTGGCGGGGACTCGCCCGCGGCCCGGGCGACCTCGTCGTCACCTGCGCTCCGGCCCTGGCCGACGCCGAGCTGCTCGTCACGGTCGACTCGCTGCTGGCGGCGCTGCCGCGAGCCGTCGTACGCCTCTCCGAGCGGCACCGTGACCTGGTCGGCGGCGACCCGCGGGTGGTCGCCGCCGACGCGGACCTGCCCGCTTCGGCGCGGCTGCACCTCGACGTGCGCGGTGGCCTCGTCGGTGACGCCGGCGCCTGGGCCGCGCTCGTCGACGCCCTCGACGGGTGCACGGGATCCCGCGAGATCGGCGACGGCCGCGCCGAGCTGCAGGACCTGCGCCTCCTGCGCCGCGCTGCGCGGTGGGGTCGACCCGACCTGGCGCCGGCGGGGCCGTCGCTCGCCACCTCGCTCCACCCCTGGGCCGAGGACGTCACCCTCGCGTCGTGGCTCGGCGGCTGGGCCGGCGCATGATCGAGCCGCGTGCTCGAATGGCGTCATGACCACGCGCCGCGGCCTCTTCGTCGCCCCCTTCGACGACCTGGCCGACCCGAGGCTTGTCGGCGACCTCGCCGCCGAGGCGGAGGCGGCCGGCTGGGACGGCTTCTTCGTCTGGGACCACCTGCTGTACGGCGACCGGGTGGCCGCGATCGCCGACCCGTGGACGTGCTGCGCGGCGATCGCGATACGCACCGAGCGGCTGTTGTTCGGGCCGATGGTGACCCCGCTGCCGCGCCGCCGGCCACAGGTGCTGGCCCGGCAGGCCGCGAGCCTGGCGGTCCTGTCCGGCGGCCGTTTCGTGCTGGGCCTCGGGCTCGGCGACGACTGGGTGGGGGAGTTCAGCGCGTTCGGCGACGAGGCGGACCCCAAGGTGCGCGGCCGGATGCTCGACGAGGGTCTCGCGGTCCTGACCGGCCTGCTGAGCGGCGAGAGCGTCGACCACGAGGGTGAGCACCACGCCGCCCGCGACGTCCGGTTCCTCCCGGCGCCGCGGGTGCCCGTCTGGTTGGCCGGCCGCTACGGCAACAGGGCTCCGCTGCGGCGTGCGGCGTCGTACGACGGCTTCTTCGTCATCGGGCTGGACGGTCCCGCCGACCTCGACACCGTCACCGCTGACCTCGCCGCGCACGAGCCGGGGCCCGGGTACGACGTCGTCGTCGACCTGCAGCCCGACCAGGACCCCGACGTGTGGGTCGACCGCGGGGCGTCGTGGGTGCTCACCCGGATCGGACCGTACGACCTCGACCTCGACGAGGTACGTCGGATCGTCCGGGCGGGACCGCGGCCGGCCTGACGGCATGTCGAGTGCGGAGCCCCACGGGGGACCACTACCGCGTGCGCACCCGACCGCGAGGGAAGCGTCGGGCGATGGACCACGCCAGCAGACCCGCCGCGACCGTGAGCACGCCGCGGAGCGCCCACGGCCACGGACCGCGGTCCACGCCGTCGGGATCGACGACCTCGAGGGAGCCGGCGACCGACGACGCGAGCTGGAAGCGACCGACGCCGTAGGACCCGAGGTCGGACATCCGCATCAGCGGGCGCGGGTCGGCGCCGTCGAGCGGCACGACCGACAGCGTCTGGTCGTCGGCCCCGTTCGCGAGCACCGTCAGCACCTCCGCGTCACCCGCCCAGCCGAGCACGCGCCCCGGACCGGACAGGTCGAGCGGCAGCGGGTCGGGAACGGCGGCGTCCCGACCGTCGGCGTCGACGAACGACAGCCCGCTCGGGACACCGGGAGCGTCGACGCCGGGCGGCGCACCGGTCGGCTCGACGGTCGTGACGGCGAGCAGCCGGCCGTCGGGGGACCACGCGGCGGGTCCGGCGAGCACGCCGTCGACCTCGAGGCTGCGCCGGTTGCCGTCCTGCAGGTCCACCACCGTGATCCCGCCGGACTGCTCGACGGCGAGCTCCGAGCCGTCGGGGGAGAACGCGGCCGCGGTGGCGGAGCCGTCGAGCTCCAGGACCTCGGCGGAGTCGTCAGGGAGGTCCAGCAGCGCGATCGAGCCCGTGATCCGACCGCCGGAGTAGGGGCTCGTCGCCTCGTCGGACACCAGGCTCGCGAGCGCCTCGCCGTCGCTCGACCACGCCACCGGAACGACGCTGCGTCCCGCGGGGAGCGCGTGCCTCGAGGTCGCCCCGGTGGTCAGGTCGGCGACGACCACGTCGGATCGCTCGACGTCGTGGTCGCCGACCGCCACCCGGGTGCCGTCCGGGGAGAGCAGCATCGGCGCCGGGTCGCCCTGGGTCTCGGAGCCGGCCCGCTCCTCGGCGACGTCGACGCGTCGGTAGCTGTCGCCACCGGCGCCGAGCACGACCGCCTGCGGGAAGTCCAAGAACTCGACGCCGTAGCCGTGCTGCCAGAGCGCGACGGCCGGTCCCGGTGGGGACGACGACACCGACCCGGTGAGGTGGGAGTAGCCCGCCATCACCTCCGGCACGGCGGGTGTCGCGACCGCTGCAGGGCTGCCGCCCAGCCCGGTGAGGACGACGACGATCCCGGCGACGACCGCGCCGACGACGGGGGGCACTGCGGCTGCCGGGTGCACGCCCGGAGTCTAGGGGCGCACGACGTCAGCCGAAGGCGCTGATGCCGGTCTCGGCGCGGCCGATGATGAGCTTCTGGATCTGCGACGTGCCCTCGTAGAGCGTCATCACCCGCGCGTCCCGGAGGTACTTCGCGACGGGGAAGTCGTCGACGTAGCCTGCCCCGCCGTGCACCTGGATCGCGTTGTTGGCCGCGCGCACCGCGGCCTCCGACGCGAACAGCTTCGCCTTGGAGGCCGCGACGCCGAAGGGCTCGCCGCGGTCGATGAGGTCGGCGCACCGCCACGCCAGCAGGCGGGCGGCGTCGGCGTCGAGCGAGATGCCGGCGATCAGGTCCTGCACGAGCTGGAACGAGGCGATCGGCTTGCCGAACTGCGTGCGCTCGCGGGCGTACGCCACCGACGCCTCGAGGCAGCCCTGCACGATCCCGACACAACCCGAGGCGACGGCGAGCCGGCCCTTGTCGAGGGTGCCCATCGCGATCTTGAACCCCCGACCGACCTCGCCGAGGCGTGCCGAGTCGGGGACACGTACGCCGGTCAGGAACAGCTCGGCGGTCGCCTGGCCGCGCAGCCCGAGCTTGTGGGTGACCTCGCGGGCCTCGAAGCCGGGGGAGTCGGTCGGCACGAGGAACGCCGTCACGCCGCGCGCGCCGTCGTCACTCGTGCGGGCGAAGACCAGGGCCACGTCCGCCCAGGTGCCGTTGGTGATGAAGAGCTTCTGCCCGTCGAGCACCCAGTCCGACCCGTCGCGGACCGCCCGGGAGGTGAGGTTGCCCGCGTCGGAGCCGGTGCCGGGCTCGGTCAGCCCGAAGCAGCCGAGCGCGGTGGCGGAGGCGAGACGGGGCAGCCACTCCTGCTTCTGCTCCTCGGTCCCGTGGTCGAGGATCGACTTGCCGACCAGTCCGCTGCTCACCGACACGATGCCGCGCAGCGCGGAGTCGGCTCGGCCGAGCTCCTCCATGGCGAGGGAGTAGGTGACGTAGTCGCCCCCGACACCGCCGTACTCCTCGGGGATGGTCAGCCCGAAGAACCCCAGCTCGGCCATCTTCGGCACGATCGCCAGGTCGACCGCCTCGTCGTGGTCCCACCGCATCCGGTGGGGCACGGCCTCGCGCTCGAGGAAGTCGCGGGCGAGGTCGCGGAAGGCCTGCTGCTCCTCGGTCAGCGAGAGGTCCATCAGACCGCGTCCACCATCTCGTGCTCGGTGACCCGGGCGGCGAGCCGCGTGAGGTGGTGCCCGGCGTTGCCGAGCCACTGCTCGAGCACGGTGAGGTGGGCGGTGCCGACCCCGACGGCGTACTCCGCGGTCATCCCGATGCCGCCGTGGAGCTGGATGGCCTCCTCCCCTATGTGGCGCGCCGCCCGGGACACCTGGAGCCCGACGCGGTCGGCGGCGTCGGCCACGACCTCGCGGTCGCCACCGGCGATCGTCATCGTCGCCCAGTCGACGGTGCTGTGCGCGAGCTCGAGCGAGACGTACATGTCGGCGGCGCGGAAGGTGAGCGCCTGGAAGGTGTTGAGGGTGACGCCGAACTGCTTGCGGCTCTTGAGGTAGTCGGTCGTCGCGCGGACCTGGCTCTGCATCACCCCGAGCGCCTGGTTGGCACCCATGATGCGGGTCAGGTCGCTGATGGTGGCGATGCTCGGCGACAGGTCGCGGCCGGGCTCGCCGAGCGGTGTGGCGGCGCTGGCCTCGAACCGGACGCTCGCCGCGCGGGTGAGGTCGGCTGCGACGTAGCCGGTGACCGACGCCGCGGAGGCGTCCACCACGAACACCCCCGTCCCGCCGCCGTCGGGCAGCGCGGCGGTGACGACGAGGTGGTCGGCGGACGCACCGCCCACGACGGGGTCGGCCACGCCGTCGAGCGTCCAGCTGCCGTCGGACACCGAGGCGCGTACGCCGTCCGCGCGCGAGGCCCAGCGACCGCCGGGCGAGGTGTCGGCCGCAGCCAGCACGATCTCGCCGGCGCTGAGCCGGCCCAGCAGGTCGGCCTTCTGCTCGGCGGTCCCGACGGCGGCGACGAGGCCACCGGCGTGAACGACCGACGCGAGGTAGGGCTCGGGGGCGAGCACGCGGCCCAGCTCCTGGCACACGATCCCGATCTCGACGGGCCCGGCGCCGACGCCGCCGTCGGCCTCGCTGAACGGCAGGCCGAGGACGCCCATCTCGGCCAGCCGGCCCCACAGGGCACGGTCGAACCCCGGGTCGTCGGCCACCGTGCGGCGCCGCGCGTCGTGGTCGGCGTAGGCCGTCGCGAGCAGGCCGCGGACCGCCTCGCGCAGGGCTTGCTGCTCGTCGTCGTAGGTGAAGTCCATGTCGAAGTCCCCTCAGAGTCCCAGGATCGTGCGGCTGATGATCTGGCGCTGGATCTCGTTGGACCCGCCGTAGATCGAGGCCTTGCGCAGGTTCAGGTAGGTCGGCGCGGACCGCCGGGCCCAGCCCTCCTGCGGCGAGTCGTCCCCGGCACGGGCGGCGAGCGAGGCCGGCCCGGCGAGGTCGAGCGCGAGCTCGCTCACGGCCTGCTGGAGCTCGGTGCCGCGCAGCTTGAGGACCGACGAGGCCGGGTGCGGAGCCCCGTCCGAGGAGTGCGCCACCACGCGCAGCGCGGTGAGCTCGAGGGCGAGCAGGTCGTTCTCGAGCTCGGCGACCCGGGCGCGGACCAGGGGGTCGTCCATCAGGGGGCCGGCGTTGTCCTTCAGCGCGGCCAGCGCCCGCTTGGTCGCACCGACGGGCGCCACGCCGACCCGCTCGTTGCCGAGGAGGAACTTGGCGATGGTCCAGCCACCGTTGAGCTCCCCGACCAGCAGGTCGCCCGGCACCCGCACGTCGGTGAACCACACCTCGTTGACCTCGTGGCCACCGTCGATCAGCTCGATCGGCCGGACCTCGACCCCCGGGGTGGTCATGTCGATGAGGAGCATCGAGATGCCGGCCTGCTTCTTCACCTCGGGGTCGGTGCGGACGAGCGTGAAGATCCAGTCGCCGTGCTGGCCGAGCGTGGTCCACGTCTTCTGGCCGTTGACGACCCAGTCGTCCCCGTCTCGCACCGCAGTCGTGCGCAGGGAGGCGAGGTCGGAGCCGGCATCGGGCTCGGAGAAGCCCTGCGACCACCAGATGTCGAGGTTGGCCGTGGCGGGCAGGAAGCGTTTCTTCTGCTCCTGCGTGCCGAAGTGGGCGATGACGGGCCCGATCATCGAGGCGTTGAAGGCCAGCGGGATCGGCACGCCGGCGCGCTGCATCTCCTCGTGCCACAGGTGCCGCCGGAGGTCGGTCCAGTCCTGGCCGCCCCACTCGACGGGCCAGTGCGGCACGGCGAGCCCCTCGGCGTTGAGGGTCCGCTGGGCCTCGACGATCTGGTCGCGGGTCAGGTGGCGCCCCTGGAGGACCGTGTCGCGGATCTCCGGCGACACCTTGGTCGTGAAGAAGTCCCGCATCCTTCCCCGGAACTCCGCGTCCGCGGGGCTGAGCTCGAGCTGCATGTGACTCCTCGGGTCGTGGTCCGGGCGCGCACGGCAGAGGGCCGGCCGCACCATCATGGCGCGGCCGGCCCAAACCGGTGGCGGGACTCAGCCCTGTGTCGCGTCGGAGTCCAGCACGAGGTTCGCGGTCTGCTCCTCGCCCCCGCTCGTCCAGGTGACGCTCACCGAGTCGCCGGGGCGGTAGGAGCGGATGGTCGCAACGAGGGAGTCGGCCCCGGTGATGCGGTGGTCGTCGACCTTGGTGATCACGCTGCCCGAGCCCAGGCCCGCCTTCTCGGCGGCCGAGCCGGAGGTCACCTCGCGCACGACGGCGCCTGCCGCGTCGCCCGTCTGCGCGTCGCCGACCTGGATGCCGAGCCGCGCGTGCGTCGGGGTCTCGCCCGAGGCCATCTGGTCCACGATCGGCATCACCTCGTCGATGGGGATCGCGAACCCGAGGCCGATCGAGCCCGACGCGGACTGGCCGCCGTCGGGTGACTGCGACGCCGCGGTGCGGATCGAGGAGTTGATGCCGATCACCGCACCGGTCAGGTCGACCAGCGGGCCGCCGGAGTTGCCGGGGTTGATGGCCGCGTCGGTCTGGATCGCGGGGTACGTCGTGGAGTTGCCCTGGTCGTCGGAGCCGACGTTGACCGGACGGTCGAGGGCGCTGACGATGCCGCTGGTGACGGTCGCGTCGAGGCCGAAAGGCGACCCGATGGCGACGACGCCCTCGCCGACGCCGAGGTTGGCGGACTTGCCGATCGTGGCCGGGGTGAGGTCGGAGACCCCCTCGGCCTTGATGACGGCGGTGTCGGTGAGCGGGTCGGTGCCGAGGACCTCGGCCTTGGCGCTCGTGCCGTCGTCGAAGGACACGGTGAGGCTGCCGGCCTCGGCGCCCTCCACCACGTGGTTGTTGGTCAGGATCGTGCCGTCGGCGGTGAGGATGATGCCGGAGCCCGACGCGCCCCCCTGGGCCGTGGTCACGTCGATCTTGACGACGCTGGGCAGCACCTTCTGGGCCACCGACTCCACGGACCCGTCGGCCGCGGGGGCCTGGGACTGCGACGACACCGGCGACGCCGACAACGGGCTCGCCTGCGACGAGCCGCCCGAGCCGTCCTGGGTCGCGTCCCACCAGGCAGCACCGCCGATGCCGGCCCCTCCGCCGACCAGCAGGGAGGTGGCGACGACGGCGGCGGCCAGACCCGTCCGGCCCCGGCCCTTGCGCTCGCGGGGCGGCGCGTGGGTGGGCTGCTGGAGCGGGAGCCCGGGGTAGGTGGGCTGCACGGGCTGGGTGGGGTGCGAGTCCGCCCCGGTCCACCCGGAGGAGGCACGCTGGTACGGGTTGTCGTCGGCGGGCCGCGGGTGCTGGGGGTTCTGGGGGCCGCCGTGCTGGGGGGTCTGTCCGTCGCTCATGTCTTCGACAGTGCGCCGTGACCCTGTGGATGCCCTGAGAACGTGCTGTAAAGGTGCAGAGACCTGAGATCAGCGTGGCAGGTCAGGCAGCGCGAGCCACTCGGCCCACGTGAGGTCACGACCGACGTAGCGCGGGCGCGCGAGCGGCCAGTCCGCGGCGATCCAGCGCGGGACGAGCTCGTCGAGCGCCACCTCGAGCTCGGTGCCCACGCACTCGTCCACCACCCACCACGAGATCTCCGCGTCGGCGCCCGGCTTCTCCGGCGGGTCGATGTAGACGCAGCCGAGCAGCGCCGTCTCGTCGGTGTCGAGGAGCGCGTAGTTGAACGACTCGTGCGTCTCCATCTCCGCCGCGTGGCGGGCCAGGTCGGCACGGTCGGCCTCGTGCGTCATGTCGGCGGGTGGCCACCCCCACGCCTCGCCGTAGATGCTCCACAGCCGATCGCGCGAGCCCATGACGGCGACCATGTCGAGGTCGGTGTCCTCGGCGCGGATCGGTCGCAGGTGGTGTCCGTACGGGACCTCGACCCGGGTCGGGTGGCGGAAGTCGGCGGGTAGCCATGACTCGGCCGGCGTGGCGGGCGTGCTGGTGGGAGGTGTCGACATGGGGTGTCCTCTCAGGTGGTCGTCGGGTGGTCATCGTGCCGGTGCCTGGTCGGCGGCGAGCCGGCGGAGCGCCGCTATGCCGCGGCTGGTGTTGGACTTCACTGTGCCGGTCGAGCAGCCGAGGACGGCGGCGGTCTCGGCGACGTCGAGCTGCTCGTAGTAGCGGAGGGCGACGGCGGCGCGCTGCTGGGGCGGGAGTGCCAGGACCAGGTCCCAGAGCCGTCCCGACGGGTCGGCGGGCGGACGAGGACCGACGTCGCGGACGGTCTCCGGGAGGTCGTCGGAGGCGACCTCGTCGCGTCGCCACGGCTGGCGCTGCCAGCTGACGTACTGGCGGGTGATGGTGCGCCGGACGTAGGCGTCGGCCGCGGCCCGCTCGCGCAGGCCCTCCCAGCGGGGGAGGACCCGGACCAGGGAGTCCTGGAGCAGGTCCTCCGCGCTGTGCGGGTCGCCGGCGACGGCGCGCGCCCAGCGGAGCAGCGCGGGTCGTCGCGCGGCGACGTACGACGCGAAGTCGGGCGCGGTCCCCACCTCGTCGTGCACGACGGGCGCCATGTCAGACGCGGCGGGCCGAGCGCAGGAGCGCGACGGAGACGATGACGAGCCAGATCGGTCCGGTCATGCCCGCCATGTACTGCACGGGGCTGACGAGGAACAGCGTGGTGATGCCGCCGAGCACGAGGCTGGTCCAGCCGAGCCAGCGGGCGAAGGCGCCCTGCCTGAACGCTGCGCTGGCCATGGCGAGGGCGGTGAGCCCGATGCCGCCCCAGAGCCACGGGATGGTGCCGATCCAGTGGCCGAAGAAGACGACCGTCTCGGGGACGAGGACGTTGTCCGGGTCGGCGAGCCCGAAGGCGAACTCGGTGGTCAGGCCGGCCCCCAGCAGCTGGGCGACGCAGACCATCACCAGCCCGATCGCCGCCACTCCCGGCACGATGCTGTCGGCGTGCGTACGTCGCTGCAGGTGGCGGTGCAGGCCTGCCGCGAAGACGACCAGAAGGGCGCAGGAGACCATCGTCGCGGTGTGGAAGGTCAGGATCTGCGGCACGAGCTCCGCGGTGGCCTCGGTGATCGCCTCGGCGTCGCCACTGGTGGCCGGGTCGTAGACGGCGTCGACCATGCCGCTGGCGACGACGGAGGCGATCCCGGCGAGGCCGGCGCCGAGGCCCGCGAGCACCCACCCGCGGCCGGGTGGCCGCGTTGGTGCGCCGGTGCTGGCGTCGCGGTGCGGACCGGACGCGGTGGACGGGTCGAGCGTGGTGCTCATCTGCGGCTCCTCAGGGTGTGGGCACGGGTGCGTGCCGTGCCTCCACCCTCGGCGCCGTACGACGTCTCGACCACGGACAGCCGCAGGTGTACGAGCGGTGTACGGGGTGCGGCCGGGTCAGCCCGCGGCCGCGCCGGGCTCGCGCAGCATCGCGGCGGCCTGGGCGCCGGTGAACCCGCGCCCGGTGTCGAGGGCGTCGTCGTAGCGGTCGGCGCCGAGGTGCGACCGGGCGTCGTCGGCGGCGGCGGTGATGGTGGCGGGGTCAGGCCGGTAGTAGCCGTAGCCCTGCGCTCCCTGGACCTCGCGGATCGCCTGGGCGGCGCCGAGCAGCAGCGGCACCCGCGCGTGCTGGTCGGAGGCCGCGGCGAGGACCGCTCCCGCGTCGAGCAGGTAGGCGAGGTTGGCCTGGTCGCCGGTCTCGAGCGACAGCCGGGTGCTCTCCTCGAGGTGGCGGCGGGCGGCGTCGTGGTCGCCGCGCCCGAGCTCGACCTGGAAGAGGTTGTAGAGCGCGATGTAGGACGACAACCGGTCCTCTCGGCTCCGCGCCGAGGCCAGTCCGGCCTCGATCAGCCGCACCGCCTCGTCGGCGTCACCCTCGAGGAGGGCCACGGTGCCCAGCCAGACGTGCGCCAGTCCCCAGGTCCACTGGACCTCGGGGCCGCCGACCTGGGCATGGTGCCTGGCCGCCTCGAAACGGTCGCGGGCCAGGGCGAGGTCGCCGTCGACGAGTGCCACCAGGCCCTCGCCCGCAACGGCGTTGGAGAGGATCGCCGGGTCGTCGCCGGCGTGCTCGTGGGAGCGTGCCCACCATCCGGCGGCCGCGGGGACGTCGTCCATGGCGAAGGCCATCGTGGCGGCAGCGAGTGCGGCGCGGGCATGCACGTCGTCGGGCAGGTCCGCGGCGCGGTGGAGGGCGCTCTCCGCGAACCGCCGGCCGTGGTCGTGGTCGCCGCGCAGCCACCAGTAGAGCCACAGCTCCCACGCCATCCGGGCCGGGGTCTCGATGTCACCGGCCGCCAGCGAGCGCTCGGCGGCCGCGGTGAGGTTGGCGTGCTCGAGATCGATGCGGTTGAGCGCCGCGACCTGGCCGCCGTCGCGATAGCTCGAGTGATTGGTCTCGGCAACCGTGAGGTAGTGAGCCGCATGGGCCCGCGCGGCGTCCTCCCACTCGTCCGCCTCGCGCAGCAGGTCGCGGGCGTACTGCGCGACCGGCTCCAGCATCCGCAGCCGGCCCGACCCCTCGGCGAGGACCAGGGAGTGCTCGACCAGCTCCTCGAGGCTGGTGACGACCTCGTCCTCGGCGATCCCGACCCGGGCGGCGATCGCCTCGAGGTCGGCCAGGGTGGTGCCGCCGACGAAGACACCCATCAGCCGCAGCAGCCTGCGTGCCGGTGCGTCGAGCAGTCCCTGGCTCCAGTCCAGGGTGGCGCGCATCGTGCGCTGGCGGGGCGGGAGGTCGCGCGGACCCGCCTGCAGCGCCGTGTCGAGCCGCTGGAGGAGCGACGCAGGGTCGAGCAACCGCGCCCGGGCGGCAGCGAGCTCGAGGGCGAGGGGCAGCCCGGCGAGGCGCTCGCAGGTGGCGCCGACGGCCGCGGCGTCGGCCGGGTCGGCGCCCCAGCCGGGGTTGACCCGCTGCGCGCGATCGAGCAGCAGCCGTGCCGCGGGGGAGGGCGTTCCGTCCGGGTGGTCGTCCACCTCGAGCGGCTCCACGGCGTACTCCGTCTCGCCGCGCACGCGCAGCGGCGCGCGGCTGGTGGCCAGGACGGACAGGTCGGGCACGGCCTCGACGATCGCGGCGACGTCCGGCGCGGCGTCGAGGAGGTGCTCGACGTTGTCCAGGACGAGGAGCAGGTGCTGGCCGCGCAGCCGGTCGACGATGTCGTCGGTGACGGACCGCGCGGGGTCGCGGGTGGCGGCCACGGCGTCGGCGACCGCCGGGAGCAGCTGGCCCGGCTCGAGGAGCGGCGCGAGCTCGACCAGGCGTACGCCGTCCGCGTAGCGGTCGCGGACCGACGCCGCTGCGGCCAGGGACAGGCGGGTCTTGCCCACGCCGCCGGGGCCGCTGAGGGTGACGAGGCGGCTCGTGCGAAGGAGGTCGGCGACGCGGCCGACGTCGTCGTCGCGACCGATGAGCGGCGTGGCCGGGACAGGCAGGTCGCGCGAGCCGGAGGTGCCGTCCGCCGCCGAGGTCGGCGCGGGGTGGCGCGGTGACCTCGGCGGGACCGCGGCCAGCAGCGCGGCGCGCTGGTCCTCGCCCAGGTCGAGCGCGGCCGCCAGCGAGCGCAGCGTGTGAGGGTAGGGCCGGGTCCGGGTGCCGCGCTCCAGCGCGCTGATCGCGTGCGGGCTCAGCCCCGCGCGCTCGGCCAGCTCCTCCTGCGAGAGACCGGCGTCCTCCCGTAGCCCGCGCAGCACCGAGCCGAGAGTGCCGTCCCCACGTGTCCCCACGTCACCTCCGTGACCGCCCGTCGTCCCACGCCCCCGAGTGCTCGGGAGTGTAGTGACATCCGCGGCTCCGGATGAAGCATCGAGAGTGGTGGTGCGGGTCGGGACGCACGAACGCCCTGAACGCCGCGAGGGCCATGCGGCGAAGCCGCATGGCCCTCGGTGGTGTGAGCGCCGCAGCACGGCGCAGCCGCGCAAGGTGACACCCGTTGGTGCTGAGGCTCAGCTCCAGCGCTCGGAGGCAGCGGTGAAGGTGAGCTCGCGGTCGCCGGTGTAGATCTGCTTGGGACGGGCGATCTTCTGGTCCTTGTCCTGCACCAGCTCCGACCACTGCGCCAGCCAGCCCGGGGTGCGGCCGATGGCGAACAGCACGGTGAACATCTCCGGCGGGAACTGGAAGGCCTCGTAGATCAGGCCCGAGTAGAAGTCCACGTTGGGGTAGAGCTTGCGCTTGACGAAGTACTCGTCCTCCAGCGCGATCTTCTCCAGCTCCAGCGCGATGTCGAGGAGCGGGTTGGTGCCGGTGACCTCGAAGACGTCCTCGGCGGACTTCTTGATGATCTTGGCGCGCGGGTCGTAGTTCTTGTAGACCCGGTGGCCGAAGCCCATCAGGCGCTCGTTGCCGTCCTTCACGCCGTCGATGAAGGCGGGGATGTTCTCCTTGCTGCCGATGCGCTTGAGCATCCGCAGCACGGCCTCGTTGGCGCCACCGTGCAGCGGGCCGTAGAGCGCGCCGACGCCGGCCGAGACGGCCGAGTAGGGGTCGACCTGCGAGGAGCCGACCGAGCGGACCGCGTTGGTCGAGCAGTTCTGCTCGTGGTCGGCGTGGAGGATGAAGAGCACGTCGAGGGCCTTGACCAGGCGCTCGTCGGCCTCGAACTTCGACTCGCTCATCTTGAACAGCATCGAGAGGAAGTTGGCGGTGTAGCCGAGGTCGTTGTCGGGGTAGACGTAGGGCTTGCCCTGCGCGTGCCGGAACGACCAGGCGCCGAGGGTCGGCATCTTCGCGATCATGCGGACGATCTGCATGTGGCGGTTGTCCGCGTCGCTGATGTTGCGGGCGTCGGGGTAGAACGTCGACAGCGCGCCGACCGAGGCCATCAGCATGCCCATCGGGTGGGCGTCATAGCGGAAGCCCTGCATGAAGGTCTTCACGTTCTCGTGCACGAACGTGTGGTAGGTGATCTCGTGCACCCAGGCGTCGTACTGCTCCTTGGTGGGCAGGTCGCCGTGGATGAGGAGATAGGCCACCTCGAGGAAGTTGGACTTCTCCGCGAGCTGCTCGATCGGGTACCCGCGGTACTCGAGGATGCCCTTGTCTCCGTCGATGAAGGTGACGGCCGAGCGGCACGACGCGGTGTTGACGAACCCGGGGTCGTAGGTCGCGAGACCGGGCTGCTCCTCATCGAGGCGGATCTGCCCGAGATCCTTGGCTGCGATCGTGTTGTCGGTGATCGCGATGTCGTACTTCTGACCAGTCCGGTTGTCGGTGACAGTCAGGGAATCCTTGGCCGCAACGTCGGTCACGTCGGCTCCTGTTCATACGTATTTGTACGTCTGTGGGGTCCCCTCAACCTAGTCCGCCGTCTGCGAGGACCGCGAATCAGGTGTCCAGCAGTGGGACGGGCGCCGGAGCTCCTCGAGGTCAGCGTCCCGCGACGCGGTGCGCGACGCGGGCGATGCGGCTGGTGCGTCGCAGACCGTCGTCCTCGCGGCGGTCCGCGGCGCGGTAGAGGCCGTACAGCGCGTGCACGCCGGCCCACCGGAACGGCTCCGGCTCCCACCTCCGGACCCGGTGACCGGTCCATGGCAGGCGGGTCAGGTCGGTGTCGTGGCCGAGCACCAGGTCGCGCAGCGTGCGGCCGGCCAGGTTGGTCGCGGTGAGCCCCGAGCCGACGTAGCCGCCGGCGTGCCCGAGGCCGGTCGCCGGGTCGTACGAGACGCTGGCGCTCCAGTCGCGCGGCACGCCCAGGACGCCGCACCAGGCGTGGTCGAGCCCGATGCCGGCCAGCGACGGGAACAGGCTCGTCAGCGTCGAGCGCAGCGACTCGACGGTCCGGTCCTGGGTGCGGCCGTCGACGTCGGTGCGCGAGCCGAACCGGTAGGGGATGCCCCGCCCGCCCATCGCGATGCGGCCGTCGGCGGTGCGCTGGGCGTAGCAGTAGGCGTGCGCCTCGTCGCCGAGCAGCTCCTCGCCGGCCCACCCGATCTCGCCCCACTGCGCGTCGGTGAGCGGCGCGGTCACGACGATCGCGGAGTTCATCGGCAGCCAGTCGCGGCGGTGCCCGGCGAGCCCGGCGGTGAAGCCCTCCAGGCAGCGCAGCACCACGGGCGCCCGCAACGTGCCGCGGTCGGTCACCACCGCGCCGGGGGAGACCGACGTGACCCGGGTGCCCTCGTGGATGCGTATGCCGCGCTCCCGCACGACGCGGGCGACGCCCGACACCAGCCGGGCCGGCTGCACGCGGGCGCAGTCGGGGTCGAAGTGCCCGGACACGGCTCCGGCCACCCGGACCCGGTCGGCCACCTGCCCGGCGGTGAGCTCCCCGTCGAGCCGCTGCCGCTGGGCCTCCGAGCGGGCGACGGTGAGGACGCCGCTGCGCACGATGTCGGCCTCGATGCCCTCCCGGGCGGCCACCCCGACGACCTCGTCGACCGTGGCGCGCAGCGCGTCCCTGAGGCGCCGGACGCCGTCCTCGCCCGCCACGGCGGCGTACGTCCGCGCGCTCCCGGCGAGCTCGCTCGACAGCCAGCCGCCGTTGCGCCCGGACGCGCCGAAGCCGKCGAACTCCGCCTCGACGACCCGGACGTCGAGGGTCGGGTCGGCCTCCGCGAGGTAGTACGCCGTCCAGAGACCGGTGAGCCCCCCGCCCACGATCGCGACGTCGCAGGACGTGTCACCCTGGAGCCGGTCGGTGGGGGAGGGCAGCCCGACCTGCTGCCACCAGAAGGACACGCCGCCGTTGCGCACGCCGCCATTGTGCTCGCGCGTCCCCGCTCCGGCAGCCCGCTCGCCGTTTTGACCCCCCTCGCGCGTGCGCCGTAGTCTTGCTGGTCGCGACTCCTGCCGCGCCTGCTCCCTTCGGGGACGGGTGCAGATCCGGACGTCATCCCTCCGCTGAGCCAGTTCTCGGGGTGGGAGCGATCCGGGCCGTGTTCGTCAGAAGCCGCAGCAGCACCAGTCGGCCCTCGTCCGAGGGCCGGGACCAACGAACCAGAACGGGATACCGCCGTGCGCACGTACAGCCCCAAGCCCGCTGACATCCAGCGTGAGTGGCACGTCATCGACGCCACCGACGTGGTCCTGGGCCGCCTCGCCGTCCAGACCGCCAACCTCCTCCGCGGCAAGCACAAGCCGACCTTCGCCCCCCACATGGACATGGGCGACTTCGTGATCATCGTGAACGCGTCGAAGGTGTCGCTCTCCGGGACGAAGAAGACCACCAAGATGGCCTACCGTCACTCCGGCTTCCCGGGCGGCCTCTCGGCCACCCCCTTCGGTGAGCTCCTCGAGAAGGACGCCCGCAAGGCCATCGAGGGCGCCGTGTGGGGCATGCTCCCGAAGAACAAGCTCGGTCGACAGGTGCTGAAGAAGCTCAAGGTCTACTCCGGCCCCGACCACCCGCACCTGGCCCAGCAGGCCACTCCCTTCGAGATCGCGCAGATCTCCCAGTGACTGAGGACGCACAGATGACTGAGAACACCACCCTGGACTCGGGCGAGGTCGAGGAGACCTTCGAGACCGGCGCCGACGGCGTGAGCTACACGTCCGAGAGCGACGCCTCCGCCGACACCCCGGCCCGTCCGGCCACCATCGCCCCCGGCGCGGCCACTGGCCGTCGCAAGGAGGCCGTCGCCCGTGTGCGCATCGTGCCCGGCACCGGCGAGTGGACCATCAACGGCCGCTCGATGGACAGCTACTTCCCGAACAAGCTGCACCAGCAGATCGCCAACGAGCCGTTCGTCGAGCTGCAGCTCGAGGGTCGCTTCGACGTGATCGCCCGCATCCACGGCGGCGGCATCGCCGGCCAGGCCGGCGCCCTGCGCCTCGGCGTGGCGCGCTCCCTCAACGGGATCGACACCGACGCCAACCGCCCGGCGCTCAAGAAGGCCGGTCTGCTGACCCGCGACGCCCGCGTCGTGGAGCGCAAGAAGGCCGGACTGAAGAAGGCCCGCAAGGCCTCGCAGTTCAGCAAGCGCTGATCCAGCCTGCACCTCGAGGCCCGCACCGTCGTCCGACGGTGCGGGCCTCGTCGCACGTCCGGCCTCGTTTCTGCACCGGACGCGGGCGACCCGTAGGCTCCCGGGCCATGACGCGACTCTTCGGCACCGACGGCGTCCGGGGCCTGGCCAACGCCGACCTGACGGCGGAGCTCGCCCTCGACCTCTCGGTCTGCGCCGCCCACGTCCTGGCCGATCGCGGCGAGTTCGCCGGGCACCGACCCCTCGCCGTCGTGGGCCGCGACACCCGCATCTCGGGCCAGTTCCTCGAGGCCGCGGTCGTCGCGGGCCTCGCGTCGGCCGGTGTCGACGTGCTCCTGCTCGGCGTGCTGCCGACGCCGGGTGTGGCCTACATGACCGACAGGCTGGGCGCCGACCTCGGCGTGATGCTGTCGGCGTCCCACAACCCCATGCCCGACAACGGCATCAAGTTCCTCGCCCGCGGCGGGCACAAGCTCGACGACGCGATCGAGGTCGCGATCGAGCGGCGGATGGGCGAGCCGTGGGAGCGGCCCACCGGTGGCAGTGTCGGCCGGGTGAGCACCTACGAGACCGCGGTCGAGGAGTACGCCGCCCACCTCGAGGGCACGATCAGCCACCCGCTGGTGGGGCTCAAGGTCGTCCTCGACTGCGCCGAGGGCGCCGCTCACGCCGCGGGTCCGCGTGCGCTCGAGGACGCCGGCGCGACCGTGATCGCGATCCACGCCGACCCCGACGGCCTCAACATCAACGACGACTGCGGGTCCACGCACCTCGGTGACCTGCAGAAGGCCGTCGTCGAGCACGGCGCCCACGCCGGCTTCGCGCTCGACGGCGACGCGGACCGCTGCCTGGCCGTCGACGCCGACGGCAACGTCGTCGACGGCGACCAGCTCCTCGCGATCCTGTCGCTCTCGCTGCTCGAGCAGGGCCGGTTGGCGAAGGACACCGTCGTCGCCACCGTGATGAGCAACCTCGGCTTCGTGCATGCCATGCGCGCCGGTGGTGTCGGCGTGCGCCAGACCAAGGTCGGCGACCGCTACGTCCTCGAGGCGATGAAGGTCTCCGGCTACAACCTCGGCGGCGAGCAGTCCGGCCACGTCATCCTCAGCGACCACGCCACCACCGGCGACGGCATCCTGACCACGCTCCACGTCATGGAGCGGATGGCCACCACCGGCCGGTCGCTGGCCGACCTCGCCTCGGTGATGTCCCGGCTCCCGCAGGTCCTGCTCAACGTGTCGGGCGTCGACAAGTCGCGCGCCGACGAGGACGCCGTGCTGGCCGCGGCCGTCGCGGAGGAGGAGGCCGTGCTCGGGGAGCGCGGTCGCATCCTGCTGCGCCCGTCCGGCACCGAGCCGATCGTGCGCGTGATGGTCGAGGCGCCCACCGAGGACGAGGCCGAGGGCGTCGCGTCGCGGCTCGCCGACGTCGTACGCCGCCAGCTCTCACTTCCGTGACCACCGATCCACGGCCGGGCCCCGAGGAGCACGAGCCGGAGCACCGCGGGTGGCTCTCGCTCGGCGACGTGGCCTTCGGGATCGGGATCGGGCTGGCGCTCGCCGTCGTGCTGGCCGTCCTGACGCCCGGCACGCGCGCCCACCTGTTGGGCGGCACCGACCAGCGGGAGACGACGGTCGTCTCCGTGCACGAGGGTCCGCGACCCGGGGATGACGACCGGACCTTKACCTCCTACGAGCTGCGCTGGTCCGAGGGCGACGACGTGCGGACCGCGACGTTCCGTCGATCGGGCCCGAAGGAGCGCGAGGTCGGTGACACGTGGACGCTGTGGGTCTCGCCGGACGGCTCGTCGGTGGAGGCGAGCTCGCCGCTCTCCACCTGGCTCTGGCTCGGGATCGGCATGCCCGCCTTCGTCCTCGTGATCGGCGCCCTCGTGCGCTGGCGGGGGCGCGTGATGGCGAGAGCGTCCATCCGCGAGGCCGACCGTATCGAAGCGGCCCGCCGACGGCGGGCCTCGCGCTCCTAGGCCTCCCGCAGGTCGGCGAGCACCCCGGCGGCGCGCCGCACCGCTGTCGCCCGCTCGGGCGCGGTGGACGCGAGCACCCGTCCAGCCTCGTGCAGCGAGGCGATCTCCTCGTCGAGAAGTGCGAGCTCGTCGGCGTCGCTGAGCACCCGGCGCTCCGCCTCGGCGGCGCCCGCCCCGACCGGCGCCTGCTCGATCGCGCCGGCGCGGGCAGCGGTCGGCACCGCCTCGGCGTTCTCGAGCGCGGACAGCGCCGTCCGCAGGGTCGACACGGTCTCGGCGTCCCTGGCCTTGCGGGCCTCGAGAAGCGCCGCGCGCAGCCGGGTGCGGAGCGGTGAGTCGGTGGTCATGCCCCGACCCTCCCGCAGCAGCGTCGTCCTACGCACCCTGTTATCGGCGTGCAGGTCGACCTCCCGGGCCACTACCGTCACGGCGTGGGCGTCGACATCGAGCAGTTCAACCCGCACAACCAGGCGGCCCTGCGCGCGTGGTGGGAGGTCGGGCATGCCGCCACCGCCGACCGGCCCGGCAAGCCGTGGCCGCTGTGGGAGCAGAGCCGGGTCGCGCTGCCCACCCCGAACCCCGAGCGCGGCGTCACCCTGGTGGCCGCGATCGACGGCCGCGAGATGGTCGGCGCGGGGCTGGTCGTCCGCACGCTGAAGGAGAACCTGCACACCGCCATGGGCTTCGCCTACGTCCGGCCCGACCGCACCCGCGAGGGCATCGGCCGCCGGCTGGTGGAGGAGGTCGAGGTGATCGCCGCGGGCGACGGTCGTACGACGATCCAGAGCGAGGCCTACCTCCCGCCGGGCGGGTCCGGCACCGGGCCCGAGCTCTTCGCGCGGGTCATGGGCTACGAGGTGGCGAGCCGGGAGTCCATCAAGGAGCTGACCCTCGCCGACTTCGTGGCTCGCCGCGACGCGCTGGCCGCATCGGCCCCGGTCCCGGAGGGCTACCGCGTCATCACCTTCGACACCGTGTGCCCGGAGGAGCACCTGGCGTCGTTCGGGCGCCTGCTGGGCATGCTGATGTCGGAGGTGCCGCTCGGCGAGCTCGACCTCCAGGCGTCCGAGTGGACCCTCGAGCGCATCCGCGAGGCCGAGCAGCGGCAGGTGTCCGTGGGGCGGCACCTGCTGACGGCGATGGCCATCGCGCCGGACGGCTCCGTGGCCGGCGTGTCCGACCTGCGCGTCGACGACAGCGACCCGGCCCACGGCCAGATCGGCATCACGATCGTCGACCCCGCGCACCGGGGCAGGCGCCTCGGGCTGGTGCTCAAGACCGCGACCCACGACCTCGCGGTCGCGAGCTGGCCCGGGCTGCTCTCGGTCGACACCTCCAACGCCGAGGTCAACGCCCAGATGAACGCCGTCAACGAGGCGCTGGGCTACCGCACCATCGAGACGCTGCTGGAGCTGCAGAAGAAGCTGTGACCAGCGGGCGTCGTCAGTCGTACGGCGACACTCGCCGCCTGACGTCATGGCGGGTGGCTGTCCTGACGACCGCCGGCCATGACGTCCAACGACAGCGTCATGGAAGGTGGCTGCTCGGAGGACCGTGCGCCATGACGTCCTGGCGGTACCTCGGCGACCGAGTAGGCCGCAGTCGATCCACAGGGCGCTCACCAAGGGTCCTGTCCACAGGCGCGAGGGCCGCGGCCTCGTCCAGGCTGTCCGGTGCATCGACCCTGAACGGCATGCAGCCAATCGCGAGAAGGCACGGTCCACGGGAGCGGCGACACATCCACGCGGAGCTGTCGGCGCTTGCCGACACGCAGGGCGGCGTCGTCTCCCGAGCCCAGGCCTACGCAGCCGGGCTCACCCGCGGTGAGCTGCGGGCACAGATCAGCGCGCAGCGTTGGCAGCGAGTGTGGACACGGTCCGTCTGCCTGCACACGGGTCCCGTCTCACCCGCGGGCCGCCGCTGGGCGGCCGTCTCCGAAGGCGGCGACCGCGCGATGCTCGACGGAGAGGCAAGCCTGGTCGCCTCCGGTCTGTCGAACTACGACGTGTCGGTGCTCCGGGTGTCCGTGCCGCGGGGTGTGAAGCCGCTGACGGGGACCGGGCTCGACATCCGCCGGACGCGACGCTGGTGCGCGGTCGACTGCGTAACGACCGGAGTACCCCGTACGCGAGTGCCCGTCGCAGCATTGAGAGCCGCGATGTGGGCGAGGAGCGACAAGCAGGCGGCGCTCCTGCTGACGATGCCGGTGCAGCAAGGGCTCACGACCCCGGAGCTCGTCGGACGGGCACTGCTCGCCATCCACCGCGACCGGCGCCGCGAGCTGATGCACGCGGTCGTCACCGACCTGCTCGGTGGGGTGCGGTCGCTGGGTGAGCTCGACTTCGCCCGGGAGTGTCGCCGCCGAGGGATTCCCGAGCCCGACCGCCAGCAGGTGCGCCGGGGCCGCCACGGTCGTTACTACCTCGACGTGTGCTGGGACGACTTCGGCCTGGTGGTCGAGATCGACGGCATCCACCACTCGTGGGCCACGTCAGTCGTCCCGGACGCGCTTCGCCAGAACGAGGTCAGCCTCAGCAGGTCGACCGTCCTGCGACTCCCGCTCCTCGGTCTCCGCGTCGCCGCCGACGACTTCTTCGACCAGGTCGAGCGCGGCTTGGCGGCCGGAGGGTGGTGCCGGGCGGCCTGACGTCGTCAGGTCGTGCTTCAGAGCTTGCGCAGCCGCACGTAGCGGACGGAGTGGTCGGCGTCCTTGCGGAGGACGAGGTTGGCGCGGGAGCGGGTGGGGGAGACGTTCTGGACCAGGTTGGGCTCGTTGATCGAGTCCCAGATGCGGGTGGCCTGGTCGACGGCCTCGTCGTGGGAGAGCGCGGCGTACTTGCGGAAGTAGGACGCCGGATCGCGGAAGGCGGTCTCGCGCAGGCGGAGGAAGCGGTCGACGTACCAGCGCTTGATGTCGGTCAACGCGGCATCGACGTAGACGGAGAAGTCGAAGAAGTCGCTCACGGCCAGTCCGGTGCGGCCGTCGTCGCGCACCCGCGCGGGCTGCAGGACGTTGAGGCCCTCGATGATGACGATGTCGGGGCGCTTCACCACGACCTTCTCGTCGGGGAGGACGTCGTAGACGAGGTGGGAGTAGATCGGCGCCTCGACCTCGTCGCGGCCGGACTTGATGTCGATGACGAACTTGAGCAGTGCCCGGCGGTCGTAGGACTCCGGGAAGCCCTTGCGGTGCAGGATCCCTCGGCGCTCGAGCTCGGCGTTGGGCAGCAGGAAGCCGTCGGTGGTCACCAGCGCGACGTTGGGGTGCTCGGGCCAGTGGGCGAGCATCTGCTGCAGGACGCGGGCGGTCGTCGACTTGCCGACCGCCACGGATCCCGCGAGCCCGATCACGAACGGCGTACGCGGCGGGGTGACGCGGTGCAGGAACTCCTCCTGCTCGCGGTGGAGCCGGGAGTTGGCCGCGACGTAGAGGCTCAGCAGGCGCGACAGCGGGAGGTAGACCTGCTCGATCTCGCGCAGGTCGAGCTGGTCGCCGAGTCCGCGCAGCCGGGCGACCTCCTCACGCGTCAGCGTCGTCTCGGCCGTTCCGGCCAGCTGCGCCCACGCCGCGCGCTCGAGCTCGACGTAGGGGGAGGTCTCATTGCTGGGGGTCGTGCCGTTGGAGGGCGGTGCGACCTCGGACATGGGTGCGATTGTGGCACCGCACGGGGGCGCAGCCGTGCAGCGGCCTATAGATAGACTCCCCGGCCATGTGCGGAATCGTCGGGTACGTAGGTGCCCAGCCGGCTGAAGGCGTCGTGATCGAGGGCCTCAGGCGCCTCGAGTACCGGGGTTACGACTCCGCGGGGATCGCCCTCGTCGACGGCGGCACGATCGTCTCCGACAAGCGCGCCGGCAAGCTGGCCAACCTCGAGAAGGCCATCGCCGACGCTCCGCTTCCGCAGGTGACCACCGGCATCGGCCACACCCGCTGGGCGACCCACGGCCCGCCGACCGACCGCAACGCCCACCCGCACCTCGGGCGTGAGCGCCGCGTCGCGCTCGTGCACAACGGGATCATCGAGAACTTCGCCGAGCTGCGCCAGCGCCTCGAGTCCGAGGGCGTCGAGATGGCCTCCGACACCGACACCGAGGTGGCGGCCCACCTGCTGGAGGAACAGCTCGAGACGGGTGTCGACCTGACGGTCGCCATGCAGAACGTCTGCCGTGGCCTCGCGGGCGCCTTCACGCTCGTCGCCGTCGACGCCCAGGACCCCGACCGCGTCGTCGCGGCCCGCCGCAACAGCCCGCTCGTCGTCGGCATCGGGGAGGGCGAGAACTTCCTCGGCTCCGACGTCGCTGCCTTCATCGAGCACACCCGCGAGGCGATGGAGCTCGACCAGGACCAGGTCGTCACCATCACCCGCGAGGGCGTCAGCGTGTCCGGCTTCGACGGCACGCCCGCCGAGGGCCGCCGCTACCACGTCGACTGGGACCTCTCGGCCGCCGAGAAGGACGGCCACGACTGGTTCATGCGCAAGGAGATCTTCGAGCAGCCGCGCGCGGTCGCCGACTCGCTCCTCGGGCGCCGCGGCACCGACGGCCTGCTGCAGCTCGACGAGATGCGCCTGTCCGACCAGGACCTGCGCGACGTCGACAAGATCATCATCATCGCGGCCGGTACGTCGTTCTACGCCGGCATGGTGGCCAAGTACGCCATCGAGCACTGGTGCCGCATCCCGGTGGAGGTCGAGCTCGCCAGCGAGTTCCGCTACCGCGACCCGATCCTCACCACCTCCACCCTCGTCGTCGCGATCAGCCAGTCCGGCGAGACCGCCGACACCCTCCAGGCGATCCGGCACGCGCGGGTGCAGCGCTCGAAGGTCCTCGCCATCTGCAACACCAACGGCTCGACCATCCCGCGCGAGTCCGACGGCGTGATCTACACGCACGCCGGCCCGGAGATCGGCGTCGCGTCGACCAAGGGCTTCCTCACCCAGCTCGTCGCCTGCTACCTCCTCGCCCTCTACCTCGCGCAGGTCAAGGGCACCCGCTACGGCGACGAGATCTCGCAGGTCATGGACCAGCTCGACCAGATGCCTGCCCACATCCAGACCGTGCTCGACAAGTCCGAGCAGGTCTACGGCCTGGCCCGCGACCACGTCGAGAGCCGCTCGGTGCTCTTCCTGGGCCGCCACGCCGGCTACCCGGTGGCCCTCGAGGGCGCGCTCAAGCTCAAGGAGATCGCCTACCTCCACGCCGAGGGCTTCGCCGCCGGCGAGCTCAAGCACGGCCCGATCGCCCTGGTCGAGGAGGGCCTGCCGATCCTGTGCGTGGTGCCGCCCCGCGGCCGCGACCAGCTGCACGACAAGATGATCAGCGGCATCCAGGAGGTGCGAGCGCGCGGCGCCCGCACCCTCTGCCTGGCCGAGGAGGGCGACACCACCATCACGCCCTACGCCGACGTGCTGATCACGCTGCCGCAGGTGCCGGTGCTGCTGCAGCCGCTCGTCGCCGTGGTGCCGCTGCAGCTGTTCGCGTGCGAGCTGGCCACCCAGCTCGGCCACGACGTCGACCAGCCCCGCAACCTCGCCAAGTCCGTCACGGTCGAGTAAGGGCCAGGAGCAGCGCGTGCCGGTCATCGGCGTCGGTATCGACGTGGTCGACATCGACCGCTTCGTGCAGTCCCTCGAGCGCACGCCGTCGCTGCGGTCGCGGCTGTTCACCGACGCCGAGGCGTCGCGGCCGCCCGCGTCGCTGGCCGCGCGGTTCGCCGCCAAGGAGGCGATCGCCAAGGCGCTCGGTGCGCCCGTCGGGATGGCGTGGCACGACGCCGAGATCGTCTCGGAGGAGACCGGGCGGCCGCGTTTCGAGATCCGCGGCACCGTCGCCGCCCGCGCCGAGGCGATGGGCGTCGCCCACGTCCACGTCTCGCTGTCCCACGACGCCGGCATCGCGTCGGCCGTCGTGGTGCTGGAGAGCTGACCGTGCTGCGCGCCCACCTCGTCTCGGACGTACGCCGCGCGGAGGCGGCCGCGATGGCCCGCCTGCCCGACGGCGCCCTGATGCAGCGCGCCGCCGCGGGCCTGGCCGCCGCGGTCCTCGACCTGCTCAGCGGCGGCTACGGCCGGCGCGTGCTCCTGCTGGTCGGCCCCGGGGACAACGGTGGCGACGCGCTGTGGGCGGGAGCCCGGCTCGCGGCGCGGGGCGCGGCGGTGGAGGCCCTCCTCCTCGCCGATCGCGTGCACGACGCGGGGCTCGCCGCCCTGCGTGCCGCCGGCGGCCGGGCGACCCGGGACCTCGACACCCTCCACCCAGTGCCCGACGTGCTGGTGGACGGCATCGTCGGCATCGGCGGTCGCCCGGGGCTCCGCCCCGACGCGGTGGCGGCGCTCGAGCGCTTCCCCGCGGTGCCCGTCGTGGCGGTCGACGTGCCGTCCGGCGTCGACGTCGACGGCGGCACCCTCGACGGCCCGCACGTCCGCGCCGACCTGACGGTCACCTTCGGCACCCACAAGGTCGCCCACCTCGTCGACCCCGCCTGCCTCGCGAGCGGTGCCGTCCACCTCGTCGACCTCGGCCTCGACGACCCGGAGCTCGGCCCGCCCGTGGTCGAGGCGCTCCAGCCCGACGAAGTGCGCGCCCTGCTGCCGCGGCCCGACGACGTTGCGCACAAGTACACCCGCGGCGTGGTCGGCGTGCGCGCGGGCTCGGGCACCTACCCGGGTGCCGCCCTGCTCGCCGTGTCCGGAGCGAACTCCGGGCTGGTCGGGATGGTCCGCTACGTCGGGCCTGCGGCGATCGCCGACACCGTGCGCAGCGCGCACCCCGAGGTCGTCGGCGACGGCCGCGTCCAGGCGTGGGTCGTGGGCCCCGGCGGTGGTGACGACGCGGGCACGATGCTCGCCGAGGCCCGCGCCGACGACGTGCCGGTGGTCGTCGACGCCGACGCCCTGCGCCACGTGGACGGGACGGTGCCCGGCTGCGTGCTGACCCCGCACGCCGGCGAGCTGGCGGCCATGCTCGGCATCGAGCGTCAAGAAGTCGAGGCCTCGCCGCTCGAGCACGCGCGCGCCGCGGCGACCCGCTTCGACTGCGTGGTCCTGTTGAAGGGGCACCACACGCTCGTCGCCAGCCCCGACGGGCGGGTCCGGGTGACCACCACGGGGGTGCCGTGGCTCGCCACCGCCGGCGCCGGCGACGTGCTCGCCGGGCTCGTCGGTGCGCTTCTCGCGGCGGGACTGGAGCCGTACGACGCCGCGTCCGTCGGTTCGTGGCTGCACGGAGCCGCCGCGACCCAGGCAGCCGCCGGTGGACCGCTGACGGCGAGCCGCGTCGCGGTCCAGATCCCGCGGCTGGTGCGCGACGTCCTCGAAGGTTTGGGATGATCGAGGGCATGACCGATCGCGTGCCGCATCGCGCCGAGATCGTGGTGGACCTCGCCGCCGTCCGGCACAACGTGCGCATCCTCAAGGACCTGGTGAGCGTCGACGGCCCCGTGCAGCTGATGGCGGTCGTCAAGGCCGACGGCTACGGCCACGGCATGGTCGAGGTCGCGGCCGCCGCCCGCGACGCCGGCGCCGACTGGCTCGGGGTGGCGACCATCGAGGAGGCGCTCGCGCTGCGGGCCGCCGGCGACCACGGCCCGCTGCTGTGCTGGCTCAGCGCTCCCGGCGACGACTTCGCCGCCGCCGTCGCGGCCGGGATCGAGGTCACTGCCTACTCGGTCACCGAGCTCGAGGAGATCGCGGCGGTGGGCTCTGCCCGGGTGCAGCTCAAGGTCGACACCGGTCTCTCGCGCGGCGGATCGCCCCGCTCGGAGTGGCAGCGCCTCTTCGCCGTGGCGAGCGACCTCGAGCGGCAGGGGCGGATCACCGTCACCGGGATCTGGTCCCACTTCGCCGCGAGCGACGAGCCGGCCCACCCGGCCAACGACGCCCAGGAGGCGGCCTTCCGCGAGGCGCTCGCCCTGGCCGAGAGGGCCGGGCTCGACCCGGACGTCACCCACCTCGCCAACTCCGCCGCGACGATCCTGCGGCCCTCCTCCCACTTCGACCTCGTCCGCTGCGGCATCGCGACCTACGGCCTCGACCCGGCGCCCGGCGTCAGCCCGCGCCTCGGCCTCCGGCCCGCCATGACCGTGCGTGCCCGCCTGGTGATGAGCAAGGTCGTCCGGGCCGGTGAGGGCGTCTCCTACGGGCACACCTGGCACGCCGCCGAGGACACCACCGTCGGCGTCGTGCCGGCCGGCTACGGCGAGGGGGTGCCACGCGCCGCCGGCAACACCGCCCACGTCTGGGTCGGCGACTCCCAGCGGCCGGTCCGCGGCCGCGTGTGCATGGACCAGCTCGTCGTCGACCTCCACGGCGAGCTGCCGCCGGCCGGGACCGAGGTCGTCCTCTTCGGCGCCGGCGACCTCGGCGAGCCCACCGCCCAGGACTGGGCGGACGCCGTCGACACGATCAGCTACGAGATCGTCACCCGCGTCGGAGGCCGGCTGGTCCGCAGGCACATCGACACCGAGGCGGACACCGAGACAGACACCGAGGCGGACACCGAAGCCGACACCGAAGCCGACACCGAGGACTCCGGAAGGACCCCCCGTTGAGCATCAAGGGCCGCATCTTCGGCACCGTCGTGGGCGCAGCCGGCCTGGCCGCTGCCGCCGGCGCCGTGGGCATCGCCCGCCAGAACCGCGTCATCGGCAACCGTGCCGCCGGCGAGGACGTGGCGTTCGGTGAGCTCCACAGCGCGCCGCGCGTGGTCGTCGCCGACGACGCGCTCGACCTCCACGTCGAGATCGACGAGCCGGAGGACTTCGGCGGTGTGCCCGCCACCGACGACGACCTGACCGTCGTCTTCGTGCACGGCTACTCGCTCAACCTCGACTGCTGGCACTTCCAGCGCGCCGCCTACCGCGGCCAGGTGCGCACGGTCTTCTACGACCAGCGCAGCCACGGCCGGTCGGCCCGCTCCGACGAGGAGCACTGCACGATCGAGCAGCTCGGCCACGACCTGCGCCGCGTCATCGAGGACACGGTCCCCGGACGCTGCGTCGTCGTCGGCCACTCGATGGGCGGGATGAGCGTGATCTCCCTGGCCGAGCACTACCCCGAGCTGTTCGGCGACACGGTCGTCGGTGCCGCCCTCATGTCGACCACGGCCGGCGGGCTGGACCCCGGCCGGATCCTGTTCCCGATGCTGCCGCTGGGCCTCGGCGGCCGGTTCGTCGGTCGCGCCGTGCGCACCCTCGACCGCGGTCACCGGGTCGTCGACGTCGCGCGCGCGTGGGGCCACGCCGTCGCCGACGTCTTCACCGACCGCTACGCGTTCGGCGATGGCGACGACGTACCGGCCGCGATGGTGGAGTTCGTCTACTCGATGCTGAACTCGACGCCGTTCGCCGTCGTCGCGGACTTCTACCCGGCCTTCGCGACCCTCGACCACTTCGATCACCTCGAACCCCTCAGCCGGGTGCCCACGGCGATCATCTGCGGCACCGAGGACAAGATCACCTCCGTCGGGCACAGCCGCAAGCTGCACAGCCGGATCCCCGGCTCGAGCCTGCTGGAGTGCGAGGGCGCCGGCCACATGGTGCTGCTCGAGCGCCACAAGCAGGTCACCGCCGAGCTCGACGACCTCATCTCCCTCGCCCAGGGCGAGGGCCTGCTGTGAGCGTTGTCGTACGCCGGGTGGGACCCGAGGCGGCCGCCGACGTCCTCGCGGTCGTGCGGGAGGCCTTCGGTGCCCGGCCCGCCCTGGACCCACCGGCCGACGCGCTCGGCGAGGACATCGACTCCGTCAAGCGCCTGCTCGCCCGGCGCGGTGGCCTGCTCGCCGTCCTCGACGACCGTCCCGTGGGGTGCGTCGTGCTCGACCCCGACCCCGACGGGCTCGTGCTCCGCCGCTTCGGCGTGACGCCCGCCGCCCAGGGCAGGGGAGTGGCCTCGGCCCTGGTGGAAGCGGCCGTGGAGGCGGCGACCGGTCGCTCGGCGGTGCGGGTCGTCGCCCGCGAGGAGCTGCCCGGCACCGTCGCCTTCTGGGAGGCGCACGACTTCGTCGTCACCGGCGGGACGAGCCCCTACGTCGAGCTCGCGAGGTGGCTCGGCACGACCTTCGACGCCCCCGACGCGGAGACGATGCGCGAGCTCGGTGTGCGCGTCGGGTCCGGCCTGGTCGCCGGCGACCTGGTCGTGCTCACCGGCGAGCTGGGGGCCGGCAAGACGACCTTCACGCAGGGGCTCGGCCAGGGACTGGACGTGCGCGGCGGCGTCACGTCGCCGACGTTCGTGATCGCCCGCGTGCACCCTGCCCTGGGCGACGGGCCCGACCTCGTCCACGTCGACGCCTACCGGCTCGGCGGGCTCGACGAGCTCGACGACCTCGACCTCGACACCTCGCTCGACTCCGCGGTGACCGTCGTGGAGTGGGGTGCGGGCCTGGCCGAGGGCCTGGCCGACTCGCGCCTCGAGGTCGTGATCGAGCGGACCGTCGGTGACGCGCCGGTCGGCGACGAGCTCGACCCCCGCCGGGTTTCGCTGCGCTGGATCGTCGGGCAGTAGCCTCGACGCCGTGCTGCTGGCCTTCGACACCGCGACCCCGCTGGTCTCCGTCGCCCTCCACGACGGCGAGCGCGTGGTCGTCGAGCACTCCTCCGAGCAGCCGATGAAGCACGGGGAGCACCTCGCGCCGCTCATCGCGCGGTGCATGGAGGAGGCGGGCGTCGTGCGCCAGGACCTCACGGCCGTCGCCGTCGGCGTCGGTCCCGGTCCGTTCACCGGCCTCCGCGTGGGGGTCGTGACCGCTCGCACCCTCGGCTTCGTCCTCGACATCCCCGTCTACGGCGTCTGCTCCCTCGACGCCGTCGCGCTGGAGGTCGTCGGCAGCGGGACCACCCACGACAGCTTCCTCGTCGCCACCGACGCCCGGCGCAAGGAGGTCTACCTGGCCTCGTACGACGTCGAGGGCCGCCGCCTCGAAGGACCGGTCGTCACCCGCCCGGCCGAGGTCGCCACCGACGCCCCGGTCGCCGGCGCCGGGCCCGGGCTCTACCCCGACGCCTTCCCGCACCCGATCACCCCCACCCGGCCGAGCGCCGGCTGGCTGGCTGCCGGCGTCGTGTCCGAGCTCGTAGAATTGCTCGACCCCGAACCCCTCTACCTGCGCCGCCCCGACGCGGTCGCCGGCGCACCCAGGAAGCCCGTCTCGTGATCCGTCCCGCCACCCTCGCCGACCTGCCGGCGCTCCGTGCCCTCGAGCAGGAGCTGTTCGGACCCGACGCGTGGAGCGAGGAGCTCATCCGCCAGGAGATCGACGGCCTGGGGCGCCGCTTCGTCGTCGCCGACGACCTCTCCGGCTACGCCGTGACCATGACCGCGGGCGACATCGTGGACCTGCTGCGGATCGGCGTCCGCCCCGCCGCGCGCCGCACGGGCCTCGCCTCGCGCCTGCTCGACGAGCTCCTCGTCGACACCGAGGGCGCCTCGCGGATGCTGCTGGAGGTGAGCGTCACCAACGCCCCCGCCCTGGGCTTCTACGTGGCCCGGCAGTTCAGCGTCATCGACGTCCGCCCCCACTACTACCGCGACGGGTCCGAGGCGCTGGTGATGTGTCGCTGGCTCCCGGGCGCCGCCCGCGAGCACACGGCGACGGCCCATGACTGACGAGCCGCTGGTCCTCGGGATCGAGACCTCCTGCGACGAGACCGGGGTCGGCATCGTCCGGGGGCACACCCTCCTGGCCGACACGGTGGCCAGCAGCGTCGAGGAGCACGCCCGCTTCGGCGGCGTGGTGCCCGAGGTCGCCAGCCGCGCCCACCTCGAGGCGATGGTGCCCACGATCGAGCGCGCCGCGGAGACGGCCGGTATCGCGCTGAGCGACATCGACGCCGTGGCCGTCACCAGCGGCCCCGGCCTGGCCGGAGCGCTGCTGGTCGGCGTGGCCAGCGCCAAGGCCCTGGCTCTCGGCCTGGGCAAGCCCATCTACGGCGTCAACCACCTCGCCGCCCACGTGGCGGTCGACCAGCTCGAGCACGGACCGCTGCCGGAGCCGTGCCTGGCCATGCTCGTCTCGGGCGGCCACTCCAGCCTGCTCGAGGTCACCGACGTCACCGTCGGCGTCGAGCCGATGGGCTCGACCATCGACGACGCGGCGGGGGAGGCCTTCGACAAGGTCGCCCGACTCCTGGGCCTGCCGTTCCCCGGCGGACCCCACATCGACAAGCAGGCGCGCAGCGGCAACAGCGTCGCCATCGACTTCCCGCGCGGGCTCACCAACCGACGCGACCTCGAGCGGCACCGCTTCGACTTCTCCTTCTCGGGGCTCAAGACCGCCGTCGCCCGCTGGGTCGAGACCCAGCAGCGCGAGGGCGTCGCCATCGACGTCGCCGACGTCGCCGCCTCCTTCCAGGAGGCGGTGTGCGACGTGCTGACCCGCAAGGCGATCGACGCGGCCACCAGCCGCGGGATCGAGGACATCCTCATCGGCGGCGGTGTGGCCGCCAACAGCCGGCTGCGCGCGATGGCCGAGGAGCGGGCAGCGGCGCAGGGCATCCGCGTGCGCGTGCCGCGTCCGGGTCTGTGCACCGACAACGGCGCCATGGTCGCCGCCCTCGGGGCCGAGCTCGTCGCCCGCGGCCGTACGCCGTCAGGGCTCGACCTGCCGGCCGACTCCTCGCAACCGATCACGACCGTCGTCGCCTGACACCACCCGACGTCGTCCGCGACGTCGCTCCCACGTCCTCCGGACATGACGAAGGTCCCCGCCCGAGAGCGGGGACCTGCATCACGGACGCTCGAACGAGGCGGACCTCAGTCGAGGACTCCGGGTGCGACGTCGTCGTCACCGAGCCAGTCCTGCTCGTAGACCAGGCTGTCGCGATCGGCGGCCTGGTCGTCGTCGCCCTTGCGGCCGCCGCGACCGTTGGCGCCTCCGGCGGCGCCGCGGGCACCGGTCGATCCGCGTCCACCGGACCGCGACCCGGTGCCCGATCCTGCGCTGCGACCACCGGCCGAGCCGGCTCCACGACCGCCGGCCGAGCCCGCGCCACGCGCCCCGGCCGAGCCGGCACCGCGGGCACCTGCGGAGCCGGCACCGCGGGCACCTGCCGAGCCCGCACCGCGGGCGGCGGGGCTCCCGGCCGTGCCAGCGCGCGCGGCTGCCGAGCCGGAGGCGCTGGCGGGACGCGACAGCGCGCCCGCGCTGCCACTGCGGCCGGTCGCGCCGATCGGTCGGGCGGGTGAGCTGCCGGCCGGAGCCGGAGCTGCGCCGGCCCGGATGCCGCCCGCCATGCCGCTGGCGCCGCCGGCGGCACCTGCGGCGCCCATCGCGGCGGCGTTCATGCCGCCGGCCGATCCCCCCGTGCTCGGGCCGGCCGGAGCCTGGCCCGCCGAGGGGTTGTAGGTGACGCCGCTCTGCGACGAGCCCCCGATCGTGCTGGTCTCTCCCGGCACCTGGTGGATCGGGTGGGTCGGCGTGGTGATCGGGTTGCGGGGCGGCTGCGGGTCGACCGGGTCCGGCTTCTCAGGGTCGACCGGGTCCGGCTTCTCCGGCTTCTCCGGCTTCTCCGGGTCGACCGGGTCGGGCTTGTCCGGGTCCTTGTCGCGATCCTTGTCCGGGTCCTTGTCCGGGTCCTTCGGATCCCTGGGGTCCGTCGGGTCGGGGACGCCGGGGGTGCGCGGCCCGGTCGGCGGCAGGGAGGGACTGGACGGGCTGCTCGGCACCGACGGCGGCGGCTCGGTGGGGTCGGGCTGCCCGTGGATCGCCTGCATCGGCGGGATCGACCCGAGGAAGACTGCGTCGAGCTTCTGCGTCCACTGCGCGGCCGCGGCCTCCTGCTGGGCGCGGGCCGTGTTGTAGGCCGACATCTCCTGGTTCGCGGCGTGCCGCTTGTTGGCCTCGGCCTGGATCTCCTTCGGCGTGGGAGGGAGGCCCGGCAGCGGGGTCGGCGCCGTGTAGGCCGGCGGTTGCTGCAGGTCTGCCATGCCGGCCTCGGCGGTCTTGGCGTTGCTCATCACGCGGGCCGCGTCCTTGAGGGCGTCACCGCCGCCGACGAGGCGCGTGCCCTTCTCCTCCATGCTGCTCGAGGAGTCCTCGAAGGCCGCCAGCAGGGCGTCGGCCATCATCCCGGACAGCCCACCGTCCTGGCCGTCGCCCTCGCCGTCGCGGATCTGGGTGGCTCCCTTGCGCAGTGCCTCGGCGGTCTCAGCGAGGATGTAGCCGCAGTGCCGCCAGTTGTCGCCGGCGAGGTCACTCGTCTCGGCCTGGGCGCCGGTGAGGTAGGTGCGCAGGCGGGCGCGCTCGACTCCGTCGGTCATCAGGCACCGTCCCCTGCAGCCGGGGGCTCGGTGTACTGGCCGTCGCCCATGGTGCTGCTCGAGGACTGGTCGCGCGCCTGGTCGATGGTGTCGTTGACCTGGGCGAGCGCGGCCGCACGCGTCGTCATCTCGGCGTTGGTGCTGCCGTCGACGTCACGGACGTCGTCGGCCCAGAGCTTGATGGCGTCGCTGTAGGCGCGCAGCGAGTCGGCGAGCTTCTGGAACTCCTGCTCGGCCTCCTGGTGCGCCATCTGGGCGTTGACACCGAGGCGGTGGCCGTTGGTCGAGCCGCCGAAGTGGCTGGTCCCCACCGGGATCAGCTTCGTGCCGCCCAGGCCGTCGGAGTTGGTGGTGAGCAGCGTGCGGATGCTCTGGATGAGGCTCTCGGGCGCGTTGATGCCCTTCATCACGTTGGTCACGAGCCCTACGTCGGCAGCGGTCAGCATGGGTCCCCCATTCCCGCCGTGCCCGGCGGTGAAACGTCGTTGTCGGAGGCATTTTCACAGATCAGGTCACGTCGGGACCACACGTGGTCGTAACTGCCCCGTCCGCTACCGTCTGGGCGTGCGACGACGACTCGGGGGTACGACGGTGGGTGGACGCCGAGCTGCGGCGCTGACGGTCTCGATCGTGACGGTGCTGGCGCTGGGCGCGTGCGGGAGCGACGACGGCGGCACCGACCCGTCCGGGACCGAGACGTCGTCGGCGGCTCCGACCGACAGCCCCACGGACACCCCGACCGAGAGCCTGACCGCAAGCCCGACCGAGCCGCTGCTCGTGCCCGAGGCCGAGGCCGTCGAGCCGGCATCGGGACCGCGGCTCGACGTCAGCGACATCCGGGTCAACATCCCCCAGGGCTGGAAGCAGACCTTCGACTCAGTGGTCGTCGACAGCGCCCTTGGCCGAGTGGACGGGAAGAGCGGGGGCGCGCTGCTCAGCGTGGTCGCGACGGGTGGCGACGTGCTGACGCCCAAGCAGGCCGAGAGCTACTTCTGGACGCGCGGGCGCAAGCCGAAGAACTACCAGAAGCAGGACGACGTCCTCATGGGCGGGCTGACCTCCGGCTACTACACGGCGAGGGACAAGTTCTACGACATGCACGCGGTCACGCTCTGGGAGGACAACCACGTCACGAAGGTCCAGCTGAACTTCGACCTCGAGGTGCCGGACGAGGTGCAGCAGGAGCTGTTGCAGTCGGTTATCGCGACCTACTCCAGCCCGCGGATGCGCCTGTGACCTTCCTCAGCCCGGCGGGTCGCCGGGGGCGGCGAGCTTGAGCGCGACCTGACCCGGCCGCAGGTCGACCGCCTCGCCGCCGACCCGCTCGACCGTGCCGTCGAGCCCGAGGCGTACGACGTACTGCCGGTTGCCGGCCACGAGCGTGGCCGCGACGGTGTCGTCGTCCTCCCAGGCCACCTCCGGGTTGATGCCGACCACGCCGGTGCGGGCGCCGACCAGCTCGAAGTCGACCACCCGCTCGCCGGTTGCCGCGTCGAGGACCGCCATGGTCGGCGATCCGTCGGGGGTGAGGTAGTCGGTGAAGCCGAGCAGGTGGCGACCGTCGGGGCTGAAGCCGAGCAATGAGTAGTCGCACGTCTGCCAGACCTCGGCACCGCCCGCGCCGGCGTCGCGCACCTGCCAGCAGGAGCCGTCGCCGGTGAACCTGGTCTGGACGGAGAAGAGGCCGGTGGCCTCCGACGCCGAGCCCACCCGCAGCGAGCCGGGCAGCGGTGCGGTGCTCCCGTCCGGACCGACGACGGACGCCGACTCCCGGTTGGTGGCGGGGTCGGTCGTGCCGAGCAGGAGCGCGTCGCCGGGGAGGAAGCCGACCGGGCGGACCCGGGCGTCCTGAGGACCGGGGGGCAGTGCCGTCCGTCGCTCCTCGCGGGCTCCGTCCCGGTCCCGGTCCACGACGGTCCAGCGCGAGCCGTCGTGCTCGGCCCACGCGATCCGCGAGCCGTCCGCCGAGACGGCCATGGGGCTGCTCGGCGCCGCCTCGTCGAGGACACGGAAGTCGGGGTCGAGGACCTGCACGGCGCGCCCGCCGCCGTCGTCGGTGAAGCTGACGCCGACCCAGCCCTCGACGTACGGCGTCAGCTGGTCGTAGACGCGGGGGAGGGCGACGGTCTCGCCGTCGACGGTCAGGCTCGGCTCGTCGACGTTGATGAGGGGCACGGCGAGCTCGGCGCCGACGGGGGCGGTGAGCGGGTCGATGCGGACGGTCCCGGTGATCCGGGGTGCGGGCGGCTCGGTGGCGGGAGGGACGTCGCTCCGTGGGGACGGCCCGACCATGCCGGCGCCGACAGGGATGGCGATCGCCAGGACGGCGGCGACCGCGGCGCCGGCCACCACGGCGCGGCGGCGCTGGATCCGGCGGGCGTGCGTGCGGACGTCGGTCACGGTGAACGGCGCGCGCTGCAGGGGATCGGCGGTGCGGTGCAGCGCGTCGTGCACCTGGTCCTCGAGGGGAGTGGGGCTCATCGTGCATCGTCTCCGGACTCGTGGGGGTTGAGGGAGTGCGGGGCACGGGCGCGCAGCGCGGCCAGCGCGCGGCTGGCCTGCGACTTCACGGTCCCGACGGAGATCCCGAGCACGTCGGCGATCTCGGCCTCGCTCAGCTGCTCGTAGTAGCGCAGGACGACGACCGAGCGCTGCTTGGGCGGCAGGGTCTGGACGAACGACCAGAGCGCCCCGCCCATGCCGTCGTCGTACACGTCGACAGCGCCGGTCTCGGGCATGGTGTCGGTCGTGTGCTCGCGGCGCTTCCACGCCCGCCGCCACAGCGAGTTGTTCTCGTTGACCATGATCCGTCGGACGTAGCCGTCGAGGGCCTCGCGGTCGCGGATGCGGTCCCAGGACAGGTAGAGCTTGGCGAACGCCGTCTGGAGCAGGTCCTCGGCGCCGGCGTGGTCGCCGGCGAGGAGGTACGCCGTCCGGTAGAGCGCCGACTGGCGCCCCGACATGTACGCCGAGAAGTCGGCGTCCTTGTCGGCCTGCCGGTCGTGCTTGCCCATGTCGACGAGTGTCGCGCTCATCGTCCACCTCCTGTCCGTCCGCGTGTTCTTCCGCGTGGTGTGTCGGGGTGAGGACGCGACTCCTCGGCAGGTGGTTGCATCTGTTTGGCTTGCGTTGCAAGGCTCTCGTCGACCCGATCCACAGGAGGCACACCCATGCAGCAGGTCCAGGCCGTCGTCGCGCTCGCGAAGGGCGAGCCGGTGCAGCTCACCACGATCAACGTCCCCGATCCCGGCCCGGGCGAGGCGGTGGTGAAGATCCAGGCCTGCGGGGTGTGCCACACCGACCTGCACTACCGCGAGGGCGGGATCAACGACGACTTCCCCTTCCTCCTCGGCCACGAGGCGGCCGGCGTCGTCGAGTCGGTCGGCCCGGACGTGACCGGGCTCGAGCCGGGCGACTTCGTCGTCCTCAACTGGCGCGCCGTGTGCGGCGACTGCCGCGCGTGCAACCGCGGCGAGCCGTGGTACTGCTTCGCCACCCACAACGCCACGCAGAAGATGACGCTCGCCGAGGGTGACCTCGCCGGCACCGAGCTTTCGCCCGCGCTGGGCATCGGCGCCTTCGCGGAGAAGACGCTGGTCGCCGCAGGCCAGTGCACGAAGGTCGACCCGTCGGCCCGTGCAGCTGCGGTCGGCCTCCTCGGCTGCGGCGTGATGGCCGGCCTCGGTGCCGCCATCAACACCGGCAACGTCGGCCGCGGCTCCACCGTGGCCGTCATCGGCTGCGGCGGCGTCGGCGCGGCCGCGATCGCCGGGGCGGCCCTGGCGGGGGCGGCGCGGATCATCGCCGTCGACCTCGACGACCGCAAGCTCGAGCTGGCGCGCTCGATGGGCGCCACCCACACGGTGAACTCCTCCGAGGTGGACCCGGTCGAGGCGATCCGGTCGCTGACGCCGCCGCCGGACGGCACCGGCCACGAGGGCGGCGCCGACGTGGTGATCGACGCCGTCGGACGCCCGGAGACGTGGAAGCAGGCGTTCTACGCGCGCGACCTCGCCGGGACCGTCGTGCTGGTCGGCGTGCCGACGCCGGACATGAAGGTGCCGGACATCCCGCTCATCGACGTCTTCGGACGCGGCGGGTCGCTGAAGTCCTCCTGGTACGGCGACTGCCTGCCGTCGCGCGACTTCCCGATGCTCGTCGACCTCTACCAGCAGGGCCGGCTCGACCTCGACGCGTTCGTGACCGAGGAGATCGGCATCGGCGACGTCGAGGCCGCCTTCGACAAGATGCACCAGGGCGACGTGCTGCGCTCGGTGGTGGTGCTGTGATGGGCGCCTCGTCCGTGCGGGTCGACCACGCCGTCGTCTCGGGGACGTTCTCCCTGGACGGCGAGACGCACGACGTGGACAACAACCTGTGGGTGATCGGTGACGACGAGCAGTGCCTGGTCGTCGACGCTCCCCACGACGTCGACGCGATCATGGCGGTCGTCGCCGGCCGGGCCGTCAAGGCGATCGTGTGCACCCACGCCCACGACGACCACGTGCGCGTGGCGCCGGAGCTCCGGCGCCGCACCGGGGCGCCGATCCTGCTGCACCCCGACGACCGCCCGCTGTGGGAGCTGACCCACGGGGGCGACGAGGAGGGCGCCGAGCTCTGGGACGTCGACCTGGCCGACGACCAGACCCTCACGATCGGGGGTGCTGCGATCAAGGTGATCCACACCCCGGGTCACGCGCCGGGCGCGGTGTGCCTCTACGTCCACGACCTCGGCTGCGTGTTCACCGGCGACACCCTGTTCGAGGGTGGCCCGGGTGCGACGGGCCGCTCCTACAGCGACGCCGATGTCATCAGGGACTCGATCCGTCGCCGGCTGCTCGAGCTGCCGGACGAGACGGTCGTGCACACCGGCCACGGTCCCGACACCACGATCGGTGCGGAGCGCGAGGGCCTCTCCGCCTGAGGCGCCAGGCCGCCCGGCTCTCCTCGAGCCGGGCGGCTCGGCGGCCGGCCGGGCTACGGTCGCCGGATGACCACCGACTTCGTGCCCGAGGACTTCGCGCCACCGACGTCGCTGGTGACGGACGACTTCGTGCTCGAGCCGCTCGGGCCGCAGCACAACGAGTCCGACCACGCGGCGTGGTCGTCGAGCATCGCGCACGTCCGCGCCACGCCGGGCTACGCGGACGGGTCGTGGCCGCCCGCCGGCGGCATGTCGCTCGAGGACAACCTCGCCGACCTCACCCGGCACGCGGCGGACTTCGAGGCGCGACGTGGTTTCACGTTCACCGTGCTCGAGCCGGGCAGTCGTGAGGTGATCGGCTGCGTCTACCTCTACCCGAGCAGGTCCGACCAGCACGACGTCAAGGTGCAGTCGTGGGTGCGGGCCGACCGGGCCGGGCTCGACCAGCCGTTGGCAGCTGCCGTGGCTGCCTGGATCGAGAGCGACTGGCCCTGGGAGCGTCCTGACCGTCGCGGGCGGTGAGCTGTCGGTGGTGCCGTGCCACCATGGCGTGATGCGCTCCCGCCCCGCCTCGCCCCTGGTGAGCCTCGGAGCCTCCCTCGTGCTCGTCGCGTCGCTGGCCGCGTGCGACGGACAGGGCCCGGGCGGGGACGAGGAGAGGACCGCAGAGAGCACGGCCGCCACGAGCACGCCGACCGTCCCGCCGACGCCGTCGGAGGAGCTCGGGCTGGCCGAGGGGTGGGGTCCCACCGGGGCCGAGCTGGACCGGGCGGCGCGGATCGTCGGCCGGATGAAGCTGCCCGACCTCGCCGGTCAGGTCATCGTCGCCGACTGGCAGGGGACCGACGCCCCGGTGCGGATGGTCCGGGACCTGCACCTCGGAGGCGTGATCGCCTTCAGTGCCAACGTGGCCTCGGCCGAGCAGGTCAGGGCCGTCAACAGGGCGCTGACCCGCCAGGTCCCCCGCACGTGGCCGCTCTTCCTCGGCGTCGACCAGGAGGGTGGCGTGGTCGAGCGGCTGCGCGGCGCGGCGACCCGGTTCCCGACCTTCATGAGCACCGGCGCCGCTGGTGACGCGGGGCTGACGCAGGAGGCGTACGCCGCCGGGGCCGCGGAGCTGCGCGGGCTCGGCTTCACCGTCGACTTCGCCCCGGACGCCGACGTCACGTCGGGCCCCGGCGACCCCACGATCGGGTCGCGGTCCGCCTCGTCGCGACCCGGTGTCGTCGCCGAGCACGTCGTCGCGGCGGCCACCGGCTTCGGCACGGCCGGCGTCCTGCCGGTCATCAAGCACTTCCCGGGCCACGGGTCCGTGCCGGCCGACAGCCACCTGACCCTGCCGGTGCAGGGCAGGACGAAGGCGCAGCTCGAGGCGTCCGACCTCGTGCCCTTCGCCCGCGGCATCGAGGCCGGGCTCCCGGCGGTGATGGTCGGCCACCTCGACGTGCGCGCCGTGGACCCCCGGGTGCCGTCGTCGTTGTCGCGCAAGGTGGTCACCGGGCTGCTGCGCGACGAGCTCGGCTTCGCGGGCCTCGTCGTGACGGACTCGCTGGAGATGGCCGCCGTGACCCGCGGCCGCGACCCCGGGCGCACGGCGGTGCAGGCCCTCCGCGCCGGCTCCGACGTCCTGCTGATGCCGCCCTCGCCCGCCGTGGCGCGGGCAGCGCTGGTGCGCGCCGTACGCGGTGGCACCCTGCCCCGCCACCGGCTGGAGCAGGCGGCCGCGCGGCAGATCGCCCTGCTCACCCACCTCGCCGCGTCCGCGCAGCAGCCGAGGTCGGCGCCCGGCGCGGCGGCTGCAGCGTCGCGACGCCTCTCCGCCGCCGCCGTGACGGTCACCGACGGTGCGTGCTCGGGCAAGCTCGTCGGCGACGCCGTGCATGCCTACGGCGACCCGAGCGCGGTCGGGGCGTTCACCCCCGCCGCCCAGGCTGCCGGGATCACGGTCCTGGCGCGTCGCTCGCCGCCGGCCGGCCTCACCAGCGCCAAGCCGAGGCCCGATCGTAGGAAGAAGGAGCGCAAGCGCGCCTACCAGCGACGCGTGCGCGCCTGGGAGAAGGCCGAGGCCCGCCGGGAGCGGCGCCTCGACGCGTGGCAGGCCGGTGAGGACGCGCGACTCGCGGCAGGAACGCAGATCGGGTTCACCGGCTACCGGGACGCCCCCGTCGACGGCCAGGTCGCCGTGGCCACCGACAGCCCGTGGGTGCTGGGACGCGTGGCGGCCCCGACCCGGATCGCCACCTACGGCGACACGCCCGCCGCGATGCAGGTGCTGGTCGAGGTGCTGACCGGTCAGGCGCCGGCACGGGGCCGGCTGCCGGTCGACGTCCCGGGCGTGGGACGACCCGGCTGCTGACCGCGCGCTCGCAAGCGCCGTCAGAAGGGGTCGACGAGCAGGGCCGTCCCCTGACCGGAGACCCGGGTGAGCACCAGGGTGGCCTCGTTGTCCCCGCGCAGGGTCAGCCGCTTGCGGAGCTCGTCGGGGACGACCTGCACCCCGCGCTTCTTGATCGTGAGCCGGCCGATCCCGCGCTCGTGCAGGGCCGCGCGCAGCTGCTTCTCGCGGTAGGGCAGGTGCTCGACGACGCGGTAGCCGCGCGCGAACGGCGTACGGAACGAGGCGTCGCTGGTGACGTACGCGATGTGCGGGTCGACCAGCCCGCCACCGACGCCGGCGGCGACCGCGGTGACCAGACCGGCACGGATCACGGCACCGTCGGGCTCGTAGAGGTAGGCGCCGACGGCGCGGACGTCGGTCCCGGGCTCCCCGTCGACGGGGGAGTCCTCGTCGGTGAGCGTGGCCAGCCCGTGCTCGCCGATCACGGTCGCGCGGCGGTCGGTGGTGGCGAGCGCCGGGGACCAGAGCACGGCCTCCTTGACCTCGCCGCCGTCGCTGACCCACTCCGCCTCGACGCCCGACGGCACCAGGTCGTGGTCGATGCCGGGGGCGACCTTCACCAGCGAGCGGTGGGTCAGGAGGTCCAGCACCCACGGCCACGGGGGCGTCCACCCCTCGACGTCGAACACCCGGCCTCGGCCGCCACGACGAGCCGGGTCGGCGAAGGCGACGTCGAAGGCGGCCGCGCCGATCGTGGTGGCGTCGCCCACCTGCACGGCACCGGCGAGGCCGAGCGCCTCGAGGTTGGCGCGGGCCATCGCCACCCGCACGGGGTCGAGGTCGACCCCACCCACGACGAGCCCGGCCCGCGCGAAGGCGAGGAGGTCGCCGCCGATGCCGCAGCCGAGGTCGATGACGCTGCCGCCGGGGATCGCGGCGGCCACCCGTGCCGCCCGGTGGTCGGCGACGCGCGCTCGTGTCGACTGCTCGAGCGCGTCGGGGGTGAAGAACATCAGGTGCGCCGCCTCGCCGAACTTCGCCACGGCCTTCGCGCGCAGCTGCGCCTGCGTGGTGGCCGCGGCGGCCTTCTCGGCGTCGGGCTCGAGACGTCGTACGACGGCAGCGACCCGCACCGGGTCGCCCGCGTGCTCCGCCCAGGCCCGGGTGGCGTCGACCAGCAGACGGGCTCCCTCGGCTGTCCGCAGCCAGTCCAGCGTCTCGATCTGCATGCCGTCATCCTGTCAGCGGCGACTCCGGCTAGCACTCGATTGGGCAGAGTGCTAGCGTCTGCTCTGGCACTCTCACCCCGAGAATGCCAACGCTCGCGAGCCTGGCACGACCCCCGCGACGGCGTGCCGCCGGACCGCGAGCCCACGTCCTGAAGATCTCTTGTTTGAGAAAGTGGAGGTTGATCCGAAGTGTCGGTCAACATCAAGCCCCTCGAGGACCGCATCGTCGTCCAGACGCTCGAAGCCGAGCAGACCACCGCCTCCGGCCTGGTCATCCCGGACACCGCCAAGGAGAAGCCCCAGGAGGGCGAGGTCGTGGCGATCGGTCCCGGTCGCATCGACGACAACGGCAACCGAGTTCCGCTCGACGTCGCCGTGGGTGACAAGGTCATCTACAGCAAGTACGGCGGCACCGAGGTCAAGTACTCCGGCCAGGAGTACCTGATCCTCTCGGCGCGCGACATCCTCGCCGTCGTCTCCTGATCTCCTCTTCGCCCGGAACGTCATGGCCGCCGGTCGCTCCTGCGACCTCCGGCCATGACGTCCGGGCGAAACCCTTTCACCCCGAACCTTTCCTAGGAGCACTTCGATGCCCAAGATCCTGGAGTTCGACGAGAACGCCCGCCGCGCCCTCGAGCGCGGCGTGGACGCCCTCGCCAACGCCGTCAAGGTGACGCTCGGCCCCAAGGGCCGCTACGTCGTCCTCGACAAGAAGTGGGGCGCCCCCACGATCACCAACGACGGGGTGACCGTCGCTCGCGAGATCGAGCTCGACGACCCGTTCGAGAACCTCGGTGCCCAGCTCACCAAGGAGGTGGCCACCAAGACCAACGACGTCGCTGGTGACGGCACCACCACCGCCACCGTCCTGGCCCAGGCCATGGTCCACGAGGGCCTGCGCGCCGTCGCGGCCGGCGCCAACCCGATGGGTCTCAAGCGCGGCATGGACGCAGCGGCCGAGGCCGTCGGCGACGCCCTGCGCGAGGCGGCCCGCGAGGTCGAGTCCCGCGAGGACATGGCGTCCGTCGCCACGATCTCCAGCCGCGACAGCCACATCGGCGACCTGCTCGCCGAGGCCTTCGACAAGGTCGGCAAGGACGGCGTGATCACGGTCGAGGAGTCCAACACCATGGGCACCGAGCTCGAGTTCACCGAGGGCATGCAGTTCGACAAGGGCTACATCTCGGCCTACTTCGTCACCGACCCGGAGTCGATGGAGGCCGTCCTCGACGACGCCTACATCCTTCTCCACCAGGGCAAGATCTCCTCGATCCAGGAGCTGCTCCCGGTCCTCGAGAAGGTCATCGGGACCGGCAAGCCGCTCTTCATCCTCGCCGAGGACGTCGACGGCGAGGCGCTCTCGACCCTGGTCGTCAACAAGATCCGCGGCACCTTCAACGTCGCCGCCGTGAAGGCTCCGGCCTTCGGCGACCGCCGCAAGGCGATGATGCAGGACATCGCGACCCTGACCGGTGGTCAGGTCGTCGCCCCCGAGGTCGGCCTCAAGCTCGACCAGGTGGGCCTCGAGGTCCTGGGCCAGGCGCGTCGTGTGGTCATCACCAAGGACCACACCACGATCGTCGAGGGTGCGGGCGACAGCTCGGCCGTCGAGGGCCGCGTCAACCAGATCAAGGCCGAGATCGAGAACACCGACTCCGACTGGGACCGCGAGAAGCTCCAGGAGCGCCTCGCCAAGCTCGCCGGCGGTGTCTGCGTGATCAAGGTCGGCGCCGCCACCGAGGTTGAGCTCAAGGAGAAGAAGCACCGCATCGAGGACGCCGTCTCCGCGACGCGCGCCGCGATCGAGGAGGGCATCGTCGCCGGCGGTGGCTCCGCGCTCATCCACGCCGTGTCGGTGCTCGAGGACAACCTCGGCCTCACCGGTGACGAGGCTGCCGGTGTCCGCGTGGTCCGCAAGGCGGCCGACGAGCCGCTGCGCTGGATCGCCGAGAACGGTGGCGTCAACGGCTACGTGGTGACCTCCAAGGTCCGCGAGCTCGGCGTCGGAAACGGCTACAACGCCGCCACCGGCGAGTACGGCGACCTGGTCGCCCAGGGCGTCCTCGACCCGGTCAAGGTCACCCGCTCGGCGCTGGTCAACGCGACCTCGATCGCCGCGATGCTGCTCACGACGGAGACCCTCATCGTGGACAAGCCCGAGGAGGAGGAGCCGGCCGCCGCCGGTCACGGTCACGGCCACGGCCACTGATCGATCCCGCTCCCAGCAGCACCCGCCGGCCCGGC